>CACAST010000001.1 GCA_902535185.1 uncultured Prochlorococcus sp.
ATTTCACTAGAGTTTAATAAATGTTCAATTTGACTTAATGATTTTGATTGAGATTTTGCTTTTACTTCGTTTACAACAGATAAATGGAGATCTTTAGATTTCAAGGGGAAATGAACATGTCTTAGTCTTTGGTGAAGCTCCCATACAGAATCTCCAAGCCAAGCAAGTTGAATAACACCTATATCTTCGGGAGATCCATATGGAACTAAGTTTTGAATCCAATAATTCAATTTTTTAAATAATTTAATGAATCTTCAAGGCTTGACTTCAAATTAAGAAATTCGCCTAAACGAACAAGTTTAATTGTTTGGGCCACTCTCGAATTACCAACGACAGAGAAACCTAGTTTTGATTTTTTGCATTCTTTAGCAGTCTGAACAAGAGCTCCAAGACCCGAGGAATCTAAAAAATCTATTTTTGTAAGATCAATAACAAATGGAAGCTCATTTTTTAAGTTATTAGTAACAAAAGTCTTAAACTGTTTTTCTGAGAAAGCATCAAGTTGTCCTTTAAAAGTAAAGACAATTACGTTAGTCTTAACATCAAGGTTTCCTCTTAAAGAAACCGTTAACTTCTGGAAATCTTCTATGATTTGATTCCTCCAATAAATTAATGTATCAAATGTAATTATCAAATCAAAAGAAAACAATATGTCAACATCTTTCTAACATTAGAGAAACAAATTTATTAAATAAATAATCTGAATCATGTGGGCCTGGTCCAGCCTCTGGATGATATTGCACACTAAATATTGGCTTATTATTAACTTCTAGGCCAGCTACAGTATTATCGTTAAGGTTGTAATGGGTAATTCTAACTAGTTCCTTTGAAAGAGAATTAGGATCTATAGCAAAACCGTGATTCTGACTCGTAATCTCAATTTTATTATTTTCACCACAAGGGTGATTTAAGCCACGATGTCCGAAAGGTAATTTATAAGTTGAACCTCCTAATGCTAATCCAAATATTTGGTGACCAAGGCAAATACCAAACATAGGTATATCACCATATTCAATAAGTGATTTTGCTAAGTCTATACCTTCAGAAACAGAAGAGGGATCGCCTGGACCATTTGAGAAAAAAATACCATCAGGCTTATTAGATAGAACATCTTTTAGAGAGGATCGAGAAGGTAAAACCATAACTTCACAACCATGGGATACAAGTCTATTTAGAATTGAATTTTTAATTCCAAAATCAATAGCTACTATTTTTAATTTTTTTGAAGATTTAGCATTTCTTATTCTTAAATCAAAATTTGTTTGTGTGTGAGTTTTCCATAAATATTTTTGCTGTGTTGAAACAACTTTTGATAAATTTAATCCCTCCATCTTTGGCGTATCATGAATTATCTTTAAACAACTCTCTAAAGTCTTATCTTCAGAAGTAATAACTCCATTCATAGAGCCATTAGATCTCAAAATTTTAACAAGAGCTCTCGTATCAATTCCATGGAGACCTATTATATTTTTTTCAACTAACCATTGATTGAAATCCTTTTTAGATCTCCAATTGCTGTTATTAGATGAAAAATTTCTTACAATAATTCCTTTAACATTAATATTAGATTCCGAATCTTCAAAATTAATACCAGTATTCCCAATCTCTGGATAAGTAAATGTCAATATCTGTCCGTAATAACTTGGATCAGTCATAACTTCTTGATAACCCGTCATTCCAGTATTAAAGACTATTTCACCAATTGCTGTACCATAAGCACCAAAATAAAATCCAGGGAATACAATTCCATTACTTAAAACTAATTTTGCGTTTTTCTTATATGGATTAATCATCTATGCGGTATTAATTTGCTGATAAATAATTTTTTAAAAGTAAAAACTTTTTCCACGGATCTCCTTGATTAATCGAAAATAAAGCTTTATTAAATCCTTCATTTAAGTTATCCTCTATTCCTGCTGCCCACAGCACTAAAGAAACATTCAATGCAACAACATTAATATGAGCTTTTTGTCCTGAGCCATTTAAAACAGACTTTAATATTTCCTCGTTAGAGTCAAGATCTGAAACCACAAGGTTTTCGTTAGCAATATTTTCATGGTTAAAATCTGAAATATTTATTTCTGAAAAACGTAATTCACCATTTTCAACAAACACTAATTTATTTTTCCCTTGAAGCGAAGCTTCATCAAGGCCACCAGACCCGTGAACGACTATTGCTCTATTCATACCCATATTTAAAAGGGCGCTTCCCATAGGTTTTAGAAGATCCTCAGAAGCAACACCCAAAACCTGAGCATTGGGCCTTAAGGGATTTACTAATGGTCCAAGTTGATTAAATACTGTCCTTATTCCAAGTGTCTTTCTTAATGGGGCAAGTTTTATTAAAGATTTATGCCAAACAGGTGCGAACAAAAAAGTTATTCCTATCTCACTAGCGGCATTGATTACTTTTTCTAATGAACAATTTAAATTCAAACCAAGATTTAACAAAACATCAGCAGAGCCAACTTTCCCACTTGCACTTTTATTTCCGTGTTTTGCAATATTTACCCCACAAGATGAGGCTACAAATGCAACTGCAGTTGAAATATTAAATGTATTAGCTCCATCTCCTCCAGTTCCACAAGTATCTACCAAATACAAATTTGGCCTTGCTATTGGCAATTCGCAAACATTTAAAAGTTCCTCAGCCATAGAACTAAGTTCGACACCTGTAGAGCTCTTAGCTCTAAAAGCACTCAAAAAAGCTCCTGTTTCAACATCTGAAATTTCATCATTAAGCCATCTTTGCATTAAAGATCTAGAAGTTAATTCATCAAGGTCCCTCCCCTCCAACAAATTATTTAGGATTTCAGCGTTTGATAGATTAGAAGACATTTATTTATTGAAAGAAAATTATGCAGATAAAATTCAATTTGAGGTATCAAAACCTGAGCCAACTAAATCTTTATTTGTATTAGAAGGCCTGAAACTTTTTGACCAAATTTTTTTTGTTTTTGAAAAAAGTTCATTTTTAGTGATCATCCAAAAATTTAAAATTTTTTCAATATCGTTTTTAATTTCAATTTCTCCTGGGAAATTGATATAACGATTTATTAATCTAGCTAAATTTATATAGTCAAGATCTTCTGGTGTTTTTTTAGTGATAAGAGAATCTATAATATTCTTGTCTGTTTCATGTAATGGATGAGTTTGCTCGTTACCCATAAATAAATACTCAATCATTTATAAAATTAGCTCACATATTCAAAAATGAAACATTATCTTAATCATATTGGCAAAATAAAATGAAAAATTTAAAGATAAAAATCATATCTAAATACCTAAGACCTTACAAAAAAGAATTCTTATATGGAGCTTTAGCTCTCTTATTAGTAAATATACTAAGTGTTGTAATACCCTTAGAAGTAAAAAATATAATTGACCAATTACAAAATGGGTTTTCTTCGGATTTTGTTATTTCTAAATCTTTGTGGTTAATATTTTTAGCTACTTGTATGGGTTTAATAAGATTATTTTCAAGACAAATTGTCTTCGGCATAGGTAGAAAAGTAGAAGTAAATCTTCGTCAAAAACTTTTTGACCATTTACTTATTCAAGATCCAGAATGGATTCAAAAAAAAGGTAGTGGAGACATTATTAGTAGAGCTACGAGCGATGTTGAAAACATAAGAAGGCTTTTAGGTTTTACAGTTTTAAGCTTGTGCAACATTGTCTTAGCTTATTCATTTACTATTCCTTCAATGTTTTCGATAAATAAAACACTAACAATATCAGCTTTAATGATATTTCCATTAATCCTTGGCATTGTAAGTCTATTTGGCGGAAGAATGGTTACACAAAGAAAAGCTCAACAAGAATCATTATCAAAACTCAGTGATCTAATACAAGAAGATCTTTCTGGCATAAGCGCCATTAAAATTTATGCCCAAGAGAATGCTGAGAAAAAAGAATTTAAAATATATAATAATGATTATCGAAATTCAGCGATAAAACTTGCAAGAACAGCGAGTACCCTATTCCCTTTATTACAAGGGATTTCCTCAATTTCATTATTAATATTATTATCATTAGGAACTTTTCAATTAGAGAGTGGATTTATTTCGATAGGTGGTTTAGTGGCTTTAATTCTATACGTAGAAAGACTTGTCTTCCCAACAGCTCTATTAGGTTTTACCTTAAATACTTTTCAACTTGGTCAAGTAAGTTTAGATCGTGTTGAAGAAATCTTTCAGAACAACCCAAAGATTGTAGATAGAGCAGAAACTAAATTTTTAAAAAGAAAGGTTAAAGGGTTCTTAGAAGCGAAAAATTTAACAATAAAGTATCCAGGATCAAAATTTAATTCATTAAATAATCTCAATTTTAAAATTTATCCTGGAGAACTTATTGCAATAGTTGGACCAGTAGGTTGTGGCAAGACAACACTAGCAAAGTCTTTAGGACGGACTATTGAAATTCCAGATAATCAATTATTTCTAGATGAAATTGATGTAAAAACTTTAAAATTAAGCGATCTTAGAAAAAATATTTCAATTGTTCCACAAGAAGCATTCTTATTTACTTCTACAATCTCAGAAAACCTAAGTTTTGGAGAACCCAAAGCTTCTAAATATTTAGTTAAAGATAGCGCTACAAAAGCTGGATTAATTGATGATATCAATAGTTTTCCACAAAGATTTAAAACTATTGTTGGTGAAAGAGGTATCACATTAAGTGGTGGACAACGACAAAGAACTGCACTAGGAAGAGCACTACTTGTTAATTCTCCTATTGTTGTTCTTGATGATGCTTTAGCAAGCGTAGATAATAAAACAGCAGCAAGAATAATAGATGAAATGAGTGATAGAAGTAATAAAACAATCATTATGATTAGTCACCAACTTTCTGTTGCAGCTACCTGTGATAGGGTTTTAGTAATGGATAAAGGAGAAATAGTACAAGAAGGGGCTCATAAAGATTTAGTAAAAGTAAATGGCCTATATAAACAACTTTGGGAAAGAGAACTAGCTACCAGAATTGTTAAGAGCTAAAAAAAATTTTTTAACTTATAATGATTTATTTAAATTATGTTTAAATTCCTAAAAAACATTATGAACAATGAGGAGGTAAATTTAACTAATGATACTTATTCATTACATAGAGTATTAAAAACAGATATCAAAAAAGATCCAAATGAAGAAGAAGATGAAATAATTTTTGGATGTGGTTGTTTCTGGGGAGCTGAAAAATGTTTTTGGAAACTTCCAGGAGTTATTACAACTTCTGTAGGTTATGCTGGAGGTAAAAAAAACAATCCAACCTATTATGAAGTATGTTCAGGCTTAACTGGTCATTCAGAAGTTGTAAGAGTTATATGGGATAAAAGGAAAATTGATGTAAGTGATTTATTAAAAATGTTTTGGGAATGTCATGACCCTACTCAAAAAAACAGACAAGGTAATGATATGGGAACACAATATAGATCAGCAATATATTACAAAAATCAAAATAATATTCAAACCATATTTGCCAGTAAGGAACAATATCAAACGGAACTAAGCAAAAAAAATCTTGGTTTAATAGAAACGGAAATAAAAATGATTGATTCATATTTTTATGCTGAACAATACCATCAACAATATCTTGCATCAGCTGGAAGCAGACAGTATTGTTCCGCTTCACCTACAAAAGTTAAGTTAGGAGTTTTTACTGGAAGCAACTATAAATTAGAAGACCATATTTGGGAAAACTTTAATTGGGAAGTTGACAAGTGTGTATTGAGATCTGATAACAATCCTATAAAGAATAACATTTAAATCAATCTAATCTTTATAGTAAAGACACGGGGCGTAGCGCAGTTTGGTAGCGCACCACTTTGGGGTAGTGGGGGTCGTGGGTTCAAATCCCGCCGTTCCGATTATTTATCGTCTTCATTTATAAAAGATTTGTATAATTTATATGAACTTATGCCTACTGCTATAAATGTAAAAGAAGAAAAAAAAGCTAAAACCAATATAGTTAGATTTGAAACTTCCACTTCACCTAATTGGAAAGATATAAAAATGTTCATTAGAAAGAATTTTTTTAAACCTTAACACAATTGCAAAAAATATTTTTTCATCCAATTATAAATTCAGAAGAATTACTATACCAAAAATTACTCGATAGATGATAAATATTTTTAACCCATTTGATGAAAAATACTTTAATAAGAAATCTATTGCTAATAAAGACGAAACAAATGCGGTAAGAAGACCAACTAAAAGAGGGAAAAACCCTAATGCAAAAAAATTATTAAAAGAAGAAATAAACTCAACAATCGCAGCAATAGAAATAGCTGGCATTCCTAAAAGAAAAGAAAATTTCGCAGCATCGCCTCTCTCCCATCCTGATATTAAAGCACTAGAAATAGTGATCCCCGATCTTGAAACACCTGGAAAAATTGCAAATGCTTGAAATAAACCTATCAAAAAGCTATTTGAATAATTATGGTTTTTAATATTAATAGAACCTCTTCTCGAACTATCTGCCAAGTACATAAAAAAAGCCATTAGAAATGAGACCAATGCTATTGATAAATTTGAACGAAGAACGTTTTCAAAAAAAGAAGGGATAAATATTTTTATACTCCCACCAAGCAAAACAATAGGTATAGTACCAATCAAAATAGACCTTAATAATCTTTCATGTAAGAGATATTCAAGAAATTTTTTGGAAGGTTGACCTCTGAAATTAAAAATATCATTCCTAAAATAACAAGCTATAGCAAGAACACTTCCTAGTTGAATAGTAGCGGACAAAGATACTCCAGGATCATCAATCCCTAAAAAAAGAGATATAACTTTTAAATGAGCTGTACTACTTACAGGGATAAATTCCGTCAAACCTTGAATTAATCCATATAAAACAAATTTTAAATATTCCAAAAATTATTAAATTACATAATTAATTAATAGCAATTTACATTAAAAAATTAAAAGCTAGTATGGAAAAATGAAAAAAAATTCTATTTTAATTTTATTTTTTCTCTTTTCCTTAATCTTTCATGGTTCTGCGAAAGCTAATTATTGGTTAATAATTGGAACCTACAGACAAGGGCCTGGAGGAAGGCCAGAGGTTAGCGGAATAACAAGCCCTTCCTTACATTCTATTCCCATGAAAGATTTAGATACTTGTAATAAGGCAGGAGAAAAAATTACTAATGAAATATACAAACCAGTTTGGCAATTTGATAGTAGATGGACCTGTGTATTTAGAGGTGATTAATAGCAAAGTTACCTTTTAACATCGTGGGCACAACCATCTCCTTTATAGTTTTCACTCTCGTAAAAATCATTTTTTGTCCCAAAATAAACTGTTAATAAAACGAAAGGTAAGCTTAATATAAATAAAATAGTTGTTAAATCCATAGTGTTAACATATTCAAGAGGGTAATTAAAAATTCAATTTTTATTAACTCATGTTTAATAATCTGTAGGTCCTTTAATACCAAGATAAAAGAAGGCTCCTAAACCAACTAAAAGTAAAACTCCAGCGATAGCTGCAGAAGGAACGAAACCTCCTATTGCAAAGGAAGAAAAATAATACATCTATTAAACTAAAACTAGTTTGATAATATCAATAAAAACAAAGTATTTGTAAAAAATTTTGACTCGAAGACAATTAGATAATTTCTCTTCTATGCTACTAAAGTCGAATCTTCGTTATCAGCAGAAATTCTTATTCTTTCTTCCAACTTAGGGCCATATAATTCATTTCCCCAGATTTCAACTCTTGAATCATTTGGGGCCATAAAAGTGAGAATGTCTGTTGGGAATAGAACTCTTTCTAAGAAAAAATTTGATGGACCAATACATCTCAATACAACCATCCTACAGCCTTCATTTTTGTAAGAAAACTCAACCATCTTTAAGCAGCAAAATATCATCAATTAAACACTATTAAGTGCTAAAAAAAATGTATAAAAAATTACTGAAAAAAAAGAAATTTAGAAAATGCTACAAATTCAATCCAGCCTCAACTAAATTTCTTTTTTGATCAATTAATAAAAGCGCGTAAGATTTAATATCATCAAAGCTTTTATGAGGAATTGAGACATTAAGCATTCTCAAAAAATTAGATAATTTTTCATCTATAAGGGCGTTACCTTTCTGTAAAAACATTTCTTTTTCCTGATTTGTTTTCCATATATTCATGTATTCAATCTTCAATGGTTTTAAGTGCCAAATATTGTCTATTAAAGTCCAAATATCTAAATATTCATTTAGGTTATTCTGAATTTTTAATATATAAGATGATTCATGGAGACTCAAATTTGTTGTATTTATAGGTCGATCATTTATGTCAATAGAATAAGGTTTTATTCCCAAAAACCATCCCTCAAGAATTAATAAATCAGGATTATCTAATCTCCAATGAGATCTATCTCCTAAGCCATTTCTTAAAGATTTATCGAAAACTGGTACATTTAATTCTCCATTTATCTTCCAATTTAATAATTTTTCATGCATTAATTTTACTGAGTGACTTCCAGGAAACCCTCTTGAAACATTCCAAGGGTTATTCTTAATTGCTAATTTCATTTCATTTGACGGGAGATAAAAGTCGTCAATTGAAATAACCGCAATTTTGAAATTTAATTTTAAAGAAATAGCTTCGAGCCATTTACCTAATGTTGTTTTACCTGTGCCAGGCAGAGCTGAGATTCCAATAATTTTTCTATCAGAAAAATTATTTTGATATTTATAAGCCTGAGACAAAAGAGGTAAAGCCAAACCCCAAATCCAATCATCATTTACTTTATTGTTCCAATATTGATCAATTGAAAGAATATTTCTTTTATTATTCCAAAAATTGAGCCAATCTTCCAAGGATTCCCAGCCAATATCAATAATTAATTTTTCAAATTTATCAAGAGGAAAATTAATATCTAAATCTTTCATCTTTCTAACTTAGTTCTCGCTTATTTATTAATTTATTGATTTCATTTTTCCATCCATATCCATTTGGTTCAGAAGCCAAAGTAAATTCCAAATCTTTTAATTGATCTAGTAAATTTAAGTTAGGCCCATCGATTCCAGGAATAACTATTTTAATATCTGAGTTTAAAAGTAGAGGCAAATCATTTGGAGAATCGCCTAAACCTATAATTTTTATATTATGAATATTTGAATATTCTTTAAGAGCATTAATTGCTTTCCCTTTATTCGAATTTGTAGATAATAAGTGACTCATTCTATTGCCCTTAAAAATATCAACACTGAATTTTTTACAACAGATATTAATTTTCTCTTCTAAATTACTTGGCGGATTTAAAAAAGGCATGCTCCAGTGTCTATCGCGCATTAAATTCAATGAGTTGCCTACTAAACCTGTAAGCTCAGTGGCTTCTTGATCAGTGAGATTATTAAGAGGAGTAAGTTTATAATCAATTTCTTTAGAAATAAAATTTAAGATTTCTTCAAGAGATTCGTATTTTTTTCCAAGAATAATTTCTCCATTAAGAGATTCACCATATATTGCCGCACCATTCTCAACAATATAAGGATCCGTCAAGTTAAGTTCCTTTCTAATAACTTTTACTTCAGAAGCGGTTTTGCTTGTACAAAGAATTACGGGTATAGATAATTTTTGTAGTTTTTTTATAGTTTCTTTAGCAGGTGATAAATCATATGAGTGATCCATTAAAGTACCATCTACATCACTTACTACCCAAATAGAAGAATTTTCTATCATCTTTATAAAGCACTAAGCCAAATTACTTGAAAAGGATCAAGACTAATATTTTTGCAATTGTATTTAGTGGATGTTAAAAAATCATGGGTATTGAAATCATTATCAATTATTTTTGGTAGATCATTATCATTCAATTGATAATTAATTTTATTTTCAGTCATATTATGGATTGCAAAAACAGACTCAGGACCTTTACCTCTTTTGATTACAACAATATCACTTCTACCTTTAGACAAACATTTCATTTGTGAACAAGGGTGAAATTGATTTAATTCTGATCGAACATCCATAGCATTGCGAAGATATTCTAAGTTTTTATTAGCATTAGAGTCAGGATTATTTAAAACAGCTGAAAGATTTTCTGATTTAAACTTTTCTCTGTTTAGATCTCTTCTTTGACCTGTCATAGAAAAACTTTTGATATCATTCTCTGAAGCTAGTAATGCTGGCAAATAGAATGCAGGGACCCCTTTCAGAGCCATTACTAATAATTGACTTAAAATAAATCTCTCGTATTGAAATCTTTTAGCATCTCTACTGGAATCTTCCATTGCGCTCCACCAACTAATATTCAATTCATAAGGTTTATCATCACCATTTGATAAACGTCTATGGCTTACTAATCCGCCTCTTTTCTCACAATTAATTAATAAATCTTTAATTCTATGCTCATTCATTAAACCCTCAAGAGCTCTTAGCCCAATACCATCGTGTGATGCAGTGAAATTAAATAAAGTAGTATCTTCAGGTAATATGGGCCAATCAAAAATCCATGAGTTAAGAATATCAGCTCTTGAAGTAATAATTGCTTCTAAGAGAAGTGGAGGCAATGGAAAATTATACGCCATGTGGGCTTCATCATCAGTAATCAGATAAGATAGATTTTCCTTCTGAGGAACATTAGTTTCAGTTATTAAAACTCCATCATCAAGAAGATTATTTAAAAGAACTCTCAAGAGTTTCACAATTGAATGTGCTTTTGGTAAATGCAAGCACGTTGTCCCTGATTCCTTCCAAATAAAACCTACAGCATCAAGCCTTAACCATTTAATTCCATTAGATAAATAATTAATAATTAAATTTAAAAACTCAAGAGTCATTTTTGGATTATGCCAATTCAAATCAATTTGATCTGGACCAAAAGTTGTCCAAACTTGTTTAGGACCATTTTCAGTATTGATTTGAGAAAACAAAGAGGAACTTCTTGGCCTAACTACATTTGACCAGTCAAGATTTTGGCTCGGTGAGAAAACATTTGATATACCGGGTTCTTGGGATTTAATAAATTGTTGAACCCAGGGGTGAGATGATGAGACATGGTTTAGTACTAAATCAGCCATCAAATCATGATTTTTAGAAATGCTTTTGAGATCATCCCAACCACCAAATTTTTCTTCTAGAGAATCATAACTTGAAACTGCGAAACCTCCATCGCTTGTGGATTTCAGAAAAGGAAGAATATGTACAACTCTAGAAAGACTGCCAAAATGTTTACTTAACAACTTCCTAAGAGTAATTAATGTTGCCTCGCCATTTTTATAAATACTATCTGCATATGTTATCAAAACTGAATGAGATTCATTCCACCTTTCCTTATCTCTTATTTCTTCATAAGAAGATTTCTCTAAGAAATCATCTAAAATCTGTAATAATTGGTTTGAAATAAAATTAATTTCTTCTGTAGTATGATTTGAATAAATTGTTTTTAACAATTTATCAATTTTTAATCTATCTAATTTTTTCTCTGAATCAATTTGCTTCACTTTGAAAAAATCATCGAAGTATTAATACCATTCTGCACATCAATTAGAAAATGGACTTTCAACAAGGTTTAATCACAACAATACATGAATATGGAGTTACAGGAAATTTACTTAAAGAATTAAACAAAAGTCTTAAAAGAAGATCTACTAGCATTTTAATACCTTGCTTATATGAAGAGTTTGAACGGCCAGCATTAAAAGATATAAGAGAAGTTTTAAAAAACCTTACAGGCTTAAATGAATTAGTAATTGCTCTCTCAGCAAAAACTGTTGAGCAAGTTAAGGCAGCAAAATCATTTTTTGACTCAATGCCATTCCCAGTCCACGTTCAATGGACTAATTCTCCCTTTGTAATTGAGCTACTAAAAAGCCAAGAAAAAAATGGATTAGAACTTTTAGGAACTCCTGGTAAAGGATGGGCTGTATGGCAAGGCATAGGAGTTGCGACTAGGAAATCAGAAGTTGTTGCTCTTTTTGATGCTGATATAAGAACTTTTAGTCCTTTATATCCTTCAAGAATGATACTTCCACTTCTGGATGAATCATATGGAATATCATATGTAAAAGCTTTTTACAGTAGATTATCTCTAGAAACAAATCAATTACAAGGTAGAGCAACAAGATTATTTGTGGGTCCTTTACTAGCAAGTCTTGAGCAGTTAGTTGGTAAGGGTCCGTTTTTACAATATCTTCAATCATTTAGATATCCATTAGCAGGTGAGTTTGCTTTTACTAAAGACCTTGCTATGAATTTAAGAATACCTTGTGACTGGGGTTTAGAGATAGGTTTATTATCAGAGGTTTATAGAAATGTAAGGACCTCCAAAATAGCCCAAGTTGACCTAGGTTTATTTGATCATAAACATAAGAATATTGGAGATTCTTCTAAAGAAGGATTGCAAAAAATGTGTACAGAAATACTTTCAAGTGTTTTAAGAGGTCTCATGGAACATCAAGCCGAGACCTTAACTAGCACTCAACTAGCAACTTTAGAAGTTCTTTACAAAAGAGTTGGAGAAGATCGGGTAAAACAATTTGGATTAGATTCAGCAGTTAATCAACTTCCATACGATAGGCACGAAGAAGAATTATCAGTACAAAAGTTTGCGAAACTACTAAGACCTGCTACAGAGGATTATCTGGCTTGTCCTACGACACTTCAATTACCAAGTTGGTCAAGAGTTCTATCTTGTGAGAATAAACTTCAAGAAGATTTAGCTATTGCGGGATCAAAAGACATAAAGATAAGTGAAAAAGAATTAATTAAAAACTTCTAAAGCAAAAAATACCTTTGAGCCATTGGGACTTCATCAAGTGGTTCACAAGTAAGAAGTTCTCCATCAGAAAAAACTTCATAAGTTTGAGGATCAACTGAAATATTTGGTAGTTTACTATTAAGTTTTAAGTTTGATTTATTGATATTTCTAGTATTTTCTACGGCAATACATTTCTTTTGTAAGCCTAATTTATTTGGAATATTTTGTTCAATTGAATTTTTACTTAAAAAGGTAAAAGAACTCTTAATTAGAGATCGGCCAAAACTTGCAAACATAGGTCTACCATGTACAGGACCTGGAGTTGGAATTGAAGCATTTGCATCACCCATTTGAGACCAAACTATAGATCCTCCTTTAACAACTAATTCAGGTTTTACTGCGAAAAAGGAAGGTTTCCACAATACTAAATCCGCAATTTTACCCTTTTCTATAGACCCAACATGTTTATCAATACCATGAGCTATTGCAGGATTAATTGTGACTTTAGAAATATATCTCTTTACTCTATAATTATCGTTTCTATCAGAATCCTGCGATAGCGGCCCCCTCTGAACTTTCATTTTATGTGCTGTTTGAAAAGTTCTTGTTATTACTTCACCAACTCTTCCCATAGCTTGAGAGTCACTAGCGATAATTGAGAAGGCGCCAATATCGTGTAGGATGTCCTCTGCAGCAATAGTCTCTCTTCTGATCCTTGATTCAGCGAATGCAATATCTTCTGGGATTTTAGAATCTAAATGATGACAAACCATTAACATGTCAAGATGTTCTTCTAATGTGTTTCTTGTATAAGGTCTTGTTGGATTTGTACTACTAGGAAGAACATTTTTTTCTCCACAGATTTTTATAATGTCTGGAGCGTGACCTCCACCTGCTCCTTCGGTATGAAATGTATGAATAGTTCTTCCTGCAATAGCGCTTATGGTGTCTTCAACAAACCCTGCCTCATTCAAAGTATCAGTATGAATACATACTTGTACGTCAAAGTTATCTGCAACATTTAGACAAGAATTTATTGTAGAAGGAGTGGTTCCCCAATCCTCATGAAGCTTCAATCCACATGCGCCAGCTTCAACTTGATCAATAAGATTGCTCTCGTTTGTTGAGTTTCCTTTTCCAAAAAAACCTAAATTCATGGGAAATGCTTCAGCAGATTGAAGCATTCTTGAAATATGAAAAGAACCCGGAGTACAAGTAGTAGCATTTGTGCCAGTTGCAGGTCCAGTTCCTCCTCCCAGCATAGTTGTAATTCCAGAGGCTAGTGCTGTCTCAATTTGTTGGGGACAAATAAAGTGAATATGGGTATCTATTGAACCTGCAGTAAGAATATGCCCCTCTCCAGCTATTACTTCTGTTGATGCACCAATAACAATATCAACATTATCCTGGATATCAGGGTTGCCAGCCTTTCCAATTTCAAAAATCATTCCATCTTTTATACCCACATCAGCCTTAATTATTCCCCACCAATCTACGATCAAAGCATTAGTTATTACGGTATCTACAGCTCCATCAGTTCTTCTTACTTGAGACTGTCCCATCCCATCTCGAATAACTTTACCTCCACCAAATTTAACTTCATCTCCGTATGTAGTTAAATCCTTTTCTACTTCTATAAAAAGTTCTGTATCAGCGAGCCTTACTCTATCTCCGGTAGTGGGTCCGTAAGTTTGAGCATAAGTTTTTCTATCAATTTTATAGGACATAATTTTAACTATTTAAGGAACCATTAACTAATGAATTAAAACCATATGCATTTCTTAAACCTGAAAATGGGACTAATTTGACATCTGTTGTATCACCCGGTTCAAATCTAATTGCTGTTCCAGCAGGAATGTCAAGACGCATACCATGTGTTATTTCTCGATCAAAAATTAAAGCCTTGTTTGCTTCATAAAAATGATAATGAGATCCAACTTGCACAGGTCTATCTCCAGAATTAGAAACCGTTACTGTTATAACTTGCTTACTAAGATTTAGTTCGATTTCACCTTCTTCAGGAATTATTTCGCCAGGAATTAAATTACTCATAACTAATTAATCGGATTGTGAATAGTAACTAATTTAGTCCCATCGGGGAAAACCGCTTCTATTTGAACTTCATCAACCATTTCAGGAATGCCCTCCATAACTTGTGATTTTGAAAGCCAGGTAGTTCCCTCTGACATTAATTGACTTACACTTTTACCATCTCGTGCTCCTTCAAGAACTTGAAAACTTAAAAAAGCAATTGTTTCAGGATAATTAAGCTTAAGACCTCGACTGAGTCTTCTTTCAGCTAAGAGCGCAGCAGAAAAAATCAATAATTTATCCTTTTCTTGAGGTGAAAGATGCATAATAAAAAATTAATCTATAAATTCTTAAAAAAGGTTCTTTCTGAACATAATTAATAATTCATAGAATCTTGTAAAGGCCATACACCTTGATATTTTGGCTCACAAAATCCACAAACAGACCTAATTTGTTTCCAAATACAAAAAAAACATTTTCTAGCATCTTGAGAAGAACTTCCTAGGAATCTTACAGAGATTCCATTTTCAAGTATTCCAATAGATAAATTATTATTAGTTTCATTGAAAATCTTTTTTATGTTTCCTACAAGATTATTTATTTTTGACTTGGAGAAATCTTTTTCGCAAATCCAAATTAAGGATCCAAAAACGGGCATGTAATCCATGCCTGACTTGGCCACAAAACTTGCATTAGATAATTCAATCTGATCAACATATTCCCAATCATCAAGTAAATCATTATTTCTCATAATTTCTAATTTAGACCTAAAAACTCCACTCTCAATAGATTCTCCGGATGAAGATCTTCCAAGTCTTATTAAATCAGTAAATAAAAAACTTGAAGTTTCTGAAATAGATACTTTAAAAATTTGCTCATACAAACCATTTGCAAAGATGATTGTTTCTTGAGGAAGAAACTCCAAATGAGAATTGTCAAGAATGTTTATGAGATTCTTTTGCTTTGAAAAACTTCCTTTTGGATTGATTTTAGATCTTCCAACTGATCCATATACTTTTTGAGCTGAAGAAGTAGTCAATAAAACCTTAGAGTTTTTTTCAAGATTTACCTCAAAATCGAGTAAATCACCTCCTACCAATCCCCCTGCAGTATGTAGAACAGGCAAAATGCATCTGCCCTCTTGATCATGAGTAGACTTTAATAACTTATAAGGAGAAGTTGATTTAGATTTAAAGATTGTTTTATCAACATTTCCTAAACTTGCTTTATTATTGAAAAAATTTAAGAAACAATTACCTTCCCATGAAGTTTTAATCATAAATTGTTTTCTTTAATTACTAAATTAAAGTAACCAAAAATTTTGATTATGAGAATGAATAAACAAATTGTTGTAACTGATTGGATTAAGGAAAAACCGAAATTAGGTTCATTTTTAAAACTTACCTTAAGTTCAGATGAAAGAAGAATCTTAAGAGGTAAAAGAATAACTGATTGTGATCAAGAAATAATTTTACAATTACCTAGAGAGGGAAAATTAAATGATGGAGATATTCTTTCAACTAATAAGTCCAATTTCTATGTAGAGATAATTGCCAAAAAAGAAGATTTAATTGAAATAAGTTCAAATTCTAAAATTGAGCTAATTAAAACTGCCTATCATCTCGGAAATAGGCACGTGGAAGTAGAAATCGAAGAAGGCATTCTTCTAACAAAAAGTGATTATGTTATCAAAAATATGGTTCTTAATTTTAAAGTTGATGTAAAAAATACGAAAAAAAAGTTTTTCCCAGAAAGAGGTGCCCACAGTCATGAGTAAAAATCACTTATTAAAATATTTATTAATAAGTCCTAACTTACCAGTTGGAGGATTTTGTTATTCGGAGGGAATGGAGAGTTATCTTCATAATAAGAATTTAACAGATTCAAACTCTGTAAAAGACTTAATCATAAGTGAACTAAAAATTGGTCAGATAAGACTCGATGCAAGACTTTTACTAGAGTTTTTTGATATTTTCAATGAGATAAACTACCGCAAAAATTTAAATGGTAATTTACAAAAGCTAATGAGTTTGGATAAATGGATCCTCTCATCAAAGGACTCTCTTGAAATGAGAGAACAACAAATTCAAATGGCAAAATCACTCTTTGATTTAACCAAAGAATTTGGATTTGAATATCCATATGAAAATAATAAAAATAGCTCCTGGTCATTAGCATGGAGTTGGGCTTGTTATTGTTTTGAAATTACCAAGTTAGAAATGGTTGAGAATTTTTTTTATGCGTGGAGTGCGAATCAACTTAATGCTGCATTAAGAATTATTCCTATTGGGTCAACAAAAGCACAATTAATTCAGAGAGACTTATTAGAAATAATTTCAAAAGTTTCTAAAGAAATTATGGACAAAGAAATTGATGACATCTATTTTGGCAATGTAGGTTTAGCTATGGCACAACAAAATCATAATGACCTTTATACAAAACTTTTTAGAAATTAATTTATGAGCAGCAAATTGAGAGTAGGTGTTGCTGGGCCAGTAGGTTCAGGAAAAACTGCATTAGTAGAGACTCTATGCTTAAGAATGAAAAAAACTCATGAGATAGCTGTTGTCACCAATGATATCTACACTAAAGAAGATGCTAATTTTCTAATAAATAAAAAAGTTTTAGAGGAAGGAAGGATTATTGGTGTAGAAACTGGAGGTTGTCCTCATACAGCGATAAGAGAGGATTGTTCATTAAATAAAAATGCAGTTTTAGATTTAGAAAATAAATATAATCCTTTAGATTTTGTTTTTGTAGAAAGTGGAGGTGACAATTTAGCATCTAGTTTTAGTCCAGAACTTGTAGATTTATCAATATACGTAATTGATGTATCTGCCGGAGACAAAATCCCTAGAAAAGGGGGGCCTGGGATAACAAGGTCTGATTTATTATTAATAAACAAAATTGACTTAGCAGATAAAGTTGGTGCAGATTTAAATATTATGAAAAGTGATACTGAATTCATGAGAAAAGGGAAACCTTGGTTTTTTACTAACCTAAGTAGCGGTATAGGAGTTGAAGAAATAACTAAATTTTTAGAATCACATATACCCAACAATCGAAACTAGAAAAATGTTCATTCTTAATATATTGGATTCAACAAAAAGTTACGACTGATACAAAACGAATCCGCACTCGTTTATAACTTTTACTTTATCCCCCTAATGAGGGTCAATTACCTAATTTATCCTAATTCATGAGAATTTCAAGGCGTATTTTGGCAGGTTTAGCTACTGCCTCACTTGCGGTCACCGCAACTTCCTGTGGTGGAGGCGGAACCTCCGGAAGTTTCGATGACACAGTTACCGTTGGTATTTTGCATTCGTTATCCGGAACAATGGCTATCTCAGAATCAACTCTTGTTGATACAGAAAAAATGGCTATTGAAGAGATAAATGCTGCTGGTGGGGTTACAGTTGGCGGCAAAAGCTACAAAATAGAATACATAGTTGAAGATGGTGCATCTGACTGGCCAACTTTTGCTGAAAAATCAAAGAAACTTATTGACCAAGACGGAGTTCCTGTCGTATTTGGTGGATGGACATCTGCAAGTAGAAAGGCAATGTTACCTGTCTACGAATCAAAAGATGCGTTCCTCTACTACCCAATTCAATATGAAGCTCAAGAATGTTCTAACAACATTTTCTATACAGGAGCCACACCAAACCAACAATCGGAACCCGCTACAGATTTCATGTATAAGCGTTCTCCCGCAGCTGGCGGAGATTTCTTCCTTGTAGGTTCTGATTATGTTTTCCCAAGAACTTCAAACACAATCACAAAAGCTCAGGTAAAACAGTTAGGCGGTAAAGTTGTTGGAGAAGATTACCTTCCATTAGGAAATACTGAAGTTGCTCCAATTATTTCAAAAATCAAAAAAGCTTTACCTGAAGGTGGAATAATCATTAATACTCTTAATGGTGACCAAAACGTTGCATTCTTCAAACAGATTCAAGACGCAGGTATTACACCTTCAAGTGGATACTACGTAATGAACTATTCAATTGCTGAAGAAGAGATTAGTACAATTGGTCCTGAGTTCCTTGAAGGTCACTACGGTGCTTGGAACTACATGATGTCAATTGATACTCCTGCATCTAAGAAATTTGCTAAAAGTTTCAAAAAAAGATGGGGAGCAGATCGTGTTGTAGCTGACCCTCAAGAATCTGCTTATAACATGGTTTACTTATGGAAACAGGCAGTAGAAGATGCTGGAACATTCGACGACAACGCTGTAAGGGAAGCTCTTGTTGGACAAAAGTTTGATGCTCCACAAGGTCCTGTTGAAGTTATGCCTAATCACCACTTATCTCAAACAGTAAGAATTGGGGAGATTAATGCAGAGGGTGGATTTACAATCCTTGAAGAGACAGGAGTTGTTCTTCCTCAAGCGTGGAACCAAAAGCATCCAAGTTCAAAAGGATTTGCATGCGATTGGACAGATCCTTCTAAAGGAGAAAAGTATAAGCTTTAATCTAAATTAAAACCTATACTTCAAAATAAAAGGAGGTTAAGGCCTCCTTTTATTTTATACAATCAAATATTTTCATTTTCTAAATTGGAGTTACTTCTCGATAGTCTTTTTAATGGTGTTGCAATCGGATCTGTACTACTTGTTGCGGCATTAGGTCTAGCAATTGTTTTTGGTCTTATGGGTGTAATAAATCTTGCCCATGGAGAACTTATGATGCTTGGGGCTTACACAACATATGTAACACAATTAATTTTCAAATTACCTATATTAAAACCTTTCTACAATTCATACATTATAGTTTCTATTTTCCTTGCTTTTATTGTTAGTGGAGTAGTAGGCATTCTTTTGGAAAAAACTATAATTAGAAAACTTTATGGAAGTCCACTAGAAACACTACTAGCAACTTGGGGGGTAAGCTTAATTCTTCAACAATTTGTCAGAAGTGTACCTTTAGCTTATGGGACCGGTCTGGTTATAAGTCTCTTAATTGGTTTATTCTTACCAACATCATTTCCTTCAAAAATAAAAGAATCAATAAATTTCAAATATTATAAATTTAGTTCTTGGTTATTTGCTGCTTTAACTGGGGTCCTGACAGGTAGCGTAATCTCTTCTTCTGTCAGCAAACTTAGTAGAGCAAGCGCTCGAAATGTTGATGTAACAGCACCCTCATGGATGAGAGGTCAAGTAGAAATTCTTGGCACTGCATTTCCTAAAACAAGATTAATGATTATTGTCATTACTCTAATCTCTGTAATAGCAATAACATTATTTCTTAATCAAAGTGCTTGGGGGATGCGTATAAGAGCAGTTACACAGAACCGACAAATGAGTGATTGTCTGGGTATATCTACTGAAAAAGTGGATATTATTACTTTTGGAATTGGATCTGGCTTAGCTGGAGTTGCTGGGGTAGCAGTATCTCTTTTAGGTTCTGTAGGACCGAATGTTGGCGGAAACTATATAGTTGGTTGTTTTATGGTTGTAGTGCTGGGAGGAGTAGGTAATTTATTAGGAACAGTACTTGCTTCATTTGGAATAGGAATAATGACTGATTTAATTGGAGCTGGAAGGCTCTTATCAATATGGCCAGATATGCCTTTACCTTTATCAAACACAATTAACTTTTTTGCCACCACAAGTATGGCAAGAGTAATGATATTTGCACTAATTGTTATATTCCTACAATTTAAACCTACAGGTTTATTTCCTCAAAAAGGAAGGATGGTTGAGAACTAATGTCCTTAAGTAAAATTAAATTTGATAAAAAAATAGTATTATCATTCTGGATAATTTTAATAGCCTTAATTATTGCAGCACCAGCTATACTCCCAGTATTTAGACTAAACCTGCTAGGTAGATACTTATCCTTATCCATAGTTGCACTTGGTGTAGATCTGATCTGGGGATATACAGGTTTACTAAGTCTTGGACAAGGTATATTTTTTGCACTAGGTGGATATTGCGCAGCAATGTATTTGCAAATAACCAGCTCCTCTGAATTTCCAAATAATATTCCTGAATTTTTTGCTTTATATGGTGTTGAAAAATTACCTTTTTTCTGGGAACCGTTTAGATCGCCTGTTTTTACCTTCTTCGCTATCTGGATAATTCCAGCATTGGTTGCTGGTTTAATTGGATTTCTTGTTTTCAGGAATAGAATCAAAGGGGTATATTTTTCTATACTTACTCAAGCTTCTCTTCTTGTATTCTTTAACTTCTTTAATGGACAACAAAAACTTATAAATGGAACAAATGGATTAAAAACAGACGTAACACAACTATTTGGTCAGATGGTAGGTTCTGAATCCATGCAAAGACTTTTCTTTTGGATTACTGCTTTCTTAGTAATAGCAGCATGGTTTTTTGCAAAGTGGGTAGTTAAAGGTAGATTCGGCAATATTCTTATAGGAATTAGAGATGATGAACCAAGAGTTAGGTTTACAGGATACAACCCAGTTATATTCAAGACCATAATATTTTCTATTGCCGGAGGTCTTGCTGGAATTTCGGGAGCTTTATATACTGTTCAGTCTGGAATAGTATCCCCTCAATTTATGACGGTTCCCTTTTCTATAGAAATGGTTATATGGGTTGCTGTTGGAGGAAGAGGAACTTTATTAGGAGCGATACTAGGAGCAGTTTTCATCAACTATGCAAAAAGTCTTGTAAGTGAAGCTTTACCTGCTAGTTGGATGTTTATTCAAGGAGGGTTATTTATCTTAGTCGTAACAGCTTTGCCAGAGGGAGTTTTGGGATGGATTCAAGGTGATGGTCCTAGAAATCTTCTTCAAAGATTTGGTTTAAAAAGGAAAATTGAAACCTACCCAAGCTTAGAAGTTAAAAATAAGGAGGGGATTAATGAATAAGAAAGATCTTCTGAATTTAATAGATATTACTGTTAGTTTTGAGGGTTTTTTAGCTCTCAACAAACTTAATTTAAATTTAAAGAAAGGAGAATTAAGAGCTGTAATAGGACCCAATGGCGCAGGTAAAACAACATTTCTTGATGTAATAACTGGAAAGGTTAAGCCAACAAAAGGTGAGGTAATTTTTAAAGGAAAATCATTAGTGGGTCAAAAAGAGCATAAAATAGCTCGACTTGGAGTGGGTAGAAAATTTCAAAGTCCAAGGATCTTTGAAAATCTAACAGTTAAGGAAAATCTTGAAATATCGGTGACAACTCCTAAAAGTCCCTTAAACCTTATAAATAAAAGTATTAAGGATGAGCAGCTTAATGAGATTGATCGTCTTATGAAGATTGTTAATTTAGCTCAAAAAGTTGATTCTAAAGCTGGATCTTTATCACATGGACAAAAACAATGGCTCGAGATAGCCATGTTAGTAGGTCAGAAGCCAGATTTAATGTTGGTAGATGAACCTGTTGCCGGTTTGACAGATGAAGAAACAGATCTTACAGCTGATTTATTAAAATCTTTATCAGGAGAAAATACTGTGGTGGTAATAGATCACGATATGGAATTTATAAGAAGACTTGATAGCAATGTTTCAGTATTAAATCAGGGCACAGTATTATGTGAGGGGACTATGGAAACCATACAAAAAGACAAAAAAGTTATTGACGTTTATTTAGGAAGACCTGAGGATTAGTTATGGAAAATTTACTCGAAATAAAATCCTTAAATACTTACTATGGCGAGAGTCATATTCTTAGAGATGTAGATTTAAATGTTAAATCAGGAGAAATGGTTTGTTTGATTGGAAGAAATGGAGTTGGAAAAACAACTTTATTGAAATCACTAATTGGTTTGTTAAAACAAAAAAAAGGCGATATCTATTTGATTGGTGAAAATATCAACAGAAAAGCGCCTCATCAGAGGGCCAGGAAAGGAATGGCTTACGTTCCTCAAGGGAGAGAAATTATTCCATACCTATCAGTTGAAGAGAATCTTATGTTAGGAATGGAGTCCCTACCAGGTGGATTATCTAAGAACAAGAAAATAGATCCATTTATCTATGATCTCTTCCCCATCCTAAAAGATTTTCTTCAAAGGAAAGGAGGAGATCTTAGTGGAGGACAACAACAGCAATTAGCTATTGCAAGAGCATTGCTAGGCAAACCTCAACTTCTTTTACTTGACGAACCAACGGAAGGCATTCAGCCTAATATAGTTTTAGACATTGAAAATGCAATTAACCAGATAATTAGAGATACAGGAATTGGCGTTTTATTAGTTGAACAACATTTGCATTTTGTAAGACAAGCCAGTAGATATTATGCGATGCAACGCGGAGGTATTGTTGCAAGCGGAAATACTAGTGAGTTGAGTCAAGCGGTTATTGATAAATTCTTGAGTGTTTAATAGATTATTATTTTAAATTAATAAAAATCTTTAATCATTTTTCGCATCTTATAAGGTCTATACTGTTTGGATGCTCATTAATATACTTATTAAATTCCATTGCCAGTGTTCTAGCCTCGTAAGCGTCAAAAGCATAAAAACAATTTTCTAATCTTATATTTTGAAAATCACGATAATGCACAGTATATGGCTTCAACATATTATTTTTTTTCATTTTTATTTGCTAAAAAGCAATTATATATATTTCAACCATGCATTTAATCGTAAATTTAAAGCACAACTTTTGTTGTTATCAAAATATATTGACTTAAATTATGTAACTAAAAATACCTTATAAAGATAAAAAGTAATTAATCTATCTTTTTTTTAATTTTAGAATCTTGCTTTTTACCTTCTATTAAAAAAACAAATTTTGATAAAATATAACCAAAAACTGGGACCCAAAACTTTTCATAAAAAAATTTCATAAAAAATTAAGCAGCTAATGATTCGTTATCTTTAATTTCAGTTGTATTAATACACTTCAAATCTATAGAGTTAAATAAATGTTGCATAACCAGAAAATCAAGTTCCCCTTTTAACAAATCAATATCTGATGAGAGTAGATCATCAACAAAATCATCAAAAGTTTCAGAAAGGTGATTCACAATTAAAAATTATTTTTGCCATTATCATGGCATTAACAACAAAAGTCAACCAAATTTGAATATTAAATTTTGAATTTTTTAAAAATTAATGAATTAAGACTAAAAAATTAAATAATAAAAATAAACAAGCAAAATAACAGATTTAATATCAAGCTTAGGGTTTGTGAATTAAATTTCATTTATCTTGCTTCTCTTAATTTTATATCTCTCCTGATTAGCAATATCAAAAAGACAATAAACATATTTTCTAAAAAGAAATTTAAAGAAAACATCATCAAACCATTTAATACATTTATAGCAAGACTTTTGATGTGCCAATTCCTAAAGAATCACTTTAAAAAATGTTTAAACGCAATAAATTTTTATAGCAATCAAATTTGATATTAATAGCTAATTTAAATATTATTTTTTAATTAGTTCGAAGTATCCATTTTTATTTAATAAGTACTTGTCAAACCATAGGCTTAGTAGATTGTCTAATCCTATTCCATTCATTTTATTTATTTGCGAAGTCTTATAGTCTGAGAGTGCAAGCAATAAATACGGAAAAATCATATCAGAAACCCCTTTTGGTAGTTTTTCTAAAGGTACTCCATGAGCTCTATCCCATAAAATTTGCATATCCTGAGAGAACAAAGAACTCCAATAACTAAAATTACAATACAACTTGTCTGGAGGGAGGAGATTTACAGATAAACCTGGAAGAGATGAATTCATAGGAATAAATATTTTATAGATTAATTGAATTTAGGTTTTTGAAATGATGAAAATAATCTTAATATGCGAATCTCCTGTAAACAAATTTAATTTATCGCACAGTGCGTTACTTTGCAACACTTTATAAAGAGTCGTATTTATCCATCATTTCCTGAAATTTTAGGAATGATAAAAACTTTTTATAAGTTTGCAAGTCAAAAACCTCCTGATTCTCTTCTTTTAAATGGGTTGCTTTACTAGGAATAAAATGATTTCCTAAGTTATTAGGAATTGAGAGTTTTGCATTATCTGTAAAGTCACCAGAAATGTCGAATAAGTTTTTTGAATTTTTGTCATTCGTTTGAAATGATTGGGTTACTTTACCATTTTTTTTATTAAATATACCTCTTGTAGAAAGTGCTTCTTCTACCAAAATACTTATTATTTTTGAATTACTTAAATTGTTCTCTGTGCTCAACTTTTCAATTATTCTCATAACATCTTCTCTAGGAATAAAACCAACTCTTTTTTTCTTGGTAGGCATTTAAAAATTAATTAAAGTTCAGCACTTGACTGTAATTAGTGTTGCACTATATTCATTATAAGTCAATTAAATTCTAATGATTTTACCAACGACCTTACTCTTAGGAGCCCTTGGATATCTTTTCTACACCTCAAAAAGAGAACTTTCACTAGATCACCATGACCTTATGGAAAACCAAAAAGAGAATGATGATTTGTATAAAGATTTGGAAGATCTATTTATTTAAATTACTGCATAGAAATTAATAAGATATTAAAGAACTTTGTTTCTTGACTAAAGATATACAAAACCTTAAACATAATTAGAATTGGAGTAACAAAGCTATAAATTCAATGACTGTCCATCAAGATTACGAAATAAAAATCAATCTAAATGAATTGATCGAGAAGAGAATCCCATGTTGTGATTTACTTCATCCAGATCATTGTTTAACAGAAAAACAAGTCTCTGAAATTGCTCATGATATTCGTATGGATTTAAATTTGCATGATCTTTACAAGCAAGTGGATCAACACATCATGAATTATGTAAATGCAGCAGGAATTGATAACAATGATCATTGGGTTGAACCACATCTTCCAGATTTGGAGAGAGATTTAAAAGAAGAAGTTGGTATAGAATTTGATTAATTTTTCCTATAAAAGAAAGAGATTAATATATGTATTTTTTTTCTAAATCATCTATCAATTTATAAATACTTTTAGCTGATCTCTTTCTTTTCTTTAAAATTCTAAATCCTGTAAATCCAATCAATACTGCAAAAATAGGTGTAAAAATAATAATTCCATGATCCATAACCATCAAACAGAAGCCTAATATTAAAATTATTAAAAAGTCTGCACCAATTAAATAGGTACTTTATACAAATATTTATCACTATAAAAATTAAGATTTCTCATAGAAAAGTGAAAGAATTAAATTTTTTTGTAGATTATGTAGATATAAATTTTAACTCAATAAAGATAATGATTAATTATTTTGCTTTAACAGTAACTGAGATGGGGATCGGCAAGATAGAGTTAGCAGTTATTAGTGCAGTTATTTTAATATTTCCAATTTTATTTGTTTATGCATCTAAAAACCTTGATGCTAAGGGTGTTTTCGAATGGATGATGGAAAAACCTAATGATTGGATAGGTAAAAAATAAGACTTTAAAAATTTACATTTTACTAGTTAAATTTTAAATTTTCTAATTTAGTAATCGCAAAATCATAAACTTGGCAATTATTTTCTAAATCATTAACTATTGAATTTTTTAGTAGAGAATAATCTATAAACTTATTGAGTTTATTATTTTTAAATTCCTTATTAGTCTCTCCAATAGCAAATGCCAAAGCTCCCTCATAAGATATACCGAATTTGGAAGTGTTACAGTAAGTTCTTGTGAACTTATTAGAAATCTTTTTAGTATACTTTTCTAGAGTTCTAGAAGAAGCATCTAATGAGTAAACTGGGCTACTAAAAATAAGAAGCAGAGTTAAAGTGAATATCGTAAAAACTCTTTTGATCATAATATTTCATAAATTGCAAATTTAATATAGTTTAGAATTTAACTATGCCGACTATGTTTTATTAAAAATATAAAAAAAATTTTTACTAAAGACAAAATACATTTCATAATTTAGAAGATAGAAAATCTCTAAATGTGTATTTTATAGTTTGAATTTTTTTTGGTAGTTTTTTTAAAAAACGTCTAAATACTTTTGGCATAAAAAAATCCTTCTCAATAATTAATAGATAACAAATAATACTTGGGTATTCAATAAATAATTATCTAAAAATAAGTAAATTAATTATTAAATATATGGATTGAACTATGGAAATGTATTTGAACATGAATTATTGTTTAATTAAGTATTAAATACAAAATTAATATGGGACTACCAGAACTTATTTATGCGCCTTTAGATGGCGGAACAATACATAGATATGAAATTAGTGGTGGTAAGAGAAAATTCTTAAGATTTATAGGTTGTTATTTGGGTCAATGCAATTTCCACAAAAATATTGATGATGCTATTGATTACATAAAAAATTTGAAAGAATCACAAAAGATACAAAAAACATGAAATAAAGATACATAAATACGATAGGGACTCAATATTTTTCAATAACTACATAATTATTGCTACAAATAATAGAGAATTTTCTTTTTATAAGTAATTGATTATTTACTTGGGTTATAGTTCCGAAAGATAAACAGTCAATTAAAAAAGAAATTAATTTATGGAAAACAGACAAATTAATTTTTTTAAATCAAAAGACTTAAATACCGTTCTTAAACCATTCAAAAAAGGAACGGTAGTAAAAATTGACTCGTTTGATATTAGAGAAACTCAAAATGAATTAAAAATAGGATTGTTTGGTTGGTATGCTATATGTCCTTCGAAAGAACTAAAAAAGAATACGCTATTTTATTTTTCACTCTATGATGAGCCTCTTGTTCTTTATAGAGATGAAAATGAAAACGTTAGGTGTATTAAAAATATTTGTCCACATAGGGGGGCCTCTTTTTTTGAAGGAACATTATTAGATGGAGTAATAACCTGCCCCTATCATGGAGCTAAATTCTCATCTGGTGGAAGTTGCCAAAATCTAGATAGAATAACATGCAGACATATAGTAGATAATAACTACGATAACTACGCCAAAAGAATTCACTTATCTCAATACAAAGCTTTAGAAAAGAATGGATATATTTTTGTACATTTTTCTAAAAAATCTGACACTGATTTAAACAATATAAGTGAAGATGCACCAATAAGTAATTACGAACTATATGAAAATGGTTTTACGCATAAGGATTATGTATATGAAGAGGTATTAGTTGATTTCAAATGTGATTGGTCAAGAATAATTGAAAATCACTTAGATATACTTCATCTTTTTTGGGTTCATGGCGATACAATCCCTGATAAAGATGTTAATAAAAACGTTCTAGTTAGTTTTAACCAAAAAATTAATGTTACTCCTCAATACATTGAAAGTATTTATTATTACAAGAATGAGCCTACAAAAGAATTTATCCGGATAAAATACATACCACCAGGAAGAATATTAATTTATAAAGGTGAACCCTCTGCTGCAAGATATTTACAAGTCTTAGATCATATTCCACTAGGCAATAACAATGCAAGAGTAATAGTGAGACATTACAGAAAATTTTTAAAAAATAAACTACTTAATAACCTCATATTGTTTAAAGAGAATCAAAGAAAGATTTTTTATAAAATATTCGATGAGGATTACATGATTTTAAAAACACAAACATATAACCACAATATGGGATTTATAAGTAAGGATGAAATAAAATTATTGGGAGAAGACAGGATAATAAATTATTTTTGGAAATGGTACAAAAAGTCTGAAGATAAAGATGAACCATGGAAAAATAATATAAATTCCCAAAATCTTGATGTATATGACAAAGTGATATTGAAATATCCCCCTGAGATAAAAAAGTTAGAAATCGCAAATAATATAGATATCATTAGAAAAACATTTGTACGATTTGCTGCTCCGCTTATATTTTTTATGTTAATAATATAATTTATGAAGAAAGTAGATAGACCTTCATGGTTGAATTGGCTATATCTTTTTATTTTTATTTTAAGCTCAATTCAATTAATTATATTTTGGAGTAATAAGTTTTAGTCTTGAATAAATTTTGGTTTGACGCAAAAAATATAAATTGTTTTAAAAATGGCTTTAGAGTAATTAAAGATTTAAATTTAAAAATAGCGTATTCAGAGAATGTAATATTAATTGGGCCAAATGGTTCAGGTAAATCATCCTTAATTGAATTAATTAATAGAAACATATACCCAGTAGAAGCCAATGAATCGAAACTGAAGATATTTGACAAAGAACTTATAAATTTATGGGAATTAAGAAAAAAAATAAGTACCGTAAATAATGATATAAAAATTAGAATAAATCCAAATTTACAAGTTTTTGATTTAATTTTAAGTGGACTATACGGAAGATATTGTTACATAAAAAATAAATCTGAAAAAGATTCTAATAAGGTGGAAAAAATCATGAAGATAATGAATATATCTAATTTATCTAAAAAGAATTTTTCCTATTTATCAGATGGAGAGAAACAAATTTCCCTCATTGCAAGGGCATTAATCAAAAAACCGAAAATCCTAATCCTAGATGAACCAATTGCAAATTTAGATTATAAATCAAAGTTTTTTGTAATTGATAAGGTTAATGAATTATCAAAATTAAATACTAAAATTTTATGCGTCACTCATGATATTTCAATGATTACAAAAATTTATGACCGGGTGATAATGCTAAAAGATGGCAAAATAATCGCCGATGGAAATCAAAATAATGTTATAAATAGTGAAAATCTTAATAATTTATATGGTATTCAAGTAGAGGTAACTAACAATAATGGTCTTTGGAATATAAAAAGATTAATTAAATAACAATTATGAAAATAGCTATCGCAATAGCTAGAAATACTAAATATTTACTTTTTAAAAATGAAGATGATTTAATTTTAAATGAAGAAGATCCACATTTAGAACATACAATCTTACCTCCTAAAGATCGATCTGAGACGAATGAAGAACTTCCACAATTAAAACAAACTTTATTTACGCTCATCTAAAATAAATTATTTAGCTATTCTATCTAAATTATATTGCTAAATACTATGTAAAGAAAAACTTCAGAATAATGATGATAATGAGAATCTATTGCAATAAGTTAATTTATAGTGCATAATTGATAATAATTCTCATTATCATATTTTTATTTAATGAATTTCCATAGTTATGGAGAATCTCCGACAAAATTAGTAAGGATAATAACTGGACAATCCGTATTAATAGATCCTTCATCAAGGCCAAAAGGGACATGCCTAGAAGTTGAAAGTGGAATTGCTAGAGTATATTGCCCTTGTGAAGAAACTGAAGGAATGACACTTGCATTTTTACAATCAGGTGATCAACTAAGAACGGACCTTTTATGTAGCGAAGGTGTCTGTGTTGAAGCATTAACAGATTTGTCTTTTCATAGCAATGTAAATATTGATCAGAATATTGGCTTTGATGCAGTAAATGAATGGACTTTGCAACTCCTTAGGATTAGACACTTAGGAAATGCAGAACAGCGATTACAAGCCTTATTTTCAATACTAGTAAATCGTCTAGGAAGAAGATGTGGTCAATGGTGCGAGCTACCCTTTAGGTTAACGCACGAAAGGATTGGAGAATTAATCGGTTCTACACGAGTAACATCAACAAGATTAATTTCTAAATTAAGATCATCTGAGTTATTAATAGCTCCAATTGGAACCCAAACAGTAAGTGTTGCCCCTTCTTTTATTGAAACATCGCCGCTATAAAAAAATGAAGGAATCACAATCACTTACAAATAACTTGTTAATAGAAGTTGATTATTTATCAAATAGACTCAGAAATATCAAGCAATCCTACAAAACTACAGAAAATAAAGCATTGAAGGGAAGGTTATTTATTGAAAACAAAAATATCTTTAAAAGAGTTAAGGAAATTTATAAAATAGCTGAACTCTTAAATAAAAATAATGGGAAAATCAACTTTTCTAATTTACTTTTTGAAATAACCAAAAGGACATTGAATGAAAATAAATTTGAAAGTAATTTATTTTTTCTTTAAATCACTATCTATTAATAAGATTGCCGAAGGTTGATTAGAAGCAAACTTAACCTTGCCCAGTATGTTCGCAAATTCATCTTCTGATTGAGTTTGAGCTTCTATAATGGGATCTAAAAAAACGTTAGTTCTTGTATCTGAAATTCTTTCTGATATGGAATAAAGTTGTTGTAGAGATGAAGTTAAATCAGCCTCCATATTAAAGGAATAAGAAATCAGCTCCTCTATTGAATCCCATGTTTGAACGGGTGCAGGAATTTCATCTAATTTTACGTTTTGTCCTCTTGCGATTAAGTAATCTGCAAATTTCTGAGCATGTTCCATTTCGCCTTTTGATTCACTTAGAAAATGAGAGGCAAATCCGTTTAAATCACGTTCTTGAAACCATAGATACATAGAAAAATATTGAACATTGGCATATCTTTCCATTGTGAGATGTTCGAAAATGTTATCCAACAAACTTTTGTCTATCGGTTGAGCAACAGCTCTTCCAGAAGGACCAAAATTAACTAATTTTTTTGTTTTTAAGTTATTTTCATTCATTTTCAGATAAGTATCTAAGAAAATAATACAACATTTTGTATAAATTAGTAATTAATAAATCCTTTAAATTAAATTAAATAATATGATAATGAAAATCACTCGCAATACTATAAATGAATTTAGAGTACAGTTTTTCTGAACTGCTTTTAACTAATAAAATATATAAATATAAAAAAAAGAAATGTAAAAAGAAAAAATGCTCTAATTGGAAGGGAGGAAAGTGTAATTGCCTATAAATAAATTCTATATATATACCTTATGTGCTCCAGGATATAAAAAATAATAACTATTTTTATTTATAGAAAGAGAACATTTATCACCATTATTTAGGAGATTATTAATATCAGTTCTAACCCGCAATATGTTTCCATTAATAGTTACTTTATATATAAGAAAATCTCCAAGAAATTCTTTAGATATTACATTCGCATTTCCAGATTCTGATCTTTTAATTGAAATAAATTTAGGCGAAATTGACATACTTTTAATATTTAAATTTTGTAAAACCGCTGAACTATTTATTTCACCTAAACAAGACATATATGAATTACCATTTTTTTGAAGATTAATAATATTATTACCCAAAATAAAACTACTAACAAATAGGGTCTTGGGATTGTTTAGAAGGTTAATTGGTGTATCAATTTGATGTATTTTTCCTTCATTCATGACGGCAACTTTATCGCAAATAGACATTGCCTCTTCTGGATCATGAGTAACCATCAATCCACTTGCATTGCAACCTTTTAGGATATTTGGTAGTTCACTTCTCAATTTTAGTTTGACATGCATATCAAGACTACAAAATGGTTCATCTAATAAAATAAAATTAGTCCCAGGAGCAAGAGCTCTCGCAATTGCTAGTCTTTGTTTTTGGCCTCCAGATAATTCATGTGGGTATCTTCCAATAAAACTATCAAGACCTACAACATTTAATAAATAGTCAACTCTAGATCTATCTTTTTTGTTTTTTAAACCAAAAATTACATTTTCCAAAACAGTTAAGTGAGGGAAAAGTGCATAGTCTTGAAAAACCATACCAATATTTCTTTTCTCAGGACTAAGAATTTTTTTTCCACTTGAAATTTCCTTATCATTTAGAGAAATCCTCCCTTTAGAAGGATATTCGAACCCAGCAATTAATCTTAAAAGAGTAGTTTTCCCGCAACCAGAGGGACCAAGCAACCCTAACAATTCGCCATTTTCAATTTTCAGGTTAATTGCGTTTAATATCCAATTTGAAGATTCTCGCTTATGATATTTATGATGCAAATCATCAATTATTAACGCATCATTTTTCACTAAGTTCTTCTTACTTCAAATATATTAAGTTAGCAGAAAATATTCACCTAAAATAACCCTTGTATAATTTTATACACCGTTTAATTTTCAAATTTAATGAGAAAGACCGAAAGAGCAGAAATAATCCGTAAGGAACTCAAAAAGCTATATCCATCGCCTCCAATACCTCTTGATCATACAAATGCATATACACTTCTCGTCGCGGTAGTTTTAAGTGCTCAATCAACAGACAAGAAAGTTAATGAATTAACGAAAAGCCTATTTAAAGTTGCAGATAATCCAGAAAAGATGGTGCATCTAGGTATTAATGGCATTTACGAATACATAAAATTTTTAGGTCTATCTAATCAAAAATCAAAGAACATTTATAACTTATCTAAATTATTGATTGAGAAGCATAATGGTGCGGTCCCAGATTCTTTTGAGAAACTTGAATCTCTTCCAGGGGTGGGTCATAAAACAGCATCAGTTGTAATGTCTCAAGTGTTTAAAATACCCTCATTCCCAGTAGATACTCACATACACAGGTTGGCACAAAGATGGGGGCTATCAAATGGAGATAACGTAGTTCAAACAGAAAAAGACCTTAAAAAAATATTTCATATTAATGATTGGAATACCTTACATTTACAAATAATCTTTTATGGCAGAGAATACTGCACAGCGAGAGGCTGTGATGGAACAAAATGTTCGTTATGTCGCACTCTTTATCCCAAAAGAAAAAAGAAATTTATATGTAAAAAGGCTTAATAAATTTATATAATATTTAAATTAATTTTTTAATCATGAAAATAGCAATTACTGGTGCATCGGGGAAAACAGGTTATAGAATTTCCGAAGAAGCAGTTCAGAAAGGATATAAAGTAAGGCAAATCATCAGAAAGTATTCAAAAGTTCCAGCAGGACTAGAGAGTTTAGAAACAATTAGGGTTTCATTAGACAATAGAAAAGAACTTGATAAAGCTTTAAAAAATATTGATGCTTTGATAATTGCGACTGGAGCAAGAGCATCATTAGATTTAACTGGTCCTGCAAAGGTTGATGCATTAGGTGTATACAGGCAATTAGAGAGTTGCAAAAGAGTTGGTATTAAAAGAGTTATTTTAGTTAGTTCCCTTTGTACTGGTAAATTATTTCACCCATTAAACTTATTTGGTTTAATTCTTATTTGGAAGAAATTAGGTGAGAACTTTCTACGAAATTCAAATTTCGAATGGACTATTATTAGACCTGGAGGATTAAAGGAAAATGAAGATATTAAATCAGAAAATATAAATTATTCAAAAGAAGATACTCAAATTAATGGATCAATCCCAAGAAGATTAGTTGCGCAATGTTGTATAGATTCTTTAAAAAACAAAGAATCCATAAATAAATTAATAGAAGTTACAAGTTCGAATGATAATAAAAAGATATCTTTTAAAAAAGCTATGCAAATGATTTAAAAGATGTAAATATATTAATTAAAACTATGAAAATAAATCCCAAAATTGACGCATTACAATTAATGCTAACTGATTTAAGAACTAGAAATGAGCCAATAAGACATAAAGCTGCATTTAAAGGCTGTCAACCAGAATTTCAAAGTCTTGTATCAAGATTAATAAAGCAGTTAGAGGATGAATTAGTTGCTGAAAAACTTACTAACCGAGATAGTTAAAAAAATTAGATTACTTAAATGAACTTAAGTTATCTAATTTTGCTTGTTCTGAAAGTTCATCATATCCTCCAAAAAATTTATTATCCAAAAATATTTGAGGGAAAGTATTATGGCTACTTTGAGCCATTACTTTTTTAAAGCTCTCATCATTTTCTATTAAAGTAACCTCATGAGGGATAGATAAAGAATTAAGCAACCTAATTGCTCTTTTAGACCAAGGACAATCCTTTAAAATATAAGCTTTTACACGTGATTCATTTTTTAATAAATCATTACTTGAGATATTAATAATTTTCTGTTCAAAAGAAAGTAATAATATATCAGTACCTTTTTTTACAATGCAACCCTCCTCAAGATGACCGCCAAAGACATTACATCCCTCATCTGCGAAACTCAAATGTAAATGAACATCTCCTTTATTAAAATGTCCGTTTAAAGAAACTATCTCTAAATTTCCCTCAAATTTATTTATTTCTTGATTACCTGGGCATTGAATACAAACTGTTCTAAGATTACCAACCACTCCAGAAACATACCCGTATAAATTATTCGATAAAGAATATTCTTTAATTGAATTTATCAAATCAGATTCTGGAGATAGCTTTAGGCTATGAGGCTGCATTAGATATTAGATATTAGGAATAGTTTTGTAATATAAAACATCATCATCCATAAAGAGAAGTTGAGTTTATAATCTTTAGGATTCAGATTTAAATTAAATTTTAGAATCTAGCATCAAAAACCATTTAAAATTTTTACTAAAAATTTAAGCTTGCTGAGAGTGTAATATATTTTTTATATACAAAAACTAATTTGTTATCAAGAAAAAATCTTAAAAATTTGGCATTGAATATTCCTAATTTATTATCGATATCTCGCCTTTTCCTTGTATTTCCATTAATACTTTTTTTAGAAATTAACAGACCTTTTTATATCTTTATATTGATTATTATTGGAGGTTTAACTGACTATTTTGATGGGTTTATTGCAAGGAAATTTAATCTTAAAACCAGATTAGGAGCTATCCTTGATCCCTTAAGCGATAAAGTATTCTATTTAATTCCTTTGACGTTCCTTTGTAAAAATAATTTTATACCCTTCTGGTCTTTGTCATTAATTTTATTTAGAGAATTAATTATCTCTAGCCTAAGGAACTCCACAAAAGACGGTTTACCAGCGTCAATTTTAGGAAAATATAAAACATTTTTCTTTTTTATTTCAGTAATTACCTTCTTTACACCATTAAAAATTAGCTTTTTGAATAATTTGGCATTAATTTTTTATTGGTTAGGATTCATCCTGACTTTTGTGACTTTATTAGACTATTTAAGAATTAAAAAGAATATTATCTGAATTCTCATCAAACTCCTCACTCTTTTTATTATTAAAATCATTCACAAAACTATCCCTTAGACCATTAAGTAAATTAAAAGTTGGCGCCCACTCTAAATCACGTTTTATCTTAGAGATATCAGTCTGATAATGATTTAATCTAATTGGAAATCCCTTTCGAGACTTAGGATCTAATTTTTGATAATCAAATGTTCTTAAAGAAATCTCATTTTGGTTTAATCCAAGAACATTCGCACAGAAATAAATCAAACCCTTAATTGTTACTCCTTTTTCACCTGAACAATTGTAGATATTATTTTTGGAATTTTCAAAATTTATGCACCTAATCATTACATCAGTTAGATCCGAAACATGGCCTAGCTGAGTAATTAAAGAACCGTCACCAGGGATTGGTATAGATTTTTTAGCAAATAACCTTTCAAAAAACCAATTTTCAATTTTATTATAATTTCCTGGTCCATAAATATAAGTAGGTCTAAAACTTGTAAAAGGAATTTTTTGGTTTTTTAACCAATTTTCTGTCTCAAACTTCCCTTTGTGCCTACTTTCTGGATCAATTGGATCAACTTCGGATAATGGTAGTTCACAATTATCTTTATAAACACCTGCAGAGCTGACATATATATATCTCTGGAAAGAGTAATCTAAATTTTCTATAAGAAGTTTGGTTTGTTCTAACTCTCGTCCAGAAATATCAAAAACAAGATCATACTTTTCATTACTTAGCTTGACGATATCTTCTGAATTATTTCTATCACCCTTAATTAAATTTGTTTTTTCAGGATTACTTTTATTACCTCTCGTGAAAATATCAATATCATAATTTTTACTTAATAACTTTCCAACCAAAGACTTACCAACAAATCTAGTGCCACCCATTACAAGAATTTTCATATTCAAAAAATATTTAACTGAAGTAGTAATCTTAAATAGAATTACATATTGAATAGTACTACTAATAAGTAATTAATGAAAAGGATGATTCTATGGACCTAATTCCAGCAATTGATTTAATGAATGGTAAGTGTGTGAGGCTTGTTAAAGGCGACTTTAATAAAAGAAAAGACTTCACCAAAGAGCCTCATGAGCAAGCTAAATTTTGGGAAAGCGAAGGGGCAAAATATATACATATAGTTGATTTGGATGCTGCAAAATCTGGATCCCCAACAAACGATGAATCAATAAAAAAGATTGCAAAAACAGTTAACATACCAATTCAAATAGGTGGGGGGATAAGATCTCAAGAAAGGATAGAGCAATTATTTTCTTATGGTATTGAGAAAGTTATCATGGGAACCTCTGCAATAGAAAATAAAGAGCTAGTTAAAAACTTATCAAATAAATTTCCTGGAAGGATAATTGTTGGGATAGATACAAAAGATGGAAAAGTTAGTACAAGGGGTTGGCTTGAGCAATCTAATATTTTTGCCACAGATTTAGTAAAGGAGTTTTCTTCATTTAAAATTGCTAGTTTTATTGTTACAGATATAAATACAGATGGGACGTTAGAAGGGACAAATGAAGAATTCATAAAAAGCATACTTGAAATTACAGATATTCCAGTAATAGCCTCAGGAGGTGTTGGTTCAATTTCTGATTTATTATCGTTAGTAAAATTTGAAAACTCTGGTCTCTTTGGAGTAATTGTAGGTAAAGCTCTTTATGAAAATAAATTCACAATCAACGAAGCGAATAATGTATTGTCATCAGAGAGATTAAATGACTTTGATTTAAACAGAAATTACTACGCCTAAAAGAGTATAAAAATCGATTTAAGGCTGGTATTTGCAGTGATTGTTAGTTAATTTTGTATAAGAGATAAGAAATCTAGTCTTGGAATTAATTTCAAAAAAACCGATATTGATTATTGCTCCAAGCTTAATAGCAGAATCTTTATCGCTTAAGTTAACATCACTAGACCAAAATTTAGACATTAATTTTAATAATGGAACAGTTGATAAAACTCCGGATTTAGTTATATGGAATGTTCTTAATTTCCAATCAGAGGATCTTATAAGGTTAGAATTATTAAAATTAAGAGAAAGATATGATGAATCAAAGTTTCTTATAATTCTCTCTGGCGAATTTGTTTATGAAGCAAATACCCTTCCATCATTAAATGCTGAAGGTTTTCTTTTAAATCCCAGTGCAGAAAAAGTTCTTGAATCTATTGGTACCATTTTAAATGGAGGAAGGGTATTTGATATTGAAAATAATTCCCAAGTTAAATTCAACAAAAATAAAACTTTATCTTTTAGTCAAAAAATTCTAACTTCAGGTCTTAAACAAATAGATTCTGAAATTAATTATATTTTCAAATATGTCAACTCTGATTCAACACCAGAATTTTATAAATTCATTTTAAAAGGAAGATTAAGAGAACTTATTACTGCAAAATCTTTTCTAATTTTTTTATGGGGTAGTTCACTAGAACTTTACACAGAGGCAGTTTACACTGAAAATAAAATTAATCTTGAAAATAAGAACACTGTATTCATTAAAGATAAAAACACTACAGAAATATGGAATTTAATTTTAGATAGACTAAAAGAGAGGTATAGCTCAACTAACTTACAGGTTGAATTTAATAATTCATCAATAATTCTCTCTGGAATAAAGAAAGAATATATTTCACGACTAATTTGCAAAATGTTAGATGAGTTAGATAATTTAGTTAAAAATATTAAGGAAAACTATAAGGAGAAAGATTTTAAAAATGATTTAAATTCTCTTATAAAAGAACTTAAAGTTAATACAATTTCAAACATCACAGACAGCTATTTTCGATTAAAAAAAGGAGGCGAATCTATTTCAATTAATGATTTTATTTATAGTGAAGTAAGTTGCGAAGAGATAGATAGAGAATCACATGAATCAATAATGTTTATTGAGCCAATTATTAAAAATGAAGCTCTTGACTATGATGGGAAATTACTCCCACTTTATGAAACAGAATCATTTTTAATCCTTGAAAATATAATTTCAAATTGGACAATAAGGAACTGTAATTTATTAGCTTCTGAAATCTTTAATATTTGTTCTTCTTGGCCTGAATTAAGGACTGTACTTATAAATCCCGAATTACAATCGACAAGAAATTTTGAAAGATTTAGAAATAATATCAATAACTACAATCGCTGGCATGACTATATTTATATGCCTATCTACCTGTATGAGAGTAAACGAGAATATATTGATATTATCGATAAAAAATTTACCCGATACTTCAAAAATGAAAATAGGGAGAAAGAATTAGAGAATCTAGAATGGCTACAAAAACAAGTTACATTGTTAGTTGAGATAAGAGATGCCGTAGCACCTCAGTTAGAAGTTGCGGTAAAATATATCGGTAATCTCTTCGTAACTTTCCTTACAAAGGTAGTTGGCAAAGCTATCGGTTTAGTTGGGAAAGGAATCCTTCAAGGATTAGGAAGATCAAGTTCAAAGTAAGTTTTTAAACTTCAATGAAAACAATTCAATGGGTCCTAATAGCATTAATTTTTTTAAGTCCATATAAAGCTAATGCCTCTAGAGATTCTGATAGTTACGATGGCAACATCTTTCCTATATACGCAGGTAATGGGGCAATAGTTCCTCCCCAAACAACTCTTCAGGAATCATTAAAAAATAAAAGAGTAGCAGTTTTATTTTTTTATCTTGACGATAGCTCAGATAGTAAAGCTATGGCTCCGATAATATCTGGTTTAGATTTGATATGGAGAAATAATATAGATATCATTGCTCTAACTACTGATGAATTACAGGATAAAGAAAAGTCGGATCTTAGAAATGAACCTAATTATTATTGGAACGGATTAATTCCGCAAACCATTATTATAAATAGTTATGGTGAAGTTAAATATGATCAAAATGGAATTATTAATATCGATGAATTAAACAAAGTCATAGGAGAACTAAAAGGCATTGATATAGAAGATACAACATTTTCTGTAGAAAGTTTTAATGAATACAACAGTATCATTTCTGAAAAAAAGGTAAAAAATTAATTAAAAAATGATATTCATAAATATCCTCTTAGTTCTTTTAATTTTTTTAATTATTTCAGATTTATATATAAAAAAATCACCCAAATCAGAGTTAAATCTGGTCCCCATAAATTACAAAATCAAAAAAAAGGATGGTTTAAACGAATTAATTATTGATTTAAAAATAACTAATAAAAGTAAAACCAAAGAGACGATGGTATCTAATATAAACTTTGAATTAGATTTTTTTAAAAATAAAGGTAATGAATATTGCCAAAATTTTAATTATCAAGAAGATATTTATATATATGAAAATAATAAAATTAAGAATTTAAATAATTACTGGCCAACAACAATAATCAAGTCAAATTCAGAATTATTTGTAAGAATCATATATAAATTTAGCAATAATAATTTTAGAAAAAAAATAAAATATCTATGGTTAAAAGTATTTTGGGAGAACTATGGACATTTTGGTATTTCAAATAATAAGGATTGTTTTTTAATTAATTTAGAAGGTCAAAAACAAAGACCGAAAGAAGTTTTTGAAATTCTTTTAAATAATAAATACAAAGCTTTTGCTATTAAAACTGATTTACTTGGTTGCTTTGATAACCCTGTAAATACTGTGATTGAATACTGCAAAGGAATTGTAGAAAAAAATGATATTTTAACAATCGGTGAGAGTCCGCTAGCGATTATGCAAAATAGATATATTTCTCCTCAGAATTTAGAATATAGTTTATTTTCAAAAGCTTTATGTTATTTTTTTCACCCTACAAGCAGTCTCGCAACAGCTTGTGGCATGCAATTATTAATAAATAGGATCGGAGTCACAAGAATAACCTTTTCACTATTTGTTGGATTTCTTTTCAAATTAGTTGGTATTAAGGGTATGTTTTATAGGTTAACTAGTTCTGAATCATCTCTCATTGATGATATAAGCGGTACTGTTAAACCTTACGACAAGAGTATAGTAATGGGTCCTCTCAATGCGGAATTATTTTGTAGGGAAGTTTCGAATTATCTAAATATAGATGTTGCTGTAGTCGATGTTAATGATCTTGGAGGTGTGAAAGTCTTAGCTAGTTCCAATAAAGCGGTAAATAAAATACTCAAAAGAAACTTAATCTCAAATCCAGCTGGCAATGGCGATGAAAAAACCCCTATAGTATTAATAAGAGAAAAAAAGTAAATGAAAAAAGATACCTCTTATTCTTTTCAATCTAAAAAAGGAATGGAAGTAACTTTTGAAGAACTCCATATAAGGCACATTAACCTTTTAATTGATATTAAAAATAAGGAATTGAATAATTGGTTTTTAAAGATGGCAATTATAAATACCTTTGATGACTTAAAAATTTTTTTAAATAATCTTAAGAAAAATAAAAATAAATGCATAATTGCTATATCTGGAAACGAAATAATTGGTTACTTGAATATTTTTCCTTTAAACAAAAAAGAGACTTGCTTAAAAATATCTAAGCCCAAGTTAATTAACGGCGAGTTTTCTTTAACAGATAAACAATTAACTTTAGGATTGATAAAAAAATCTATCTCAATAAAAGGTATCAAAACTTCAAGTTGGATAATTAATGCCGATATAAACAATGTTGATCTCATATCAACCTCAAGAGAATTAGGCTTTCAACCTTTAGGAGAGATAATACTTTGGGATGGTTCTGATCTAAATAAATCTACAAAGCAAAACACCCATGGCTATGCATTAATTAATGAATTCCAAAACATTAATAAACAAAATATTTTGAAAATATTGAATTTTATAAGATCAAATCAATCTCCCTTAATAAGAAATATTTTAGATTTTGATCAAGATGACATTTTTAAAAGAAATAACTCCAAAAGTGGTGCCTTGATATATGAAAATTCTGTTTTATGTACTATTTTAAAAGATATAAATTATCAAAACGAAGAAATTTATACTCTAACTTTAAGTAGATATTGGGACAAAAGATTTAATTCTATTTTAAAAGAATTTATAAAAAGATTCTTTGAAAAAAGTCCTGTTTCATATTTAAAAACCTATAAAGAAAATTCTCAATTAAATCTTTTTCTCGCAGAATGTAATCTCAAAGAAATAAATCAAGAAATTATTCTTATAAGGAATACAATAGTTAAGAGTGAAGCCAAACAAGTAAATAAAATAAATCAATCTTTGGAAACAATCTTTGAAAAATTAAGTCCACAAGGTAATCCATATCCTTCTCCTTTTCCATTAAAAACAAAGTGAAATTTTGTAAACCCAAACCCAAATCAATTTTGAGTTTGGATGTAGGTACCAAAAGAATAGGTTTAGCTTATTGTGACCCCCTATGCATAACATCAAATATACTTCCAGCAGTAAAAAGGTCTGAAAATAATCAAGAGCTTAAAATCATTAGAAATTATATAGATGAACTTAATTTATCTGGTTTTATTGTTGGTCTTCCACTTGATGAGCAAGGCCAAATGACCCCTCAAGCTATTGACTGTAAAAATTACGGTCAATTACTTTCAAATGAATTAAAGCTTCCATTTTCTTATGTAAACGAACATAGCTCAACTTGGGAATCTTCAAATAGATTTGGAATTAAAATAGATAAATCTGGATTGATTGATAGTCTTTCAGCAAAAATAATCCTTGAACAATGGATCGAAGAAGGTCCTGAATTAAAATAATTAACTGGTAAAAGTAAGATAAAATATTATTATTAATAAGAATGATATTTTTAAATGAAAGAAAGTAACTCAAACAATAATTATGATGCACAGACCCTTTTATTAAATGACTCAAATGGAAACGAGTTATTTTGTTATCTTGAACAATTAGTAATTGTCGAAGGACAAGAATATGCTTTATTAACACCAGTTGATACTCCAGTAAGTCTTTTCAAGATAAATGAAAAAGATGAGCCTGAACTAATTGAGAAAATAGATAAAAATGAACAAATTCTAAAAAATGCTGAAGCTGTACTTCAAGAACATGATTTAAGACTTATCAGATCAGCGGTAACATTAACGGTTTCAGGAGAACTTGAAGAACCAATTTACGATGAATTAGAAGAAGATTACGTCGATGATGATAGTGAGAGTTATGAATTGCTTGTTAACTTTAATCTTTTTGACCAAGAATATGGCTTATATATTCCACTAGATCCTTTTTTTATTGTTGGTAAATTAAAAGACAAAGGGGCTTTATTAGTTGAAGATGATGAATTCGATAAAATTCAACCTTTAATTGAAACTGAGCTTGAAAAAAGTAGTTCTTAAAATAAATGAGATCTATCCTAAGAGTAAATTGGGATTCAAACTTACCAATATACAATATTTCTCAATCTGAATTGAAAAAAAAAGGAATTAATTCTTTATTGCTAGACGTGGATGGTACTCTAGTAAATAGAAAATCAAATATGATCCCAAAAGCTGTAAAAAATTGGATCATAGAATCTAAAGAACTTTTTTCCTTATATCTAATAAGTAATAATCCATCAAAAAAAAGAATTGCAAAAATAGCGAAAGAATTAAATTTAAGATACAAATACAACGCATCAAAACCAAGAAAAAAAATAACTTTGTCTGCTATCCAAGAAATTGGCAGAGAGCCAAAAAATATTGCCATTATTGGCGACAGAATTTTTACAGATATTATTGTTGGGAATAGATGTAATATAAAAACAATATTAGTTAAGAGATTAAATAGAGATGGCTTACCTATAAAATTTAATTTAACTTTGACAATAGAAAAATTAATTTCTCATTTTATAAAATGAAAATTTGGGTTATAAAAATTGGTACTAGTATTTTAAGAGGAACAGAGGAAACATCTACAGAAGAGGTTATTGAAAACTTTTCTAAATCCTTTACAAGTTTTCTCTCAAAAGGAAATAAATTAATTTTAGTAACTAGTGGAGCTGTTGGATTAGGTTGCCAAAAATTAAATTTTAAAACTAGACCAAATGATTTAAGTACCCTTCAAGCTACTGCTGCAGTAGGTCAAGTTAATTTAATGTCCTTATACGATAAGGTATTTAATAAATTAGGTCATAATATTGCTCAAATTTTAATAACTAAAGCTGATTTCAACTCACGAGAATCTTTTAATAACGCTTCTAAAACTTTAAAAAAATTAATCGATTTAAATGTTATTCCAATAGTAAATGAAAATGATACCGTAGCAAATGAAGAGCTTAAATATGGAGATAATGATACCCTCTCTGCTTTAGTTGCCTTGGCTATAAATGCTAACAAGCTTATTTTATTAACCGATATTGAAAATCTATACTCAAAAGATCCACGTAATAACAAAGATGCGCAACCTATTAAAGAAGTACATAATTATGAATTAAAGGAAATTAAAAATAAAAATATTCAAAACTCAAATAATGAATGGGGAACAGGAGGAATTTCTACAAAATTAATTTCTGCAGAAATAGCAACAAAAGGAGGAGTCGAAGTCCAACTAGTTGATGGAACTAATAAAAAAAACTTAATTGAAATTTTTAATGATAATAAAATTGGAACTTTATTTTATCCAGTAGAAAAACCTATTGGAAACAAAAAAAGTTGGCTTTCACATGCAATTCAAACAGTAGGGAAAATCACTTTAGATGATGGCGCTTCTTTTGCAATTAAAAAAAAAGGTGCCTCACTTTTAGCGGTTGGGGTTAAGAATGTAGAAGGGAACTTTACGATTAATCAGGCAGTTAAAATCGTAAATACAAAAGATAAAGAAGTTGCAAAAGGTTTAGTATCAATAAGTAGCGACAAATTAAGAAGTATCTTAAATAATAAAGAAGATAACAACTCCTCGATAATTGTCGTACATAGAGATGTTCTTGCTCTCTCTTAGAAAAAAAATTAAAACTGAAAAATGCTTTTAAGTGATTTAGTTGATCTAATAAAAAAAGGAAATTCAAATTTTATTAGTGCCAATATTTTCGAAGATTTAAATATAGATGATGCTGCCTCATTAGATGCTGCAGTTAAACATCAAATATCTTTTTTAGAAGAAAATAATATCCTTAAAGAAAAATTAGATCAAACTAAAGCATCAGCAATAATAACTACTAACAACGATGAAATTGTTAGTGCCCTAAAGAAACTAAATATATCAAACGTAATAGTTAAAAATCCAAGAATTGCATTTGCAGAAGTATTGGATTGTTTATATAAAAATATAAATTTCAAACCAGGAATTCACGCTTCAGCCGTTGTAGATAAAACAGCAAAAATTGGAGTAGATTGCCATATTGGCCCTAATGTCTATATTGGAGAAAATACTGTAATTGGAGACAATAATCATATCCTTCCTGGATCGTCAATTTTAGGTAATGTTCGAATAGGAAATAATAATATAATTCATCCAAATTGTGTGATTTACGAAAATACCACTTTAAAAAATAATTGTGTAATAAATTCAAATTCTGTTATTGGATCAGAGGGATTTGGTTTTATTCCTAAAAATGGCAAATGGGTAAAGATGCCTCAAAAAGGTGGTGTAAAAATAATGAGTTTTGTAGAAATTGGAACGAATTGTTGTATTGATAGACCTGCAGTTGGATTTACTTTTATTGATGAGGGAACAAAGTTGGATAATTTAATACAAATAGGTCATGGAGTAAAAATAGGAAAGAATTGTGCATTTGCAGCTCAAGTTGGTATCGCTGGAGGTGCAAATATTGGAGATGGTGTTATTTTGGCAGGGCAAGTAGGAGTCAATAATAGAGTAAAAGTTGGTAATAATGTCATAGCCAGTTCAAAATGCGGTATTCATTGTGACATTGAAGATGGCAAGGTAATTAGTGGTTTCCCAGCGATGGAAAATAAATCATGGCTAAGAAGTTCAAGTATTTTTAAAAAATTACCAGAATTAGCAAAAAAACTTAGACAATTAGACAAGCAATAATTTATTGTTCTATTAAACATAAATTTAAATGAAGAAATATAAGATTGTTTTGTTGTCGGGAGACGGGATTGGACCAGAGATTTCAGAAGTTTCAAAAAAAGTTTTAAAAAAGCTCTCAAAAAATCATAATTTCGATATTGAGATTATTGAAAAATTATTTGGAGGGATAGCTTATGAAAAATATGGGACTCCTGCTCCAGATGAGACTCTAGATCAATGCAAAAAAAGTGATGCTGTACTTTTAGCATGTGTTGGAGATATTAAATATGACTCTCTTGCGAGAGAATTAAGGCCAGAAAGTGGGTTACTAAAGTTAAGATCTGCCCTAAACCTTTTCGCAAATATCAGGCCTGTAAAAATAAGAAAATCTCTATTAGATTCAAGTACATTAAAAAAAGAAATCGTTGAGCATGTAGATCTTATTGTTGTAAGAGAATTAATAGGGGGAATTTATTTTGGAAAACCAAGAGGACATATAACAAATACAAAAATCCCAAAAGCTTTCAATACGATGGTTTATGATTCGGCCGAAATACAGAGAATAACTGAAATAGCAATAAAAATTGCTAACCAAAGAAATAAAAAAATATGTTCTGTTGATAAATCAAACGTTCTTGAGGTTAGTCAATTGTGGAGAGATACAGTTATAAATATCACATCCAAAGATAAAAATATATCTCTAAGCAATATGTACGTTGATAATGCAGCGATGCAATTAGTTAGAGATCCTGGTCAATTTGATGTAATTTTAACAAGTAATTTATTTGGAGATATTTTAAGCGACTTAGCTGCAATGTTAACTGGTTCTATTGGTATGCTTCCATCCGCTTCTCTAAATAATAATGGCCCAGGAGTTTTTGAACCTGTTCATGGTTCGGCTCCTGATATAGCAGGTAAAAACATAGCGAATCCTATAGCAATGCTTTTATCTGCTTCGATGATGTTAAAAATTGGATTAAATGAAGATGAAGCTGCAGAAAATTTAGAAACTGCCATTGATAAAGTTTTATCAAAAGGATTTAGAACAGCAGATTTAGCTGATGGGTCTTCTGAAGTATTATCTTGCAGTGAAATCGGAGATAAAATAATGGATGAAATTTAAAAAAAAATTAATAAATAAAAAAATATTTTTAAGTAAAACATAAAGTTGGCATATGACCTGTCAGAATCATTAGATATTGTTTTTAAAAAATGTCAAAACGTCATCCAGTAGTTGCTGTAACAGGATCTTCAGGAGCAGGAACAAGTACAGTAAAAAGAGCCTTTGAGCATATTTTTGCCAGAGAAGATATTGTTCCAGCAGTTGTAGAAGGTGATAGTTACCACAGATTTGAAAGAATGCCTATGAAGAAAGCTATGGCAGAGGCTCTTTCAAAAGGTGAAAATTTTTCTCATTTTGGTCCAGAGGCTAATCTTTTTGACAAGTTAGAAGAACTTTTTAAAATCTATGGTGAAACTGGAGGAGGAAAAAAAAGATATTATCTACATAGTCTTGAAGAAGCAGAAGAACATAATACAAGACTTGGGACATCCCTAGAACCTGGGCAATTTACTCCATGGGAAGATATTCCTGAGGGGACAGACGTACTTTTTTATGAAGGTTTGCATGGCGGGGTAGAAGGTGATGGATACAATGTGGCATCCTATGCTGATTTACTTGTTGGCGTTGTTCCAATAACAAATTTAGAGTGGATTCAAAAAATCCATAGAGATAACGCAGAAAGAGGTTACTCAGCGGAAACCATTGTGGATACGATATTGAGAAGAATGCCTGATTATATAAATCACATCTGCCCACAATTCAGCAAAACCGATATTAATTTCCAAAGAATTCCCACAATTGACACTTCAAATCCTTTCATATGCAGAAATATCCCAACTCCTGATGAGAGCTTTGTAATAATACATTTCAGAAAAGGGGCAAGAGAGAAATGGGGTATTGATTTTCAATACCTGCTTGGAATGATTAACGATTCATTCATGTCAAGTCCAACAAGTATCGTTGTAAATGGTGGGAAAATGGGTTTTGCAATGGAACTAATTCTTACTCCAATAATTCATAAAATGATTGAGGAGAAAAATAAGTAATAATTAATTTCTATTATTAACTCAAATAATTATATTTTAAATTTGAGGAGATTCTAATTTAGAAATCTCAAATATTTATATATCTTTCTTGATAAAAGTACCTTGCTTAGATTTAAATAGAAAAAACAGGTAATGTTGTGTCATTAATCGACTGGTTTGCCGCAAGGCGTAAAGATCAATTTGTTGGGAAAGTTTCCCAAGATACTGACGAGGGAGATGGTTTGTGGGTTAAATGTTCTGAGTGTTCGCAAGTAGCCTATAGAAAAGACCTAATTTCAAATTTCAATGTTTGTAGTAATTGTGGTCACCATAATAGAATTAATAGTGATGAAAGGATAAATATAATTGCTGATAAAAATTCATTCAAAGAATTTGATAGTTCACTAAGTCCTACTGATCCTTTAGGTTTTAAAGATAGAAGGTCTTATGCTGATCGAATTAAAGAAAGTCAAGCAGGTACAGGTTTAAGAGATGGTGTCATAACAGGTTTTTGTTCTGTAAATTCAATGCCTTTAGCATTAGCTGTTATGGATTTTAGATTTATGGGAGGATCTATGGGTTCAGTAGTTGGTGAAAAAATTACAAGGATTATTGAGAGAGCAACTTTAGAAAATTACCCAATTCTTATTGTTTGTGCATCAGGTGGGGCAAGAATGCAAGAAGGTATGTTAAGTCTCATGCAAATGGCAAAAATTTCTGGAGCACTAAAAAAACATAAAGAGAAAAATCTTCTATATATGCCATTATTAACTCATCCAACCACTGGAGGGGTGACAGCCAGCTTTGCGATGTTAGGTGATTTAATTTTGGCGGAACCTAAAGCTCTTATTGGATTTGCGGGAAGAAGAGTTATTGAACAAACATTGAGAGAAAAATTACCCGATAATTTTCAAACAGCTGAATATCTTCTTGAGCATGGTTTTGTTGATGTAATAGTTAAAAGGAAAGATCTCAAGACTACTTTGACTAAAATTTTAAAAATCCATGGAGTAAAAGAACTTGCAAAAGCAAATATATAAAATGAGAATAATTTCTAATTTATTTTATTTTTCTTTAAGCCTTTTACTCTTTATTTTTAACTTTGCCTCCAATTCATATGCGATAGGAAATGTTGATTGGGTTCTCCTAAAAGAGAATGATGATGGGAAAGAATGGCTTGATAAAGGGAGTATTAAGCCGCATCAAAATGGTGAAATAAGTGTATTAACAAAGTTCTTTAAGAATCCAACTAATTCTGATGATGATGGAGAGTTATCACTTTATGTAATGAGAATTAATTGCATTGAAAAAAAGTTCAAAGATACATCAATAAATGGAATTCCTCAATTCAATTCAAAATGGCAAACTTCTAATAATGATGAACTTATAGATGTTGTCATTGAAAATAGTTGTTCAGAGTTTATTAATGAATAAGAATGAATACTAAAAATAAAAAATTAAAAATAGCAATAGCTGGACTAGGGTTTGGCAAAAAAGTTCATTTAGAGGCATTAAAAGAGTCTGACCACTTAACTCCTGTAGCTATTTATCATTACGAGAAAAAGCAAAAATCGATATTAGAAAAAGAAACGGGCTTAGATTTTTTTCATAATTGGGAAGACTTAGTTAAATCTCCAAAAATTGATGGAATTATTATTGCCACCCCTCCTGAATCAAGATTTAAGTTAGCAAAACAAGCTCTTGAGAATAATAAAAATTTGCTCCTAGAAAAACCCGTTTCAATATCCTCTTCAGAAATTGAAGAGCTTCAGAGAATATCTTTGATTAATAATTTAAGCGTATGTGTTGATTTTGAATATAGAGCAGTACCTCTCTTCCTTCAGACAAAAAAACTTATTGATGAAAATATCTTAGGAGATATATATTTAGTCAAATTAGATTGGTTAATGGGCAGCAGATCCGATCCCAAAAGATCCTGGAATTGGTATTCATTGGAAGAAAAAGGTGGAGGAGTTATTGGCGCTTTAGGTACTCATGCATTCGATATGTTGAATTGGTTTTTTGGAGAAGCAATAAACGTGACTGGCAAGTTAGCAACATCAATAAAAAAAAGACCTTTACCTAATTCATCTGATTTAAATGATGTTACGAGTGAAGATGTATGTTTAGCCAATATAGAAATATCAAATTACAGCTCGAATCTTATTCCATGTCAGGTATCTTTATCATCGATTTCTAAACACGGTAGAGGATTTAGTTTAGAAATATATGGAAGCGAAGGTTCACTTATTCTTAAAAGCGAGAACCAAAAAGATTATGTCCATGGTTTTAATTTGAAATATTCAAACAACGAAAATAAAATACAAAATCTAACTGCAGATTCAAATTTTAATTTTAAAAAAACATGGACTGATGGGAGGATAGCTCCAGTTTTAAGAATTCAAAATTTATGGGCTGAGAGTATTTTTAATAAAACACCTATCATTCCAGGCTTATGCGAGGGACTTGCTAGCCATAAAGTTTGCGAAGCTATAAGAGAATCGTCGAAGAGCGGGTTAAATATAAAAATATAGATTTTGTATATCTAATTACGTGACATTTGATCCCTCTTTGTACTAAACTCGCGGAAACAAGTGCTTTGTATAGCATCTAACTTATTTTAATTATGGCCCTCGTTCCACTAAGACTACTTTTAGATCACGCTGCTGAGAATGGTTACGGTATTCCAGCTTTCAATGTTAATAATCTTGAGCAAGTTCAAGCAATCATGGAAGCAGCATATGAAACTGATAGTCCAGTTATCCTCCAAGCTTCAAGAGGGGCAAGAAATTATGCAGGAGAAATTTTCTTACGTCATCTAATCCTTGCCGCTACAGAAACATATCCTAATATTCCAGTGGTAATGCACCAAGACCATGGTAATGAGCCATCAACATGCTATTCAGCAGCAATAAATGGTTTCACATCAGTAATGATGGATGGTTCATTAGAGGCGGATGCAAAAACACCAGCTAGTTACGAATATAATGTTGCAGTTACTAAAAAAGTTGTAGATTTTGCTCATTCAGTTGGAGTTAGTGTTGAAGGAGAATTAGGTTGCTTAGGTTCATTAGAGACAGGGAAAGGTGAAGCAGAAGATGGTCATGGATTTGAAGGTGAACTTTCTACTGACATGCTTTTGACTGATCCTGAAGAAGCTGCAGATTTTGTTGCTAAAACAAAAGTTGATGCATTAGCTATTGCTATAGGTACAAGTCATGGTGCTTATAAATTTACCAGGAAACCTACAGGAGAAGTTCTTGCAATAAGCAGAATTGCTGAAATCCATAAAGCACTTCCAAATACACACCTTGTAATGCATGGATCTAGTTCAGTTCCTCAGGAATGGTTGGATATCATTAACAAATATGGTGGTGAAATCCCTCAAACATACGGTGTTCCTGTTGAAGAGATTCAAGAGGGAATAAGAAATGGAGTGAGGAAAGTCAACATTGATACAGATAACAGGCTTGCTTTCACTGCCGCAGTAAGAGAGGCCGCATTTGCTGACAAGGCAAACTTTGACCCAAGACATTTCAACAAACCTGCTAGAAAATACATGAAGCAAGTTTGTCTTGACAGATACAAACAGTTCTGGTGCGAAGGTCAAGCAAGTAAGATCAAGCAAAACAGCACCAATTACTTTGCTGATCTCTACGCTAAAGGTGATTTAGATCCAAAAGTAAAAGCTACTGTTTAATTTCTTCCCAAATTAAATAAAAAAAGACCTCCAAAATTGGGGGTCTTTTTTATTTCAATATTAATGATTTTAATGTAAAGAGACCATCAGTCCCACCAATTGTCTCGTCACATGCACGCTCTGGATGAGGCATTAAACCTAGAACATTTCCCTTTTCATTAGTTATACCTGCAATATCGAATGAGGATCCATTAGGATTATTTTTATATCGCAAAGCGATCAATTCATTATCTACAAGTTTTTTTAAAGTATCAGAATCACAATGATATCTTCCTTCCCCATGCGCTATTGGCAACTTAATAGTTTGTTTTAAACCTCCATTATTAAACCAACCTCCTTTTGAAGAAATGATATCAAGTTCAACATCATCACAGATGAAATTAAGATTTTTATTTGCAGTAAGGGCACCAGGCAAAAAGCCTGATTCTGTCAAGATTTGAAACCCATTACAAATTCCTAAAACTCTTTTCCCGCTTTTAACAAACTCATCCAAGGCATTTATTAATGGAGAGAATCTCGCAATTGCTCCGCATCTCAAATAATCACCATAGCTAAATCCTCCAGGTAAAACAATTGCATCTACATCACTTAAATCTGAAGACTCATGCCACAAGAATTTTGTTCTTATGTCTAAACAACCTTCCAATGCCCATGAAACATCACGATCACAATTAGAACCAGGGAAGACAACAACTCCTACAGTAAAATTATCCATTTTATAATTTTTCTAGTGAATACTCGTAATCTTCAATAACAGTATTTGCGAATAACCTATCACACAATAAATCAATTTTTTCTCTTACTTCGTTTTCACCATTACCTTCTATTTTCACCTCAATCATTTTTCCTATACGTAATGATTTTATTCCCTCGGCTCCAAGTTTTATAGAAGCAGATTTAGTAGCTTCCCCTGCTGGATCTAAAACTGAGGGTCTTAGTCTTACAAAAACTTTTACAGCAAATTGGTCCAATTAAAAATTAATTTCTAATAGAAGATTAGTTTAAATTTTAATAAAAAGTACTATTGATTAATAAACAAATATTTTTTTACCTTAAGGTTTTCTGAGTTATTAAATGTCTATGTAGCCTCTACCAAAACAAACTAAACAAGTTTTTCTTGAATTTTCAGGTGTTTTAAAATTTCCCGACCCTCCACATTTTGAACATTTTATTTTATCAATTGAAGAAACTTCGTTAGAGATTATTTGTTTTAAAGCAATTTTTGAATTTTCCATCTTGGACTGTCTACTGTAGTAAGTATCACGACAAGTAACTATAAAGTCAAATTGCTATTTTTGTGTCACTTAAAATCTTAAATTTCTCTTTAATTTTTTTATTGAAAGTTTGTATAGATTTTTCATCAAAGGAAATTATTACTAATTCAAGCCCAGCATTATCATTTGGTCTCCAACAATTGTCTGGAGCTTCTTCAAACCAAGTATTAATTTTCTTTCCAACAATTTGTATTTGTAAAGGCAATGATTTGTTTGGAATCCAAATACGTCCTTTTATTCGAAGAATGTTTAATTCATCCAAGATTTTTGACATCTCCTTTTCAAAGTCATTTTTTTCAAGGAAATAATTTAATTTAAATGAATCTGTTACAAGCTCAACATGATTATGGTCATGTTCTTCCGTTAAAAATTCTTTATAAGTTTCTTTTTTAAAATTAAAATCAAATAGATAATTTAAATCAATTTTGCCATTCTTGGATTTAAGGACTGGTGTAGATGAATTTAGACTTCCTTGAATTTTATTTTTTACAACGTCAAACTGATCATCATTTAAGATATCTGATCTAGAAACTAAAACGATATCAGAAACTTCTAGTTGCTCCTCAAAAAGTTCATCTATAGTGGCGTTATGATCAATTTTATCTGTTTCGTTATATTGTTTTGTTATTTTATTTAAATCATTAATTGGTGAACCATTTAGCATTGATTCTCCATTAACGATACCAACAACAACATCAAGGTAGATGGAAGACCTAATCTCAGGCCAGTTAAGTGCTTGAATTAAGGGTATTGGTAGTGCCAACCCACTTGTTTCGATAATTATTGATTCGATAGGAGGATTAAATTCTAGGAGAGCTTTTATTGATGGAACAAAGTCATCTTGAACACTACAACATAAGCATCCATTGCTTAATTCGATAACGCAGTCGTCTTCAGATTCATCACATTTATCACAACTTTTAATCAAATCACCATCAATTCCAACATCACCAAATTCATTAATTATTAAACCAAATTTTTTATTACTCTCTTTTAGTAGATATCTTAGAAAAGTTGTTTTACCTGAGCCAAGAAATCCCGAAACAACAATAACTGGAATTTTTTTTTTCATCTTTGATGATTAACAACCTAAGCTATATTCTGTACTCTCTCCTGTAGAACTATTTGTGCCATTAGCAATCGCACATAATTGTTTTTGTTGTGTACGACTTAGAACAGCATCAGTAAAATCTGCACCATCTATTTTTGCGCCTTCAAAATTACTCTCCATTAATAAAGCATTGGTAAAATTAACATCTGAAAGATCAGCATCTGTAAAGTCTGTTGCATAAGCTAGTGCATCTCTTAAATTTGCTCCAGTAAACTTAGAGTTTTGCAATTTACTATTATTGAACACCGCCCCTTCTAAATTACTTTCACTGAAATTAAACCCATTCAAATCAAACTTAACGTATTCGTTACCGCTTAAGTCTTGACCATGCATATCTGGCTCTAAATTAAGGTCTTGCTGGTTTCTAATCTCAGGAGGTCTTTTAGCCCATGCAGAATTTACAGAATTAAAAAATAAAATCCCAATAAATAACAACGTAATTAATGCATTCTTTAGTGAGGGGGAAACAATTGATTTAATCATAATAAGACTGTATTTTAGAACTTAAGTATTTAAAGTCTGTAAGAGTATCTTAAAGGAAAATACATGGCAATGTCACTAAAGGTTATTGTTCCTCCTCATCCATTAATAAAACATTGGCTTTCAATATTACGAGAAAAAAATACTCCAAATATTTTGTACTCAACAGGATATGAGCAATTAGGGAAATGGCTTACATATGAAGCATTACGTAATTGGCTGCCATATAAAAAAGAAATAATAAATACTGATAATGGAGACGCAGATGGATTCTTTATTAATAATGATTATCCAATAAAAGTGCTCGCAATGTTGCCCGAAGGATTATCTCTTTGGTTTGGATCTAAAGAAGTAATTCCTAATTCAACACTCTCATTAGGAGAACTTCCTAAAACTATTGAATCAAATGAAGGAGTTATATTTTATTCAGAACAAATAACAACAAAATCAGCAACATTAGAAACTTTAATTAAATTAAAGGAATTAGGTGTTGATTCAAATAGGATTCTTTTAATAACTGCTATTTGCTCAAATAAAGGATTAAATGAAATTGCGAAATTATTCCCTAATCAGGTAATTTACACTTCTTGCATAGATGAGGAAGACGAAAAAACACAATTATTAGTACCGGGTATTGGGACTCCTCTATCGCGTTTAAGTACTATATTTCAAGATAAGAACTAATATATAATATAGGAGTAAGTTTTTTACCAATGTCTGAATACAGAGATTCGTCTTCAAATAATCTTTTATCATTAATAAGCGGTGCTTTTATTGGAGCAGCAGGTCTAGCTTGGTGGTTAATATCCGAAGCAGACAAAAGGAAGGAGGAAAAAAAACAAAAAGCAATGATGTATTCCTCCAGAATTCAAGACGGCTCAGAAGCGATTGATTCAAATGAAAATATAAATGAAGTTGAAGGAGAGAATCTGGAGAAGAAAGTTGAGCAACTTAATTCTGCAATTGCTGATGTGAGGAAGCAACTTGAAGAGTTGGGGCAATAGAATAAAAAAGGTTCTCAAATAATATGAATAAACTCAGATCATCTGCAATAACCCAAGGTGTGCAAAGATCGCCTAACAGATCGATGTTAAGAGCTGTTGGATTTAATGATGAAGATTTTAATAAACCTATTATTGGAGTTGCAAATGGATACAGCACCATCACACCATGCAATATGGGTTTAAATAAGTTAGCTCTAAAAGCTGAAGAGTCTATAAAAAGATCAGGTGGGATGCCTCAGATGTTTGGGACTATAACAGTAAGTGATGGGATTTCTATGGGAACAGAGGGCATGAAATATTCCCTAGTTTCAAGAGAAGTTATTGCTGATTCAATTGAAACAGCATGCAATGCTCAGAGTATGGATGGAGTACTTGCCATAGGTGGATGTGATAAAAATATGCCGGGTGCCATGATTGCGATTGCAAGAATGAATATTCCCTCAATTTTCATTTATGGAGGGACAATAAAGCCTGGGAAATTGCATGGAGAAGATCTTACTGTTGTTAGTGCATTTGAAGCTGTTGGACAATTAACATCAGGCAAAATTAATGAAGAAAGGCTAATCCAAGTTGAGAAAAATTGTATTCCTGGTGCTGGTAGCTGTGGAGGAATGTTTACAGCTAATACAATGTCTGCGGTTATTGAAGTATTAGGGTTAAGTCTTCCTCACAGTTCCACTATGGCTGCTGAAGATCTTGAAAAAGAACTTAGTGCAGATAAAAGTGCTGAGATATTAGTCTCTGCAATAGAAAAAGATATAAGACCTCTAGACCTAATGACTAAGAAAGCATTTGAAAATGCAATATCAGTAATTATGGCAATTGGAGGATCAACAAATGCGGTATTGCACATCTTAGCTATCGCGAATACTGCAGGAATAGATATCAACATTAATGATTTTGAGAGAATCAGACAAAAAGTACCCGTTATTTGTGACCTTAAACCGAGTGGTAAATATGTGACGGTGGATCTTCATAAGGCAGGTGGGATTCCACAAGTAATGAAAATACTTTTGAATGCAGGGTTAATTCATGGCGATTGCAAAAACATTGAAGGAAAAACCATCTCAGAATACTTACAAAATATTCCAGATAAGCCTCCAACAAATCAAAATGTCATAAGAGACATAAATGACCCTCTTTATAAAAAAGGACATCTAGCGATATTAAAAGGTAACTTAGCGAGCGAAGGTTCTGTAGCCAAAATTAGCGGAGTAAAAAATCCTGTATTAACTGGTCCCGCAAAGATTTTTGAAAGTGAAGAGGATTGTTTAAAATCGATATTAAATAACGATATCAAAGCTGGTGATGTTGTTGTTATTAGAAACGAAGGTCCTGTAGGAGGACCAGGTATGAGAGAGATGTTAGCTCCAACATCTGCAATTGTTGGTCAAGGGCTTGGAGAAAAGGTGGCTTTAATTACCGATGGCAGATTTAGCGGCGGTACCTATGGTCTTGTTGTGGGTCACATAGCTCCAGAGGCTGCTGTAGGAGGAAATATTGCTCTAATAAAACAAGGTGATTTAATTACAGTAGATGCTGTAAAACAACTAATTGAAGTTGATTTATCTGACGAAGAATTAGAAAAAAGAAAAAAAGATTGGGTAAAACCTATTCAAAAATACAAAAGAGGAATTCTTTCAAAATATTCGAGAATCGTAAGCACATCAAGTTTAGGGGCTGTTACTGATTTATAAATCAGCTCAAATTTTTTTTTCTTAATCAATAAAACTTTTAATCCTATTTGCTAAATTTTCCAATCTAGCGCTGTATTTTGGTGAATTGCATTTTTTCCCGTTATTGCTATCCATCCATAATGTTTTAACTCCACACCATAATATTGGTTCATCAGGGAAGTTAAGCTTAGAGATTACTAAAACCAACTCTTTATTTGATTTAAAAAGTTCTAATTCAAGATCATAAATTTCTAATCTTTTACCTTCTTTATCTCTACATAAGATATTAACTGTTAAATCAATATCTTCATCTTCGAATTCGTATTCACCATTTATTTTTACTACAGAATGAACAAAAGGTTTATTTGTTAAATCTGCTGACTTAGCGATTAAGCTCTCTATATTTTTAGGTGGATTTTCAAATAACACTTATTGATTTAATTAAAACTTTTATTGAACCCTGTTTAAACTCATTATTAAGTAATCCATCATCACCGAACTTAGAGTGTAGTAGTTGCAATCTTTTAATTTTAGATGGCTTGAATTTAAATGGAAAACGTACTTTATTAGCTCTTACAGAAGGTTTTAACTCACTAAAAGGAATTTGAACATTTGTTGTCCCGAATTTTTTTGTTGGAAATGATTTAATCCATCTAAGTCCACCAGGAATAAATTCGGTTAGTCCTAGTAGATCATCTTCACAAGCGACAGCAAATTTAAAAGTTCTTCCTTGTCCATCAATATTTAATTCAAAGGATGAATACTCAGATACATTTAAAGAAGGTTTATATATAGAAGATCTACAACTAACAAATCCTCCAGCTTTCTCGACAATATTACCCTTTAATATCAAACCCGAATTTGAAGTTTCACAAAAAGCTGAACTTGATCCGCCCATAACAGTATCATTTAATGTTTTCCAACCATCGAACTCCTTTTTCTGGAATAAAAATTTTTTCTTACTCATTAAATAATTTAAATTATTAATAGACTTTAACTAAATTTCTAATTCTTTTGCTGAATCCTGATCACAAAATATTGAAATTTGATTAATAGATTTTATTAATTTTGATGGTGTTCTATCTGGTAGCTCTTTTTCATCTAATAACCTCTCAAGAGCAATTCTTTTAGAAGCTCCACTAACTAAAAATACTATCTTTGAAGAAGCTGAAAGAACCTTTGGAGTTAATGAAATTCTTTTTAAACCTTTACCTTCATTAAAAATAACAAAATCATCTAAATTATTATTTTTTTGATAAGGGAATAGTGAGGCTGTATGACCATCATCTCCAAGACCTAATAATGTTAAATCAAAAGTTGGAGGGTTTGATCCGCATTTTTCAAATAATTTAGAGATAAATTGATTTTTAGTAGTTTCATCATCAGCGTTTAAATCATTGAAAATTTCATAAAAATAAGCTTTAGATCCAAAATTAGTTAGCAAAGAATTTCTCAACATTAACGAGTTACTTAATTCTGAATTTGGATCAACACATCTTTCATCTCCTAAAAAGACATCAACCATATCCCATTGAAGATCATTATTTGATAAGAGATGATACACAGATTTAGGAGTTGAACCTCCACTTACACAAAATTTGAATCTATCTTTCTTTTTTAAAGTATGAATAATATGGCTTTGAATAAACTTAAAAACCGCTGTTGATAGTTCTAACTTGTCTTTGTAAATATTTAAGGTGTATCCATTTTTGACCTTTTCAATCATTTCATCCATTCAGTATGAAAACTACCTTCCCTATCAATTCTTTCATATGTATGAGAGCCAAAACAGTCTCTCATTGCCTGCACAAGATTCTGAGGAAGTCTATTGGTTCTATAACTATTCAAATAATCTAAAGTACTGGATAAACATGGGACTGGTATACCTGCCTTTGTGGATAGAGAAACTACCTTAGCTAAATTATCTAATCTTGTCGCAATTTCATTATTAAACCAATCATCAAAAATTAAATTTTTTAGATCAGGATCTTTGTTATAAGCATCTTGAATTTTACTTAATAATTTTGATCTAATTATGCAACCACCTTTCCATATTTGTGCAATTGACGGCATATTCAAACCATAGTTATATACTGCAGATGCTTCTCTTAAAATATCCATACCTTGGGCATAGCTAGCAATTGTGGCAAGGACTACAGCATCAAATAAAGGTTTCATTCCATCCGATACATTTCCTAAATCAAAATCCTCTATCTCTTTAGATGGAATAGTTTTTTCAATCTCACTACGTTGCTCTTTTAAAGAACTCATTACTCTTGCATTTAAAGATGCGTAAATAGTTGGGACTGATACCCCCAGTTCTAGAGCACTCACAACAGTCCATAAACCTGTACCTTTCTGGCCAGCTTTATCTAATATTTTTTCCACGACATCATCTCCAGTTATATCATCTTTTGTATTTAGACAAATCTCTGTTATCTCAACAAGATAAGAAGCTAATTCATCAGTATTATTCCAAATACCAAATACCTCTGACATCTGCTCTCCATTCATACCTTTGACTCTCTTCATAAGGTCATAAGCTTCTGCAAGTATTTGTTCAATTCCATATTCAATTCCGTTATGAACAGTTTTTACAAAATGACCTGAACCTCCTGGGCCAACATATGCAACACATGGTCCGTCCTCAACTTTGGCAGCCATTTTTGTTAGTAAGCTCTCTATTGCATCATATGAAGCCTTAGTACCACCGGGCATCATGCTTGGACCCTCTAGAGCTCCTTTGGCACCACCAGAGACTCCCATTCCGATGTATCCAAAACTTTTACTTTCAAGAGTATTCACCCTTCTTTCTGTATCTTTAAATTGAGAGTTACCGCCATCTATTAATAAATCTCCTTCCTCGAGATATCCAGAAATATTATCAATGACAGCATCTGTTGCTGGCCCAGCTTTAACCATCATAAGAATTCTTCTAGGTCTCTCTAACTTATTAACAAATTCCTGAAGAGTTTCAGCTCCTTCTATATTCTTCCCAAGGCCTCGACCCTGTAAGAATTCTTCGGTTTTTGAGTAAGTTCTATTAAAAACTACACTAGAAAATCCATTTCTCTCTGCGTTAAGAACTAAATTTTCGCCCATAACACCAAGACCTACTAAACCAAAATGTGCCTTGGACATAAAAAATTAAAAAACTCAATAAATATAGTGTGCATGCAACTAAACAAAATTGCTCAAAAAAAATACTTATGTCAGCGAAAAATGATCGAAAAAATTTAAATAATAGTTCCGTTTGCAATAGTTGCATTTTTAACAACTACAACAATTCCATTTCTTATGTAGAAGCCTAATTCTGGCTTATCTGCTTCTTCTACTCGATCTTTATTAATTATCACAACATTATCACCAATCCTTGTATTCTTATCGAGAATTGCTCTTTTTACAGTAGTTCCTTCACCTACTCCAAGAGGTGTGCCGCCTCCTTTTCTTAATTCAATCCTCTCTTCAGGCGATTCAAAGAAATCGGCACCCATAACGAGAGTGTCCTCAAGAACTGAATCACTTTCAATCCTGCTTCTTACACCTAAAACACAATGCAAAATACTGCATGACTTCAAGATTGTACCCTCACAGACTATTGAATCAGTAATTTGAGCATCTACTAGTTTAGAAGGGGGTAGAAATCTTGGTCTTGTATAAATTGGAAATTTTTCATCATAAAAACTAAATGGAGGTTTTGGTTGCTCAGTCAAGGCAAGATTTGACTCAAAGAATGCCCCAATGGTGCCGATATCTTCCCAATAATCATCGAATACATAACTTTTAAGAGTATCTCCCCTATTGAGGGCTTCAGGAATTATGTCCTTACCAAAATCCGTATAACTAGGAAATTTATTTAAAAGATCGAAAAGAGTATTTCTGCTAAAAACGTAAATACCCATAGAGGCTAGATAAGGTTTTTCGGCAGCCGACTCCTCACTTAATCCAAATTTTGAAGTATCTACTGCCATTGCCTTCAACTTCTCACCAGTGGGCTTTTCACTGAATTCTTTTATATTTCCTACATCATCTGTTCTCATGAGGCCAAAACCTTCTGCTTGAGCTTCATCAACTGGCAAAGCTGCAACGGTTAAATCAGCGCCATTATCTCTATGATGTTGAACAAATAAACTGTAGTCCATTCTGTACAGTTGATCTCCTGACAATATTAAATATTCATCAACATCCCATTCTTGAAATAACCATTGGTATTTTCTTACAGCATCAGCAGTACCTTCAAACCACGTAGGACTATCAGGAGTCTGTTGAGCGGCTAAAACTTCAACAAATCCTTGACCAAAAGGGCCATTTAAATTATAGGTTCTTCCTATATGTCTATTTAGAGATGCACTATTGAACTGAGTCAATACGTACATTTTTTCAATGCCTGAATTTATACAATTACTAATTGGGATATCTATTAAACGATACTTACCTGCCAACGGCACAGCAGGTTTGGCCCTCATTTTTGTTAGAGGGTAAAGTCTAGAACCTTTTCCTCCTCCGAGGATTATGGCCAACACACGCTTCATTCAATCTAGTAGAGGTAGATATACAACTATTTAAAGTAACTGATTATGGGCATATTTAGAAATGCCAATGGTCAGTTTACGAAGGTATTTCGATAAATCACTAGAAAAACTTAATATAAATGAGAAAAATTAGTTATTTTTATCCTCTTCTACCAAAGAAAATAATTTTTCAACAATTTTCAAAGAAACTTGTCTTTCTTCTCTTGATTGAGGACTTCTCAACTTGGTAACAGGCGTGTGAAGTATTTTATTAATAATTCCTTTAGTAAGCGCTTCCACAACTTTTCTTTCTCTAGCCGAAAAATCTGGTCCCATCCTACTAAGTGCTTTTTGCAATTCCTCTTTTCTAATTAACTCCAAATCTGATCTAAGTTTATTAATTACTGGAACCGCCTCTAGACTTGCCCACCATTCTAGAAAAATGATCCTTTCCTCTTCTACTAAAGATTCCGCTTCCTTTGCTATTTTCTGTCTAAATTCCTGATTTCTAGAGACGACCTCTTGTAAGTCATCAACATCAAATGATTTAACAAATTTATGATGTTTGACATCATTAGATATATTTCTCGGTACACCAATATCAATAAATTTAAGTCTATTACTCAAATTTAATTTTTCAATTTTTGCGAGATCAATAATTGGCTCTTCAGAAGCAGTACTGGTGAAAACAATGGAAGATAGTGATATCTTTTCTTCTAATTCGTTTAACCCTCTACAAACAATCTCTAAATCAGGGAAGTCTAGAGCAAGATTTAAGGCTCTATCAATATTTCTATTTAAAAGGGTGAGTTTATGACATCCTTTTGATTTTAAATGAGTTATTAAAAGCCTACTCATTCGTCCAGCGCCAACAACAAGAACGTTCTCTGATTCCAAACTTACAAGAGTATCAAAACCCTTTTCTTGTCCAATTTTTAATTGAGCTAGTTCTACCGCTGCTGAACTGATTGATACAGCTCCAGTTCCTAAATTTGTTTCGGACCTTACTTTTTTACCTGTACTAACTGATTGAGTTAATAATCTATTGAGAATTGGTCCAGTAGATTGATTCTCTTGACCTAATCTCATCATTTTTTTTACCTGCGAAAGGATTTGTCCTTCCCCTAAAACAAGGCTATCGAGTCCTGCTGAGACTTTCATCAAATGCAAAACTGCTTCTTCCTGTCTAAAGCAAAAAAGATGTGGATTTAAATCTTCAAAAATAATTCCAGAATATTCTGAAATGAATTCTTTAATAGATGAAATTCCAGTATTTTTATCCTTTACCAGCGCATATATTTCCAGCCTATTACAAGTACTTAAAATTGACACCTCTAATACATCAGAGAAAGCTTTTAATGCTTTTAATGACTCTGTTATGGATTGGTCAGGAATACTTAACTTCTCACGCACTTCGACAGGTGCCGTGCGATGACTCAGTCCGACGACAACAATATGCATAAAATCAAAAGTGAGTTTTTAAAGGCTGATACTCTTAGCACCATCTTTTATATGGACAGTATTTGTGAACCTTGCAGTACTATCTAATGTACTAATAACTAGACTACTTGTTCTAACACAATCCCTTTCAAATTTAACTCCGTCAAATAATAATCCATCAGTTATTCCACTTCCAGCGAAAACAACATTTTCTCCCGATGCCAATTCATTTGCTTCATAGATTTTATCTATATCTGTTATGCCCATTTCATTAAGACGTTTTATATTTCCTTCTTTTGTGTAATCAGCCCATTCAGAAGTTTGAGCGATTGCTGGATCATAAACTAGTTGTCCTTGAAAGTGTCCGCCGAGAGCTCTCATTGCAGCAGCTGAAATAACACCCTCAGGAGCTGCACCTATACCCATCAAGCAATGTGTTCCAGTTCCTGCAAAACCGCATGCAATCGCAGCTTGAACATCACCATCAGAAATCGGTTGTACTTTTGCACCACATCCTCGAATCTCTTTAATTAAATCTTTATGTCTAGCTCTATCCATAACAACTACAGTAAGCTCATCAATAGAAAGGCCCAAGCAATCACTTAGTATCTTCAAGTTTTCAGTAGCTGAATTTCTAATATCTACTTTACCTTTGGCCGCAGGAGGCGCTGCTAATTTGTTCATGTAAAAATCAGGAGCATTGAAAAGACCACCAGTATCAGAGGCAGCTAAAACAGCCATAGATCCTCTTTGATTATTCGCACAAAGATTTGTTCCTTCACAAGGATCTACTGCAAAGTCTACCCCTGGGCCACTTCCACTACCAACCTCTTCACCTATATAAAGCATAGGTGCTTCATCTCTTTCACCTTCTCCAATAACAATTTTCCCTTTCATTTCAATTTTGCCCATTCGCAATCTCATTGCTTCCACAGCTGCAGCGTCAGCTTCATCTTTTTGACCAAGTCCTGTTAGTTTTGCTGAGGCAATAGCAGCTTGCTCGACAACTTCGAGAATTTCTTGAATTAAAGTTTGATTCACAATTAAATTTTGAGGATTTTCTAGAATGTTTTGAGTATGATCTCATAAAAAATGGCATTTTTTATGAGAATTATTATGCTATTAAGCTTTTTTTAACTCTTTACAGCTGTTACTTTATCAGGCCGTGACTTGAAATTAGGAATAAACAACTAAATATAGTATCTTTATTAAATATTTTAAAAATTAAATGACTGAGTCAAATCAAGCAAATTTAACTGGTGCTAATAGACCAATTCAAATAATTCCTTCAGTTTTACCAGCAGATTGGGCAAATATGGGGGCATGTGTTAAAGAGCTCGAGGAGGCTGGAGTAGATAGAATTCAATTTGATGTAATGGATGGAAATTTCGTACCAAATCTTACATTTGGTCCTGAAATGATTGCTGCATGCCGGAAATATTGCAATGTCCCTTTTGAAACCCAATTAATGGTGAGCCAATATAACTGTGAAACCATGCTTGAATCTTATGTAAAAGCTACAAAAGGGGCGAATGGCGAACCAGGAGTAGTAATTGCTCATGCCGAAGCAAATATTCATTTGCATAGAGTTCTTGGAAGGATAAGAGATTTAGGAGGATCTCCTTCTGTTGCATTAAACCCTCATACTCCTTTTGAAATGATTAAAAACATAATGGATATGGTTGATCATGTTTTGGTTATGACAGTTAATCCAGGTTTTGGAGGTCAAGCTTATATTCCAACAATGCTTAATAAAATTAGAGAAATAAGAAACTTTATTATCGAAAAAAACTTAGATGTCGATATTGAAGTTGATGGGGGGATAAAAGCGAATTGGACTATTTCACAATGTGCCGATGCTGGTGCCAATTGTTTTATCGCTGGTAGTGGAATGTTTGCTTACCCAACATTAAAAGAGGGATGTGATGACTTGAGAAAAGTTGCACAAGAAGCACAAAAGGGGAATGTTCTTTCAGAGCCTTAATCAATAAGATAGGTGATTTCTTAATCACCCAAATATCCATCCATAACTGTGTAACCCTATGCCTAAAAAATTTACTCCTAAATAACAAACTAAAACAACTAAAAAGCCTGTAGATGCCAATAATGCTGGTTTGCGTCCTTGCCAACCCTTGCTTATTCTCATATGCAGGTAAGCGGCATAAAACAACCATGAGATAAATGCCCATGTTTCTTTTGGGTCCCAACTCCACCATGTACCCCAGGCCTCATTAGCCCAAACTGCACCTGAAATTAAACCGAGAGTCAAAAAAACAAAACCTACTAATATAGAACGATAACTTAATGTATCTAATTCTTCTGAATGAGAAAATTCAATAGGTTCAACTAAATCATTTACAGGATAACTATTTGAAAGTTTAAATCCTCCTATACCTGTAGAACTACTTCTGATTTGAAGCGGATTATTTTTATTAATAAACAAAACGGACATTGAAAGCAAAGAACCTATTATTAACGCGGCATAACTAAGCATCACGACACTAACATGCATTACTAACCAACTAGACCTTAAAGCTGGAACTAAGTTGGATGATAATTTCAAATCCTCGGGTAAAACAAAACAAGCAAAAGCCACAGTCAGTAACTCAATAGGTATAGCAATTGAAGGAATTATTGGAGCTTGGTATTCTCTTTCAATCAATAGTTGACCTAATGTGATCCCCCAAGTAAGAAAATAAAGAGATTCATACAAATTGCTAATAGGAAAATGCCCAGAAATTGACCACCTAAAAAGTAATTGTAATGTTATTAATAAGTTAACTAAAATCGTAATAAGTCTTACAGCAGAAGAAGACTTTTTTTTAAAAACTGCACCCAAAGAAATTGGTAAGTTAATTAATAAAAAATAAAAAACTAAAAGACCTAAAACTGAAACCGGTTCATATATTAAATTTTTAAAAAAATTATCTAGTATCATATCTAGAAATTTCTCGAGTTTTAATATTCAATGACATTCAAATAATAATTTAAATCATTCTTATATGAGTAAATCTTTAATAATAAATTTTTAATTTATTTTTAAAAAAGCATTTCAAAGTTTGAAATTATCTCCTAGATAATACTTCTTAACTATTGGATTATCAGCCAATTCACTTGACGAACCGTTAGCTAAAATTTTTCCTTCACTTAATACATATGATTTGTTAGTAATTAAAAGGGTTTCCCTCACATTATGGTCTGTAATGAGAATCCCCACCCCATTACTACTTAATTTAAGAATTAGTTTCTTTAGATCATTAACAGCTAGAGGATCGATCCCAGCAAAAGGTTCGTCTAATAATAAATATTTAGGTCCTTTTCTACCTACAGTTAGGGCCCTAGCTATCTCACACCTCCTCCTTTCTCCTCCTGAAAGTTGATAACCATAATTATCTACAAAGTTATTCAAATTAAATTCATTAATTAATTGTTCTCTTCTATTTCTTATCGCTGCTCTACTATAAGATGAATTTTGTAAAGCCAAATCAATATTATCCTTAACAGTGAGGTCTCTAAATATACTCGCTTCCTGAGTTAAGTACCCTAACCCAAGTCTTGATCTGATTGGTAGAGGAAGATTGGTTATATTTTTCCCATTCATTAAAATTACACCTTTATCTGGTTTTATGTTCCCAACTGCAAGATTAAAAGTTGTAGTTTTCCCAGCACCATTAGGCCCCATCAAACCTACAACTTCCCCTGGATTAACAGTTATGGAAACATCATTTACGATTAATCTTCCCTTAATTGAAAGAGATACATTATGAATCTTTAGGTTCATTTTCATTGAGATCGATTAGTTTTCTTGTTTTAATAAAAAGAAATAGGATATGGTAATTTAATTGACAATAAAGATATATTCATATTTATCAAAGAGGTTTCAAAAAAGGCTTATCGTTCTCACTTAATAGCTCTTTATATTGTAATTTCCTCAATAAATCTTCTAAACATTGGCAGAATGATTCAAGGTCAATTCCTAAATTAATATTAGTCCTAGTTTTTATTCTACCTAAACCCTCTCCAAGCAAAATAGTAGCTCCATTTAAATTACCCTTACTTAAGTGAAACTGAGAAACAGATACTTGTAAAATTCCCTGGATAATTTGTCTTTCGTCACCATCAACGAAATTCCATATTTCTTCAAAAGCATCATGAGCCTCATACCATTCATGATTATTAAAAAGAGTTAAAGCAGTAAAAAGGGAATCTTTAAAACTTTTTGTACTTTCTACATTCATTAAACTAATTATTAATTTTTTCTCTTTTTATTAATTTTTCTCATTCTTATTGAATCCGGTGTAACCTCTAGCATTTCATCTGGACCAATATATTCGAGTGCTCTTTCAAGGGTAATATCAACAGGTGACTGCAAAGTATCAAGTTCTTCTGCCCCTGCAGACCTCATATTGGTCAACTGCTTAGTTTTACATATATTCAACTCAAGATCTTGCGGTCGATTATTCTCTCCAATTATCATTCCCTTATAAACTTTGACTCCAGGTTTAATGAAATAGACTCCCCTATCTTCAGCATTCTTTAATGCATAAAATGTGGCCACACCTTCTTCAAAAGCTATAAGGACTCCGTTTCTTCTGGTTTCAAAATCTCCTGTTTTAGGTTTATATTCATAAAATGAGTGACTCATGATGCCTTCACCTCTGGTTATCCTTACAAATTCCCCACGAAATCCGATTAATCCTCTTGATGGAACAAGAAATTCTAATTGAGTTCTACCATCTGAACTTGTCTGCATATTTTTCATCTCTGCCTTTCTAGATCCAAGTTTTTCGATGCAAGAACCAACAGATACTTCAGGTACATCTAAAACCAAAGTCTCTATAGGCTCACATTCAACGTTATCAATTTCTCTGAAAATTACTTGAGGTTGTGAGATTTGAAACTCAAAACCCTCTCTTCTCATAGTTTCAATCAATATCCCCAGATGTAATTCTCCTCTTCCTGAAACTGAGAACCTGTCAGGAGAATCAGTTTCTTCTACTCTTAGGGCAACATTTGTTAAAAGTTCTCTCTCCAATCTATTTTTTAATTGTCTACTAGTAACAAATTTTCCTTCCTTTCCCGCGAATGGTGAATCATTGACAACAAAAGTCATATTTAAGGTAGGTTCATCAACTTTGATTAATGGAAGAGGATGAGGAGAATCGGGACATGCTATGGTCTCACCAATATTGACATCATCAAAACCAGAAACAGCAACAATATCACCTGCAAATGCTTCATTTATATCAATTCTTTGTAATCCTTCAAATCCTAAAAGCTTACTAATCTTACCTTTAATAGTTTTTCCGTTTTCTTTAATTAAACTAGCCTGTTGGCCATTTTTTATTGTTCCATTGTGGATCTTTCCAATTACTATTCTCCCTAAGAAATCAGAATAGTCCAAGGTAGTTATTTGTAGCTGAAGAGGCTTATTAGAGTCACCTACTGGAGGAGGAACGTGTCTTATAATAGCTTCAAAAAGAGGCATCATATTGTCACTATTAGATTCCATCTCTTCTTTTGCAAAACCAGATAAGCCACTCCCAAAAAGATAAGGAAAATCACATTGATCATCATCAGCTCCTAATTCCAAAAACAAATCAAGGACCTTATCAATTGCTATTTCTGGCACTACTCGCGGTCTATCAATTTTGTTTACAAAGACTATAGGCCTAAGTCCTTTTTCTAATGCTTTTTTTAAAACAAATCTTGTTTGAGGCATAGGTCCCTCATTGGCATCAACAATAAGTAGACAACCATCAACCATTCCCAAAACCCTCTCAACTTCTCCTCCAAAATCAGCATGTCCAGGTGTATCTATAATGTTAATTCTGGTATCTTTATAGTTAACTGCAGTATTTTTAGAGAGAATTGTTATCCCCCTTTCTCTTTCAAGATCATTTGAATCCATTACACATGTAGGGATAACTTCATTGTCTCTAAATATTCCTGATTGAGATAACAATGCATCTACAAGAGTTGTCTTCCCATGATCTACGTGAGCAATAATTGCAACATTTCTAATTTCTTTTATCGAAGATGACATTTATAGAATTTATATAAATATTAGATTGACTTTATTAAGGCTAACTCAAAGTATGCTTATTATGAGAATTTTCTTTTTAAGACTTTGAAAAATATAATTTTTTGAATAATTAAGTTAATCAATTAGATTTATAATTTTCTATTTGAGCTTTCAAAAACTTTTAATGCTTCTATTGAACCCTCATATCTCCAATGCCAGGGTTCGTAATCTATATGTTTATTATCTTTGTTGAACGATAACTTAAAGTGAAACTTAGCTGCATTTTTTATTAACCATCTAAAAGCGTCAGTATTTTCGAAATCAGTTTCAAAGTCTGCCTCTCTTTGAGTAGCATCACCAATATCGATTGCGAAACCTGTACTATGTTCGGAATACCCTGGAGGGGCTGAAACTCTAGCTCTTTCTGCCGCTTCTTGATTTCTAATAGATTTTAAAGAATAAAAGATATCTTTTTGCAAATTTATTGATCTATAGCCACTCAAGAAGACTAAATATATCCCATCCTTTTTTGCTTTTTCTCTCATCTTTAGTAGAGAATCGCGCATATCCATATGAACTTCAATATTAGGTTCAATTAAAACAAGTTTTTCCTTAGAAATTTCCGCATAGGGTAAATGACCTAAAATTCTATGGTCGTGATTTATCTGAGCCTGAAAATTGAATTTATCAAGAGATCCTATTTCTATATTTTTAATTAATCGCAATGCAGCGACAGAAAAGATAAGAAAAAGAAATGGAGAAAATATTAATAGTTTTTTTAATAATGTTGAACTTTGATTATTTAGGTAAGTTCTTTTGGCAAGAGGTATATCAAATTGATCGATATCTTTGTTTAGTTCCAATATTTAGAGGTGAATTTGGAAAAGATATTTCGATATTAACTATTATTTTAAGAAATGCACTTTTATAAGCAAAAACGATGTAGTTTTTATATACAGTATTATTTTTTTTCATATGTTGAGGGTAGCTGTTATTGGTGGAGGTCCAAGTGGTTCATGTGCGGCAGAAATACTTGCTAAAGCTGGAATAAAAACTTGGCTCTTCGAGAGAAAATTAGATAATGCGAAACCATGTGGAGGAGCAATTCCTCTTTGCATGGTCGAAGAATTTGATTTGCCTGAGTCAATTATTGATAGAAAAGTAAGGCATATGAGAATGATATCTCCATCAAATAGAGAGGTAGATATAAGTTTAGATAGGGTTTATGGGAAAAGTGATAATGAGTTTATTGGCATGTGTAGAAGAGAAGTTATGGATGCCTTTATGCGCAATAGAGCATCAGATCTTGGTGCTACATTAATAAATGGATTAGTTACTTCTATTGATACAGGCGATAATAATCAAGGTCCATATAAACTTTCCTACTCAGATTTTACGAATGGAGATAAAAAAGGGGAACTCAAAGAGCTTACTGTTGACCTTTTGATCGGAGCTGATGGAGCCAATAGCAGAGTCGCAAAAGCAATGGATGCAGGAGATTACAAAGTTGCTATAGCATTTCAGGAAAGAATTAAATTGCCTAAGGAAGAAATGAGTTATTACGAAGATCTTGCTGAAATGTATGTCGGAACTGATGTTTCTCCTGATTTTTATGGGTGGGTATTTCCTAAATATGATCATGTTGCTGTGGGAACTGGAACCATGCAAAAGAATCAGTCATTAATTAAAGGACTTCAAGAGGGTGTAAGAAATAGGGCAAAGAAAAGACTTGTTAATGGTGAAGTAATAAAAGTAGAAGCTCACCCTATTCCTGAACATCCAAGGCCAAGAAGAGTAGTTGGAAGAATGGCATTGGTTGGTGATGCAGCTGGATATGTTACAAAAAGTTCTGGAGAGGGTATTTATTTTGCTGCGAAAAGCGGAAGAATGTGTGCTGAAGAAATTGTTGAAGCATCAAAAAACGGTCAATT
>CACAST010000002.1 GCA_902535185.1 uncultured Prochlorococcus sp.
TATCTTTCTGAGGTAACAAAAAATTTTACATTTTCGAAAGAAATACCCTCATAGCGGTCAGTTTTTGGAATAGCAAAAGATTCATTAAATTTTTTTATTAATACTACCGATGGATCAATAATCTTTATATTTGAACCTAATTTTTTTCTTAAAAAGTCATAAATTAAAGGATAGTGGCTACATCCAAGTATTAATTCTTCAATATTACTTTTTATTAGTGGTCTTAAGTATAAGTGTGAAAGACTATTTAACTTATCAATATTTAATTTTTCTTTTTCAATTTCTGATACAAATTCTGGACATTCTTGCTGAAATATTATCTTATTCTCTTTTTTAGCATTTATAGCTTTCTCGTAATACATTGATCGAACAGTTGTTTCTGTTGCTAAGACTCCAATTATTTGTTTATCAACTATTTCCGATACTGAGTTTATAAGGTCAAAACAAGGAACCTTTAAATTATTTTCTAGAATATCAAGGGCACACGCATTTGTAGTGTTACAAGCAACTAAAAGTGCATCCAAATTCTTATCAAGAAAAAAAGTACAAATCTCCTTCGCAATTAATCTTATCTCTTTAAAATTTTTGTTCCCATAGGGTATTCTTTTTGTATCTGCCAAATAAAAAACTTCTACATCTTTACGTGTTTTTAGTAAAGAATTAAGGATAGTAAAACCACCTATTCCGCTATCAAATAAACCTATTTTAAGTTTCACCCTACTTTATCTAGATATTCGAGGATGCCTTTTGCAATTGCATAGGCTAATCTTTTTCGATGCGTTATTTTTTCTAACCTTCTTGCATCTAATCTTCCCGTTAAAAATCCAATTTCCACAAGGACTGCAGGCATCCTAGTATTTTTAATTACATAAAATCGACCTTGTTTAACTCCTCGATCAGGACTCCCAGGTGAAACTATTAAAATTTGTTTTTGAATTCTTTTCGCGAGTGACCTTCCTCTCCACCCTCTGTAATAAAAGGTTTCCAATCCATTTATATCCCTTCTTTTACCTCTTGAAGCATTTGCATGAATACTTACAAAGATATCTGCATCAGTATTATTAGCAATGGAAACTCTTGGAGGTAAATCCAAATCGACTTCATTTGTTCTAGTCAACCTTACCTTGACACCTTTTTCAGAAAGTAAATTTTTAACTATTTTTGAAATCTCTAGAACAACATCTGTCTCTCTAATACCACCAATGCCTATTGCTCCTGGATCAGGTCCGCCATGCCCTGGATCAATTACAACCTCAAACTTGTTTCGTTTTACTTCTGGTAGTTTCAAGTAACCATAATTGTTTTTCTTCCTATGAATTAAATTTTTATTTGTTTTGATAAATTCTCTTTTCTTTTCAACTAAACCCTCACCAATCTTTTTAAATGAATATTTTGGGTTAAAAAGTTTGATTCTCCATTTATTTTGATCTAAGCCAACCATTTGCCAAGTCAAAGGGTTCAAATAAGTTTCTTCTTTAAATTCAATTACTAATCTCGTTTTACCCTTATTTGGTTTACCTAATCTAATTTCTTTGATTGGGCCATTACCTTTTATTGTTCTGGGATTTTTTAATTCTCCTGGAAAATCTACCCAGAATCTATCGCCAGATATTTGGTTAGCCTTCTGAAAGTATACTTTTAAATTTGTATTTGATTTAGTTCTTAATTCTAGAACCCCATCGGTGTTTAGGACCCACGCCGCCAGAGCACTTGACGATTTAACTGGAAGGATTAAAGAATTTAAAAATAAAAAAACGGATAAATAACGAAAAAGTTTATTATCTAAAAACTTTATCATTATTTTGAAAACAATCTATTTTTCCTATGTTTAAGGCTTGGCATCTGCTCCCTAATTTTCTTTACTCTTTCTTTATCAGCAGGAGCTATTGCAGCTCCCTGAGTTTTTCCGGCATCAGATAAAACTGTACCCCAAGGGTCAATTACCATTGCATGGCCATGACTTTGCCTTCTCCCATAATGAATCCCAGTTTGAGCTGGAGCGACTACATATGCTGTATTCTCAATTGCTCTTGCTTGTAATAGGATTTGCCAATGATCTTTTCCAGTAAATGCTGTAAAAGCTGCGGGAATCATAATTAGCTCTGCACCATTCGAAGACAAATATCTATAGAGTTCAGGAAATCTAACGTCATAACAAATTGATAATCCTATTTTGCATAAGCCTGGAACATCTACAACAGGTGGATACTCTTTCCCAGATAAAATAGTGGATGATTCCTTATATAAATTTCCATCTGGCAAATCAACATCAAACAAATGAATTTTGTCATATTTTGCCAAAACCTGTCCATCTTTCCCAAATAGTGCTGATCTATTAAAAGTATGACTGTTATCACCCGCAGGGACGGGATACCCCCCTCCTAAAAGAAACACTTGATATCTTTGTGACATAGTTTTTAGAAAATTTGCACACTTCTCTGACAATTCAGAAGCTAATCTAAGTTTTTCATCATCTCCTCCTAAAAAAGCAAAATTCTCGGGCAATCCAATTAACTCAGCACCTCTTCTAGCAGCTAATTCAATCTGTTCTTCTGCTTCAATGAAATTCGCTTCAACATTTGAAGTACTTGTAATTTGCAATGCAGCTACCAAAAAATCAGTCAAGACTTTACTCCTAGTGAACCAATTCGTAAATCATGAGGCACGAATCACACCCCTTTCAACTTGAGCCGGAACAATATCTAAGCAATCAAGTTCAGAACAACATTTTAAATCATCCTCATAATCTCCAAGACTTGTCAATCTTTTGCCATGGGTTGCTGTTTTTAAACATTTCAAAATATCGTTTTTCCAAAAATCCCAGAGTGCCAATGCAGCCTGTAATTCGTCGTTCAAAATATTAATTTCAAAATCACAGTTCTGTTTAAAGTATGAGGCCAAAGCACCTGCAGCCAAGGAATCCTCAAGTGAATATGAACCTTCCCAACCACTTCCTAATATTAAAACATTTTCTCTTTTTAATGAAATGATTTTTTCGGCAACTGCTTTCCTATTTGGAAGTCCCATAGCAAACAAATGGGTTGCATTTTGAACTTTTTGCAATGATTTAGTCCCATTAGTCGTACTCATAAAAAGTCTTTTACCATTAACAACTTTTTTTGTAACTGATAAAGGAGAATTTCCTAAATCAAAGCCTTCAATCTTCTTGCCACCTCTCTCGCCGAGCATTAGTCTCTCATCTGCTTGCCACTTGATTGCAGACTCTTTTAATAGATCTAAATCTGCAAAGACTTGTATTGAGTCGGCTCCATTATTTAAAGCCCAAGAAATAGTGGTTGTAGCTCTTAAAACATCAATTACAACTGCAATATCAGGGTTTAATTCCGGAACATCTTTTGCAACGTGATAATAAGTAAGATTGATGATTAATTCCTTTTCTAGATTAATTATAGAAAACAGTTACTTAACTTGATTATTTTTTTTTTAAAAACAAACTTATTGATAAGATAGAAATAATTTGTTTTTCATAAATTTTATCAAGTATTTAAATTGAAAATGAATAATATCCGCACAATAAAAAGGTGGAGTTAATTTAAAAGGAAAAATAAAAGTACCTGGAGATAAATCCATCTCTCATAGAGCTTTAATATTTGGGAGTATTGCTGAGGGTGAAACGACTATTGAGGGGTTTTTACATTCTGAAGATCCGCTTTCAACTGCTGATTGTCTTAGAAAATTAGGTGTAGATATACCAGAAATAAAAAAAAATAAGCCTTTTACGATTTCAGGATTGGGTCTTGATGGATTAAAAGAGCCCAAAGAGATTCTAAATTGTGGCAATTCGGGAACCACCATGAGATTACTAATGGGGTTACTTGCCGGTCAAGAAGGCAAGAATTTTATTTTAACAGGTGACAATTCTCTTAATAAAAGGCCAATGGGGAGAGTGGGAAAACCATTATCGTTGATGGGTGGCAAAATTTTTGGTAGAGAAAAAGGAAACAAAGCTCCAATCTCAATTAATGGAAATAAATTAAAAGGATGCGTTATCGGAACCCCAGTAGCGAGTGCTCAAGTAAAATCCGCAATCTTATTGGCAGGCCTCAAAGCTTCTGGAACCACTTCTGTTATTGAACCAGCATCTTCAAGAGACCATACTGAAAGAATGTTAAAAGCGTTTGGAGCAGACATCAGTATCAGAGGTGAATTTGGAAGAAATGTAGTTATCAAGTCAGGGGGGAACTTAATTGGCCAGAAAATATTAATTCCTGGAGACATAAGCTCTGCATCTTTTTGGATGATTGCTGCATCTATTGTTCCAAATTCAGAGGTTTTAATTCAGAAAGTCGGTTTGAATCCTACTAGAACAGGGATTTTAAATATTATGGATTTAATGGGGTGCAATTATGAGATTTTAGATAAATCGACTATTGCTGGTGAACCTATTGGATCTATAAAAGTAAAGACTTCAAATAATTTAAGATCATTCACTATTGAAGGAGATATTCTTCCAAAACTCATAGATGAAATTCCTATCCTTACTGTGGCTGCTTGTTTTTGTAATGGAGTTTCTGAAATTAAGGATGCACAAGAATTAAGAGTAAAGGAGACAGATAGATTAAAAGTCATGGCACGACAGTTACAAAAATTCGGTGCAGATATAACAGAAAAAGAGGACGGGCTAATTATTAATGGGCAATCAAAATTTCATTCTGCTGAAGTAGACAGTGAGACAGATCATCGAGTAGCAATGAGTCTTGCTATTGCTTCACTGCTTGCCAAAGGCACCTCAAAAATCATGAGAGCAGATGCAGCTAGCGTCTCGTATCCCACTTTTTGGGAAGAGCTTGCCAAACTAACTAACTAGCCAAATAAGTTCTTGTCTGAATTAATAGAAGTTTTAACTAAAGATGGTAGTTACTCATTAAGAAGTTTGTTTTTTCAAGAGAACTTCCATAGTTTATTGGGCGCATTACAGGAAACAAAGTTGAAATTTACATCTACTTCTAATTTGCAAAGATTTAAGGGTAAATCTCTTAATGTTTTGGATATATGTTTTGGTTTAGGATACAATTCAGCTTCTTTATTAGATGAATTAATTAAACAAAAATCGTATTTAAATTTGTATGCGTTGGAGATTGATAAAAAGCCACTTGAATATTCTCTTAGAAATGAATCTTTCCTTAAATTATGGGATCCAAAAGTCAAAACAATATTTGAATCAATTTATCGACAAGATTACTTTGAGGATCAATTTTTTAAATGCAGTGTTTTGTGGGGTGATGCAAGAGAAAAAATCAAAATTATTCCTTCATCTGTTAAATTCGATCTGATTTATTTAGATGGTTTTTCTCCTCAAAAATGCCCACAAGTATGGACAATTGAATTTTTATCTAAAGTCACAAAAATTCTTAATTCTGAGGGTTATTTAATAACTTATTCTTCATCAGCTGCAGTAAGAAAAACTTTAAGAAATCTTGGATTAGAAATTTTTACTATTAAGCCAAGTATTAAAAACAGAATTTTTTGGAGTCAGGGAACTGTTGCAATACCAAAATTTAATAACAAAAAATTAAAACCTAATTTCAATTTTGAAAAGTTATCTTCAATGGAAGAGGAACATCTCTTTACTAAAGCAAGTATTCCATATAGAGATCAAGATTTAAACTCAAGCAAAGACGATATAATAAAGAGAAGGTTAAATGAGCAATTTTTTTCAAATCTATTATCTACAAATAAATGGAGAGAGAAGTGGGGAATGACGAAGTTATCCGTTAAGAGTAAGATTTAAATAGGGATTTCAAATAAACATGTTAAGTGTTGCGATATTAGCGGCAGGCAAAGGCACTAGGATGGAAAGCTCATTGCCAAAAGTTTTACATAAAATTTCTGGCAAAAGTCTTCTTCAAAGAGTAATTAATTCATGTGTCGAATTAAAACCTGATCAAATTTTCGTAATTACTGGACACAAATCAAAAGAAGTACAAAAGTCAATTTCAAACGAAAAAAAAATTCATATAGTTATTCAAGAACCTCAATCAGGAACCGGTCATGCTGTCCAGATTCTTTGTAGAGAAGTAAAAAAAAATGAAGGAAAACTTTTAGTCCTTAACGGCGATGTGCCACTTATTAGGCCTAGTACTCTAAAAAGGCTTTTATATTTACACGATTCAAAAAATGCCGATGTTTCTTTAATTACTACAAAGAAAAGAAATCCTCAAGGATATGGCAGAGTTTTTTTAAAAGGAGATTTTATAGAGAGAATTGTTGAAGAAAAAGATTGCAATGATCTAGAAAGAGAAAACCCATTAATAAATGCGGGTGTTTACTGTTTTAACTGGGGTAAATTGTCAGAAATAATTAATACCTTGCAAAGCAATAATAATCAAAAAGAGATTTACTTAACAGATACAATATCCATGCTAAAAAATTCCTTAAGCCTCGAGATAGAGGATAATGGAGAGCTTCAAGGGATTAATAACAGAATTCAACTTTCAGTATGCGAGGAAAATATGCAGAATTTAATTAAAGAAAAGCATATGCTTAATGGGGTAACTTTTATTAATAAAGCAAGTTGTTCAATTAGTGAAGAAGCTGAAATTGGTAAGGATGTGATTATAGAGGCTAATACACATGTAAGAGGAAATACAAAGATAAAAAGTCATTGCATTATCGGACCAAATACTTTTATTGAGAATTCTTATGTGGGATTAAATTGTGAAATTTCAAACTCTACTGTTTATGCTTCTCACATAATGGATCATATAAAAATTGGCCCTTATAGTCATGTAAGACCTAATTCCAAAATATCTTCCTTTAGCAAAATAGGTAATTTTGTTGAAATTAAAAATAGTCAATTAGAGGAAGAATCTAAAGTAAATCATTTAAGTTATATTGGCGATTCTATTATTGGAAGATCTACAAATATTGGAGCAGGTACTATTACTGCAAATTTTGATGGTCAGAAAAAACATCAAACCAAAATTGGTAAGAATTCCAGCATTGGTGCAAATACAGTTTTTGTGGCTCCAATAAATCTAGGGGAATCAGTTACAACAGGAGCTGGTTCAGTGATCACAAAAGATTCAAAAGATAATTCATTAGCAATCTCAAGAACTAAGCAAGTAAATATAGAAAATTGGGAAAGAAAAAAATCTTGATCTAATTGATTAATTCAATAATTTTTTCAAGTTGCCAATATCGGCTCCCTTTAATAAGAATAGAATCACCTTTTTTTGTAGATTTGTTTATCTCTTTAGGTACATCTTTAATATTATTTAAAACTAAAAATTTTTTCTTATCTTTGAGATAATTGGTGTAAATTTTTTCATTTTTTTTATCACAAATAAATAAGCACTTTTCTATTTCTGAATTATTTATTAAGTTGAATATTTCTTTATGAAATTTTTCGGATTCTTCTCCCAATTCTTGCATACTTCCAAATATAAAAAATTTATTTCTCGGTTTTTCAAGGAGGTTTTTAATACATGCTTTTACTGACTCTGGAGAAGCATTATATGATTCATCATATATTGTTGTTTTTACTGATTTAAGAATTTTATTTCTTCCATCTAAACTTACAAAATCAAATTTATTAAAACTTTCAAAATCAATGCCAAGCTCTTTAGCAACTGCATAAGCAAATAGGAAATTTGAAGCATTGTGAAATCCCTCAAATGAAATTTCAAAGATATTTTCTTCAATTAAGATTGTTTTATCCGAGGGGTTGTAAAATCCTCGCAAATTATCATCTTTCTTAAAACTCTCCTTTTGATTTTCTATATTTAAAAGCTCTACTTTTATTACCCTACCTTTCCAGTATTCTCTTAAAATTTCTTCAAGAAGTAAATCATTTGCTGGTATTATTACAACTCCTTTGGGATTTAAATATTTACTAATTTCACACTTAGCATAAGTAATATTTTTTCTAGAGCCTAACAATCCAATATGAGCTGTTCCAATATTAGTAATTACTGCAATATCGGGTTCACTATATTTAGATAAATTTTCGATCTGTCGAAGACCTCTCATTCCCATCTCAAGGACCAAAACTTTATCTTCTTTATCTGTGGCAAGAATAGTAAGACCAACCCCAATCTCATTATTAAAATTTGCATGGGATAATTTAATTTTTCCAAGTTTATTTAAAACTTCACCAACCATTTCTTTTGTAGTTGTTTTACCAACTGAACCAGTTATGGCAACCAAAGGGATACTTAATTTTTTTCTTTTGAGCAAGGTTAATTTTTGAAATGCATTTAAGGTGTCACTAACAACCCAATAAGGAAAATTATCAGGAAGTAATTTCTGCATACCTTCTTTTATAACTACTGATTTAATTCCTTTACTTAAAACTTCTTTAAGAAAATTATGTCCGTCAAAATTTTTACCCTTGATAGCTATAAAAAGTTCATTTTTCAAACAAGTTCTACTATCAATACTTATATTCTTAAAATTTAAAGAATCTATTCCCCTCTCGCCCAGATTTTTAATATCACCCAAAACATCTTTTATTTCTAAAAAAGAAAAATCCATTAAGAATTTAAGTCATACTTTTTTTTAAAGATGGATCAGCTGATTGTCCATAAGAAAATTTCTCAACTTCAGCAAAATCTGGTGAAGGCTCCTTTATTCCGCAAACATCCTTATACATAATTTCGTATTCAAGAGCTGATCTTTGCCAACTAAACTCTTGGCTCATTGCTCTTTTTTGTAGTAATTCCCAACTAGCTTTATGCCTAAAGGCTTCCCAAGACCTTACTAAAGAAGTATAGAAATCTATAGGTTCAAAACGATCGAAGCAGAAACCTGTACCACTATTATTTTCTGGATCATGAGGTAAAACTGTATCAACTAAACCTCCAACTCGCCTTACTATTGGAATAGAGCCATATCTCATCGCAAGGAGTTGACTAATACCACAAGGTTCAAATCTACTGGGCATTAAGAATGCATCAGATCCGCCATATATAAGTCTTGATAGAGAATCATCATATGTAAGAAATACTGAAAATCTTCCTGGATAATCTAAGGCCAGTTGCCATAATCCAGACTCTAAATATCTATCTCCAGTCCCTAAAACAGCTATTTGTGAATCTGTATAGGCTAAAAGTCTTCTTGAAACTTGTAGAAGTAAGTCAACCCCTTTCTGATCAACTAACCTACTAACCATACCTAAGAGATATTTTTCAGGATTAACTTCAAGACCCATTTCTCTCTGCAGAATTTTCTTATTTTCTTGTCTATTTTTTAAATTCTTAATACTAAATTTTGCCGGTAAAACTGGATCTTTTGCTGGATTCCATTCATCAAGATCTATACCATTAAGAATTCCCCTTAATTTACCTGAAATATAATTAAGTAATCCTTCGAGACTTTCCCCGTATTCATGAGTTTTAATTTCATCTGCATAAGTCGGCGAAACAGCATTTACTCTATCTGCATACAACATTGCAGCAGCCATTGTGTGGTCTCCATGCATATACCAAGGGCACCAAGTCATTTTTTCTAGTTTCCATCTCCAAGGGCCTTGATATTTTAAATTATGAATTGTAAAGACAGTACTAATTTCGGGGTCTTGATGCATCCACACAGGAATCATCCCAGTGTGCCAATCATGGCAATGAAGAACTTGAGGTTTCCAACAATTCCAAGCAAATTCTGCAGTGGCACTAGCAAAAAAGGTAAAGCGCCAGTCCTCATTTTCGCCTCCGTATATTTGTTCAGAGTCAAATGTTGGATGACCCACTAAGTAAATCACATAATTATGAATGGGATGTTGTGCTTCATATACAGAGAAATCAGTGCCCATTGTATTTGCTCTAAATACTGGTTCATTCGATACCTCTAAAAGACTCCACAATTTCCCATATCCTGGAATTATTACCCTTACATCGTGACCAAGCTTTATCAAAGATGGAGGTAATGATCCAACCACATCTCCCATACCTCCAACTTTGATCATTGGAGCACATTCAGCAGCGGCAAGAAGAATTCTCATTAATAATTATTTAAAAAGGTCTTTTGAAAAATAAACTAGGGTGTCCACTTATAGTCAGAAAAGTCTGGTGGACGCTTTTCGAGAAAGGCATCTCTACCTTCTTGAGCTTCTTCAGTCGAATAAAATAATTGAGTTGTGTATCCAGATAATTCTTGAATACCTGCAATCCCATCATTCTCCGCATTGAATGAAGCCTTAAGAATACGAATAGCAGTTGGACTATTACGTAAAATCTCTCTTGCCCAGATTACACCCTCAGCTTCTAATTCTTCAATCTTTGTAATTGCATTTATCAAGCCCATCTCTAATGCTTCTTTCGAATTATATTTTCTACATAAAAACCAAATTTCTTTTGCTTTTCTTTGACCAACAAGTCTTGCCAAATAACTAGATCCAAATCCAGCATCAAAACTACCAACTCTTGGACCTGTTTGACCAAATATTGCATTTTCTGAGGCAATGCTAAGATCACAAATTAAATGAAGTACCTGACCTCCTCCAATTGCAAAACCAGGAATTAAGGCAATAATCACTTTAGGCAAACTTCTTATTAATCTTTGAAGTTCAAGTACATTTAATCTTTGCTTCCCTTCATCATTTTTATATCCATTTTCACCTCTTACACTCTGATCACCTCCAGAACAAAAAGAATAAATGCCTTTCTTGTCAGGTCCCGCACCGGTAAATAAAACTACTCCAATAGTTTCATCATTCCTTACGATATTAAATGCGTTAATGAGTTCATCTACAGTTTGTGGCCTAAATGCATTTCTTTTTTCAGGCCGATTAATTGCAATTCTCGCAATTCCATCATCTGATTTATGAAACAAAATATCTTCATAAGATTTGCATTCTTTCCAATTTAAGGTTGTTTTACCAGGTAATACTTTCATGAATACTAATTATTTAAGATAGAAAATAATAAATTTAACTGCCAATTATTTTTTCTAGAAGGGCATTTTTTTCACAAATTTCATTTTCCGGATCAATATCAACTTTAATTATTACAGATTTCTGGATAGAAATGCTCCAATCGAATGCCTCTCGTAATTTTTTAAAATTTGCCACACTTTTAAATTTTACTTGATAACTCTCTGAGAGTTTTGGCCAGTTGATTTCTTTAGGCATAAGAAATAGTTTTTTTAATTCATCTTCTTTTAAGTTTTTTTTATAAATACGATTAAATATATTTCCGCCATTATTATCTATTAAAAGAATTGTTAAATTCATGTCGACTGAATTCTCAATTAGCCAACCGTTTATATCATGAATAAAAGCCAAATCCCCAGTCACGAGAAGCAGAGGATTTTTAATTCTAGAAATTCCTAATGCAAGGGATAAAGTCCCATCTATTCCAGAAGCTCCTCTAAAGCTGAAACAATTTCTTGTTAAAGTACCATTTTCAGAAAAAGTAAGCCAATCTCTAATAGGGCTACTAGCTGAGAGCATTATTGGATTTTCAGCTGGCCAAAGTTTTGGAACAAGATTTGCAAGCTTATATTCAGTTATTTGATTATCATGAGTAATTTTCTCTTTTAAAATTTTTTTAATTTGCTCGCCTTCCTCTATTAGATCTAGGGCTAACGGCGTAAGAGACTTTTTGTTTTTTTCATTAATTGATAATTCTTCTAACAATATAGAAGTAAAATTAGATAACCCAAAATCATATTCAAATGATTTTTTTATAGGGTCCAATTTTCTATAGTTTTTTTCTTTTATAAGAATTTGTGTACCTTCAAAATTTGTTAGAAACTTCTCTAAATCAATTGAGGATGACATTGGACCAAGCCTTAAAAGTTGTTTACATTTGATACGATTCTTATATTTTCTTAAGACTAATTCCCAATTTACAACTAATCCCCTCAAATCAGAATAAACTCCTGAAACAGGATCAGCAAATACTGGCCAACCAGTAATTTCTTGAAATTGTTCTAAAGATTTATTGAAAGAAGATAAGTCAATTACGGAACCTTGATAGGGACCTACCAAAATAATGCCAGATTCATCTAAATTTAAAATTTTTGTAATTTCTAAGAATTTGTTTTTATCAGACTTTTTTTCAACTTTTTGAAAGACATATTTTTTCTTCAAATAAATTCTCTCAAAAAGCTCTAAAACATTTTTTTTATTCAAAAATGAAATATCTAAAGGCTTATCAATAGGAATATTAAAATGAATAGGACCAGGGAAGGTTGATATCTGTTTCTCAATAATTCGAACTAAATCGAAGATTTCATTTTCTTGAGTTTCATGAAGTCCATTTAGATTTGTACTTAAAACCCTTCTACAGACTGCACTCAAAAAATCTTCTTGATTTACTGTTTGATTAGCGCCACAATCTTTTAATCTTAAGGGTCTATCGGCAGTAAGAAATATGATACCTTTACAAGATCGATCTGCCTCAACTGCTGCTGGCAATAAGTTACTTACGGCAGTCCCAGAAGTTGTAATAACTAAAGAAAGATTACCTGATGCAGCAGAAATCCCAAGGGAGTGGAATCCCGCTGATCTCTCATCTATTGAATTAAAAATATTTACCAGCCCTAATTTATTTAATTCTCCAGCAGCTATTGCTAAAGGTGCTGATCTACTACCAGGACATAGTATTAAATTTTGAACTCCTATTTTTATAAGAAGATTCAAAAGTTGTAAACTTCTAAGAAAATTTTTGCATTCAATAGATGATGTCATAATTTATATAAATGCTTTGGGATTTTCTTAGAACTGAATTAAAAAAAACATGTCTACAACTCAAGAAAAAAGAAATTCAATACTAAAGGATTTAAAAAATCTTTTAATCTGGATATCTATAGCTTTAATTATACGATGGCAGGTTATAGAGCCAAGATGGATCCCATCCGGTTCAATGCTTCCAACACTTCAAATACAAGATAAAATTCTTGTTGAGAAAGTAACCCCCAAAATTACATCCAAATCAAATCTTTCAAAATTAAAAAATAAAATAGTTGTTTTTAAAGTTCCGGAACAATTAATTAATGCTGGTTATGAAGCAGATACTGCACTAATAAAAAGAGTAATTGGAATACCTGGAGACAAGGTAGAAGTAAGAGACGGTAACCTTTACTTAAATGATATCGCTCAAAAAAATTATGTTTTTGACAAAAATATTAATTATTCCATAGGGCCTATAATTGTCCCGGAAGATTCATTATGGGTGATGGGAGATAATAGAAATAACAGTATGGACTCTCATATTTGGGGATTTTTACCCTATGAAAAGGTTATTGGTAAAGCTATTTTTAGATATTGGCCATTTAATAAAATTGGACCTATTCGGTTCCCTGCCCTTAATAATTTAGATTAATGGGTACGCGATGTTGTAAGGTTTTTATATCTTGAAGTTGTAGAAATGTTTAATCCAGAATTTCTTGCTACTGAAAATAATGATCCAAACGATGAGAATGATTTAATCCAATATTTACAAAAACAATCTCCAGAAGTTTTGCAAAGAGTAGCAAAATCAGCTAGTGAAGATATTCAAGAAATTATTAGACATAATGTTCAAGGTCTTCTTGGAATGCTTCCTTCAGATCAATTTGATATAAAAATAACATCTTCAAAAGACAACATTGCTAATTTATTATCTTCTGCAATGATGACAGGATATTTCTTAAGACAAATGGAGCAAAGAAAAGAGCTGGAACAAACTCTTAAAAATGATGAAAACATGTCAATTGAAGAATAATAGTTTTTAAAGATTTACTTCTTCAGGAATTATTCCTAATTCAAACAATTTTTTATATAAACTCATCAAAAACTTATTATCCTCCGGAAGTTTGTCCCACTTTTGGGAATTAATTTCATCAATTAATTTTTGACAATCTTCTATTGTAAATTTTATTGGTGCCGTAAAATGAGCTGGAATTAAATATTCCATATCTTCAAAAGACTTGATATTTTCAAGCCATTCAAGTAGAACTTCTTTTGAACGCGGAAAAATTAATTTTTGTAATACTGGTGAAATTTGAATTTTAGGAGTATCTTTACCCATTATTTCAACAAGAGATGATTCCCAATCTTCGTCCCATAAAAAGGGATATATACCAAAATGAGATCTCCAATTTCTAAGATCTTTTTTAAATGAATAATTAAATATTTCTTTTAAAGATGGAATATTTAATTTACCTGGTTTCAAAAAAGATGAAAATAAGACTAACCTTTTCCATCCTTTTTTTCTTTGTTCGATGGAGTCAATCAAAGGTTCATCTCCTCTCTCTCTGGAATGAAAAAGAAGTGGAGTTGGATCAAAATTAAATATCTCAGGTGGTGTGGCGTCTATTCCAACTATTGCGTCTGTTACATGAAGAGTTTTCGTAGGATAATGAAAACAGCTTATCTCCTGATATCTTCCAAGTCCTAAATTCAGTGGACCTAATGAAGACCATTTAAAGGAGTTTGTATGTGGGGTACCTTCCTCAAAAAGTATTCTTGATCTTTTTGATGGAATTCCTAAAAAATCTAGAGGTAGATTTATTGGGAAACTCCATTGTCCAGGACAAAGCCAAATTTCTGCATCATTAAAAATTCTTGAAAGAGCTGGCAGTCCGATTTTATGTTCTAGTCCAGAGGCACTTGGTAGAATTATAGTTTTTACGTTGCCGTGAATCGCAATTAATTTGTCTAACTCATTTATTAATTCTTTTGTCGGAGGCACAGGATTTATTAGCATCAATCCATTCTCAACCTTTATTACCGTCATTCTTATTGGAACCGCAACATAATAAAGTCCCTGTATTTGTTCCAAGGACCATATTTGATTAGGAATTAATTCTCTTAAAATTGTTTTCTTTTTTCCATAAGGATATAAGGGGAATAATGGCCACCAATTCCACTTTTTAAAATTTTCTTCCACCACTATCATTTATACCCAGCAAATAATTTCTTTAACTTAAATATTCCATATCTTGGAGCGAATAAAAAAGCAAATAAAAATATAAAAGTTTGGGCCAAGACAATTGATCCACCTGTTTCAAGATCAAACCAAAAACTAACATATATTCCTATTAGGCTTGAGATAATTGCACTTAATACTGAAATTATTGTCATATTATCAAACTTATCCGTCAGTAAATATGCTGTAGCCCCTGGTGTAATCAACATTGCAACTACCAAAATAATTCCAACAGATTGCAAGCCCACAACAGCTGCTAAAGATAAGCATGTTAGAAGTAAATAATGAAGAAAAAATACGTTAATCCCAACTGTTTTTGCATGCCTAGGATCAAAACAATAAAGCATTAAATCTTTTCTAAAAATTGATAAAAGGATTACCACCAATAAAGAAATGAATATAGTTTGTTTTACATCTGAAAGTGATATTCCTAATGGACTACCAAAAAGAATAGAGTGCAGATCAATATTACTTTTAATCTTAGAAACCAATACTATTCCAAGAGCGAAAAATCCAGTAAATACCAACCCAATAACAGTGTCTTCCTTAACTCTAGATTTCTGCTTAATAAACCCTATCAATGCTACAGAACCAACTCCGAAAATAAATGCCCCTAATGAAAAAGGAAGACCTAATGCATAAGCAACCACAACACCAGGCATTACTGAATGTGACACTGCATCTCCCATTAAAGCCCATCCTTTAAGAGTCAAATAACTTGATAGGAAACCACAAACAGCTGCAACTAATGAACTCATAAGAAGTGCTTTTCTCATAAAGTCATGAGTTAAAGGATCTCTTATGAATGAATCTAAAGTTAAAAAAGAAGAGAGCTCCATATAATTTAAAGTTTAGGATTCTGGTCCAAACAAGAAATCAGGAGAAATCCCTCCAAAAGTGGTTGTAATATTTTCAGGAGTAAACACTTCAGAGGTCTCGCCATAAGCAACAACAGTTTTATTTATTAAAAGAACTAAATCACAAAATTCACGGACATGAATCATATCGTGCGTTGATAATAATATAGTTTTCCCCTCATTTTTAAATTGAATGAATAATTCCGAGATAAGTTTCTCAGTTCTTATATCAACACCTGAAAAAGGCTCATCAAGAAGTAATATTGACGCTCTTTGCGCAATTGCTCTAGCTAAAAAAGTTCGTTTTCTCTGACCACCAGATAGGTTTCCAATAGGTGTAGATAAATGATCAGTAAGATCAACTCTTTCAATAGCATCTCTAACCGCCTGAACATCGGACTCTCTAGGACACCTAAAAATATTCATCGAACCATATCTTCCCATCATCACTACATCCCAAACACTTATTGGAAATTGACTATCAATTCCTTCATTTTGAGGAACATAAGCAATTGTCTGATCTTTTTGAGCAGCTCTTACAGACTCTCCATTTATTCTAATTTTCCCCTTTGAAATATTTACAAAGCCAGTTAAAGCATTAAAAAAAGTTGTTTTACCAGCCCCGTTCATACCTACTAATCCACAAATCTGTCCAGGTTTCAATCTTAAATTTGCATCATACAAAGCCACCTTTCCGTTGTAATCTACGCAAATATTCTCTGCATCAATCCTAAAATTTTGATAATTGATTGATTCCATAATTTAAAAAAGACCTTTTTTAATTAAATCCAAATTATGCTCAAGCATTTTTATATAGGAGCTGGCAGGCCCTCTATCATCGGATAATGAATCAACAAAAAGTTTTCCTCCAAAATTAGCCCCAGTTTCGTTTGCAACAACCATTTGAGATTCGTCACTTACAGTACTTTCGCAAAATACAGATGGGACTTTTTTTTCTTTAACTAGTGAGATTGTTCTTGTCATTCTTTTGGGAGTAATTTGACTTTCAGCATTAACTGGCCATAGATAAACTTCCTCTAATCCATAATCATTTGTTAGATATGAAAAAGCACCTTCACAACTTACTAGATACCTCCTGTCTTTATTTAAGTTATTAATAAAAAGTGAGAATTCTTTATCTATTTTAGAGAGTTTATCTTTATAAATTTTTCCATTTTCTTCAAATAATTTCCTCTTGGATGGCCTCAATTCTGATAAAGAATCCACCAGAATATCCACGTATAGGATCCCTCTTTTTGGAGAAATCCAGGCATGAGGATTGGGTTTCCCTTTATAAAAATCTTCACTGATAAAAATAGGATCTAAATCTTCCGCGACAGTAATTCTATTAACTTTTAAATTAGAAACGAATTTTTCAGCCCATAATTCAAATCCAAATCCATTATCAATAAAAACAAAAGCACTAGAGGCATTTACCAAATCGCTTGGAGTTGGTTGGTAGCCATGAACTTCAACTCCAGGTTTCGTAATTGATCTAACAATAAACTCATCTTTAGCAACATTCCTAATTATGTCAGCTAAAACCGTGAAACTTGCCAGTATTACTTCTTTACTTTCATTTTTATTCGTTATTTTCTTACATGAGCCTGCAGCAAAAGAAACCAGAAGTAATAAACTTAAAAAAATAATATTTTTTCTCATACTTTATTAAATATTCTTGAGATTAAGAACCAAAAGATAGTTTCATAAGTGGTTTTCTAATATCAGAAATAAATCCTTTCCAATTTATTTTTTCTTTTTCAAAAGCTTTTTTAACAATTTTCTCAGAATTTTTCTTTATGAAATCCAAATCAGGTTCTTCTACTCCTTTTGTTATTGCCATAAAATCAGCCAAAGAACTTGATACTACTCTTGTTAAGTATGCAGCACTGACAGCCTGAAATGTTCCAGAGACAAGCCAATTTGGGCCATGTAATTTTGTTAAACCAATTAAAGTCTGTCCACTCCATTCAATAACTCCCTGAGCTATTGCAGTCTTTAAAATCTCTTTAGACACTTTATCTAAAATTTCAGGAGACCAATTACATCCCCATATAGACTTAATTTCCTTAATCATTAAGGAATTTAGTACTGTCATCGCCATAACATCAATCGAGGGGATAGGAGATAAGAAAACAGTTGACGCTACAAGAATTTGATTTTTTCTTTGTATTCCTTTTAGCTGCATTCTTCTTATACCTTCGATTTCAGATTGCCAGGTAACATGAAGTTCTTTCAAAAGCCTTTTTTTTGTATTTTCAATATTTTTAGATGAACTTATGAAAAACCGCCTTAAAGAAAAAGGTATATTTATTATTTCATTCTTATTCACATCAAAAGTAATAATTTTATTTATAAAATCACTTGAAATTTGTGACTTAAGTTCTTCTATCTGATTTTTTGCTTCTATTTCGTTGGAAGTTAAAGCAACCAACCATATTGGCATATTTTTAGGAAACTTTTCCAGCCACAAAAAATCATTTGCTGACAAAGGCAATTTTACAAAATACAAAATTCCATCACTATTCAAAGCTTCCTCTGGAATAATTTCAGAAGAATGGTATTTTGGCAGTTTTTCAAATAAATCAAAGTCAAACTTATCTGCTTTAAAATAATTTTTTAAAACAGACTGACAACTTTGATAATGTTTTGGTCCAATAAAACTTATTTTTTCTTTTTCACATCTATTAAGAATCGATTCAAGTATTTTTTGTCTTTTTGAATTTTGTTTCTCCAATTCATTTTTTGCTTCAAGTTCTTCAAAAAAATTTAAATCTTCATTACATAGATTAATCCAACCATCTAAATTATTTGGCTCATTAAATTTCGGCTTATCGTTCTTCAAGTAAAAATATCCCCCCAAACACAACGCAAAAAATCCTATCGAGCCGCCTGCGAAATGAATTAAGTCACTGACAAACCATTCCCCAAAACCTAATAATAATAAAATTATAAGAAGATTCTTTTTGGGAAACTTTATGAAATCCTTTAAAAGGTTGTCTTTACTAATATCAAACACAATGCTTTATTTCTCTAATTTTATTTTAATGCAAGTTGCTAATGAGAAAAGCGAAATTACATAAGTCGTTAATCAATAGATAAAAATTTAAGGTACTTTAAAAGACTTATTGCATAACAAGATGCTAAGTTAATAAACTATTTAAATAACCCAAGAATCATAAAGATGTCTAATTCAAATTTCAGCAATAATCCTGGAAAAGAAAATTACAGAGGTCGTTCTAACAATGAAAGATCTAATTTCGGAGACAGATCAGGCGTTAGGAGAGACGGAGGAGGATTCCGCATAAGATTAAGTGATAACGAAATGAAAGCTGTTAAGACAATACAGGAGACCTTTCAATTAAGGTCTACCGTTGCAGTTTTAGGTTTCTCTGTTAGAACACTTAGCGAAATGATCAAAGACGAGAAATTGATTGAATCAATCAAAGAATATGCAAAAAACAATAAAAACTCCTCGCCGAATAGACAATCACAAAATCCTTATGAAGAAAAGACAAAAACTGCTCCTGACCCCTTCGCAAGACCAGTAAAAGGTACATCAAATCAAGAAATCGAATCTAGCAAAGTAGAAGAGGATGTCAAATAAAAAAAGAATTCTTTCAGGAGTTCAACCAACGGGTGATTTGCATATTGGAAATTGGCTTGGGGCAATTAATAATTGGGTGACACTTCAAAAGCAATATGAAACATTTTTATGCGTAGTTGATTTGCACGCAATCACAGCTTCATATAATCCCAAAGAATTATCTCAGAACACCATCTCTACTGCAGCTTTATACGTCGCATGTGGGATAGATCCCAATATATGCTCAATTTTTGTCCAAAGTCAGATTTCTGCACATTCAGAACTTTGTTGGATATTAAATTGCATGACCCCAATAAATTGGATGGAAAGAATGATTCAATTCAAAGAAAAATCCATTCAACAGGGAAATAATGTGTCCATTGGATTATTTGACTATCCGATCCTAATGGCTGCAGACATTCTTCTATATGACGCTGACTTTGTACCAGTAGGTGAGGATCAAAAACAACATCTTGAACTTGCCAGAGATATTGCACAACAGAGAATTAATGCCAGATTTAGTAAGGATAAAAATATTTTAAAAATCCCTCAACCAATAATCATGAAGAATGGATCAAAAATAATGAGTTTAATTGATGGTTCAAAAAAGATGAGCAAAAGTGATCCTAATGAGGGCAGTCGTATTAACTTATTAGATTCGCCTGAAATAATTACAAAAAAAATAAAAAGAGCAAAAAGTGATAGTTCTATTGGAATTGAATTTAACAATCCTGAAAGACCAGAATCTAAAAATCTTTTGATGATTTATTCAATATTATCTGGTAAAGAAATTTCTCAATGTGAAAAAGATTTTTCGGATACTGGATGGGGGACATTCAAAAAATTAATTACAGAACAACTTATTGAATCACTAGAACCTATTCAGAAAAAATACAAATTATTAATTAACGATCCCTATCAATTAAATAAAATCCTTGATGAAGGGAAGGAAAAAGCTGAAGATCTAGCAAATCAGACTTTAAAAAGAGTTAAATCAAAATTGGGATTTTTTGAAATGGAGAAGTAAATTATGCCAATAATCACCTTACCTGATGGTTCAAAAAAGATTTTCAAAAAATCTGTAACCATTATAGAAATTGCCCAGAGCATAGGCGCTGGATTGGCTAAAGCAACAATTGCTGGGAAAGTAAATGATGTTCTTCTTGATGCAACTATTCCTATAAATGAAGATTCCGAAGTTGTAATAATTACATCAAAAGATAAAGAAGGAATTGAAATAATTAGACATTCCTTTGCTCACCTTATTGGTCATGCAGTTAAACAAATTTACCCCAACATTAAAATGGCAATTGGGCCAGTAATTGAAGATGGTTTTTATTATGATATTTTTTCTGAATATAGATTTACTCCTGAAGATTTAATAAAAATCGAAAATAGAATTAATAAATTAATAAAAACAAACTATGACGTTGAAATTTTACAAGTTTCCAAAGAAGAGGCAATTAAAACTTTCAAAGAAAGAGATGAGACTTTTAAATTAAGAATAATTGAAGAAATTCCTGATAAAGGTCTCATTAATTTATACAAACACCAGGAATATATCGATATGTGCAGAGGGCCTCACGTGCCCAATACAAGACATTTGAGACACTTTAAATTAATTAAATTATCAGGTTCATACTGGAGAGGGAATAGTGAGAATGAATCATTACAGAGAATATATGGAACTGCATGGGCAAAAGAAAAAGAACTAAATGACTACTTAACAAGAATTGAAGAAGCAGAAAAAAGGGATCATAGAAAACTTGGTAAAAAACATTCACTATTTCATATACAAGAAGAATCACCAGGAATGATTTTTTGGCATCCAAATGGATGGACAATCTACCAAGTACTTGAAAAGTACATAAGAGAAATACTCAAAAAAAGTGATTATTTAGAAATTAAAACCCCACAAGCTGTTGATAAATCTCTTTGGGAAAAATCCGGTCATTGGGAAAAATTTAGAAACGATATGTTCACCACTGCATCAGAAAATAGAACTTATGCAATTAAACCAATGAATTGTCCATGCCATATTCAAGTATTTAATCAAGGTTTAAAAAGTTATAAGGATTTACCTATTCGTCTTGCCGAATTTGGTTCTTGTCACAGAAATGAGCCCTCTGGTGCACTACATGGCTTAATGAGAGTAAGAAACTTTACTCAAGATGATGCACACATATTTTGCACAGAAGAGCAAATTCAAGAAGAGGTATCAACTTTTATAGATCTTGTTTTCGAAGTTTATAAAACTTTTGGTTTTGATGAAATCATTATCAAATTATCAACTCGTCCTGAAAAAAGGGTAGGTAGTGATGAGATTTGGGATAAATCAGAGGAGGCGCTTACCAAAGCTCTCGATAATAAGAACCTAAAATGGGAACTCCAACCAGGAGAGGGAGCTTTTTATGGTCCCAAAATAGAATTCTCCTTAAAAGATTGTCTTAATAGAGTTTGGCAATGCGGTACTATTCAGGTTGATTTCTCAATGCCTATTAGATTGGATGCGACTTATGTAGATATTGATAATGAGAAAAGAAATCCAGTTATGCTTCATAGAGCAATTTTAGGGTCCTTTGAGAGATTTATCGGAATCTTAATTGAACAATATGAGGCAAAATTCCCAATTTGGCTTGCGCCTTATCAAATAATTTTATTGAGCATTACTGATAGAAATATTGAAAAGTGTTTAAAGTTTAATGAATTAATAAATAACAATGGTTACCGATCAAAAGTTGATGTTAGGAATGAAAAAATAGGATATAAAATAAGAGAGGCAACTCTCGTGAGAGTTCCATTAATTGCAGTTATTGGCGATAAAGAAGAGGAAATTGACTCAGTCGCTTTAAGAGCTTTGGATGGAACAAATTTAGGAATTTTCGACCTACCTAATTTATACAAATTAATGGATGAATTAATTGAAAAAAAAGGGAGAATAGAATAATTTCGAGTAGATGAATTTTCTGGCTTGTGATTTAGGAGGTACAAAGGTTCTTTTGGGAATATTCGAAAGAGTAATAAATGATTCGCCTAAATTGTTATTCAAAAAGAAATATGTATCTTCTGATTGGGATTCTTTCGAATTAATCCTAGAAGATTTTCTTAAAAATGAATGCAAAAATATTACCCATCCTTCTTCTGCATGTTTTGCTGTGGCTGGTCCTTTATCTAACAACAACGCAAAAATCATGAACTTATCATGGAATATTTCAGGAAATAAATTAAAAAATAAATTTAAATTTGAAAAATGCGAGCTAATTAATGATTTCGCAGTTCAAATTTATGGAATACCTTTTTTAAAAAAAAATCAATATTCAACTATCCAAAATGGATACCCTTCTGAAGGTTTTAACAATGATTTGCATGCCATTGTTGGAGCCGGTACTGGTTTAGGCATTGCAAGAGGTCTAATTTCAGGCAATAAAGTAAAAGTTCTAGCCAGCGAAGGAGGACACGTTGAATACTCTCCAAAGTCAAAATTAGAATGGGAATTAAAAATTTGGCTTAAGAATTATCTAAAAGTTGAAAGGATATCCTGTGAAAGAATTATTAGCGGCACTGGTTTATCAAGAATTGCCGAATGGAGACTAAGCAAACCTGATGCCCAAAATCATCCCCTACAAAAATATTTAAATAAAATAAAAATTTTTGATGCTGCTAGAAAAGAACTACCTGAAAAAATTTGTAATCTTTCAAAAAAAGGGGACCAAATAATGATTGAAGTTGAAAGTATTTGGTTAGGCGCTTATGCCTCTTTATTGGGAGATGTTGCTCTTCACGAGTTATGCTTTGGCGGGTTATGGATTTCTGGAGGAACCGCATCAAAGCATTTCAAAAACTTTAAATCAGATTTATTTTTAAAACAATTTTTCGACAAGGGAAGATTAAAAGATATTCTTAAAACAATACCTATTAAAGTAATTTCAGATGAAGAATTTGGACTTTTTAGTGCAGCCTGCAGAGCAAAAATGCTTTTAAAAGATTAAAAACAAAAAATGTCTATTCCTGAAGTAGGTAAAAAAATAAGGGTAACAGTGCCTTCCACAACTGCCAATTTAGGGCCTGGATTCGATTGTCTTGGAGCAGCATTAGATTTATATAATGAGTTTATTTTTACAAGAATTGAAGGTGGTGGAGATAGATTTGATCTAATAATGGAAAGTACAGATGGTAATCATTTAAGAGGAGGACCTGAAAACTTAGTTTTTAGAGCAGCTCAGAAAGTATGGCAGAGCGCAAATATGGATCCTTTTGCACTTGAAGCAAGAGTTAAGTTGGCAGTGCCGCCTGCACGCGGGCTGGGAAGTAGTGCTACGGCAATAGTTGCCGGGCTGATCGGAGCAAATGCAATAATGAACTCTCCGTTGTCCAAAGAAAAACTCCTTGAACTTGCCATTGATATAGAAGGTCATCCTGATAATGTAGTTCCCTCTCTTCTGGGTGGGCTTTGTTTGACAGCCAGGTCTTCTTCTCAGAGATGGAGAATCATTAGATGTGATTGGCACGATTCAATTAAAGCTGTTGTAGCAATACCTGCAATTCGTCTAAGCACAAGTGAAGCAAGAAAGGTTATGCCCAAGAATGTACCCATATCTGATGCAGTGACAAATATGGGGGCACTTACTTTGTTACTAAACGGCTTAAAAGCAGGAAATGCGGAACTTATAAAAGAGGGAATGTTTGATAAGCTACATGAACCCTACAGATGGAAACTAATTAAGGGTGGATTAGAAGTTAAAGATGCAGCACTAAATGCAGGTGCTCTTGGATGCGCAATTAGTGGGGCTGGGCCAAGTATCTTAGCTTTATGTAAAAAAGAAAATGGTAAAAACGTCAGTCAAGCCATGGTGAAAGCATGGGAGAAATTAGGTGTAGCTAGCAGAGCGCCGTTTTTAAACGTTCAAACAACCGGCAGTCAATCTTGCACTATCTCTGGTAAGTAGTTTTACTTAGACATTTTTAATGTTATAGTCTCAAGCTAGTACAACTTCAACTAGAATAAAAAAATTATTCATTACATAAATGAATTTAGAATCTTTTCCTTGGCTATCATCTATTGTTTTACTGCCTTTAATTGGGGCATTCATAATGCCTTTCTTGAATTCAAGAGAAGGAGAAGATAATACACTCCCTAGAAATATCTCATTAAGTTTTTTATTTATAGATCTTTTACTAATAATCGGCGTCCTTTTTCAAAAATTCAATACTTCAGATAGCTCTTTACAACTGGTAGAAAGAGCTTCTTGGTTACCATCAATAGGCTTAGAGTGGTCTCTTGGAGTAGATGGGTTATCTGCGCCCTTAATAGCTTTGAGTGGGTTAATTACATTTTTATCAGCTGCGGCTAGTTGGAAAATTAAGAAAAAATCAAATTTATATTTTGCTCTTTTATTAGTCCAAGCTTCAGCACAGGCACTAGTTTTCCTTTCTCAAGATTTCCTATTATTTTTCTTAGCATGGGAACTTGAATTAGTTCCGGTATATCTTCTAATTGCGATTTGGGGAGGGAAAAAGAAATTATATGCTGCCACTAAATTCATTCTTTATACAGCTTTAGCTTCTTTATTAATACTCATAAGTGGGTTAGCGCTTGCCTTGAGTGGTGATACATTTACTTTAAATATTACCGATTTAACTAATAAACATGTTACTGGCAGCCTAGCTTTATTATCATATCTAGGATTTTTAATTGGTTTTGGAGTAAAACTTCCTATCTTTCCATTACATACTTGGTTACCAGATGCACATGGAGAGGCTAATGCTCCAGTTTCAATGTTACTCGCTGGAATACTCTTAAAAATGGGAGGTTATGCCCTCTTAAGATTCAATGTTCAGATACTACCTGAGGTTCATCTTCAAATAGCACCTGCGTTAATTATTCTTGGAATCATTAATATTATTTATGGAGCTCTTAATGCATTTGCACAAGATAATGTTAAAAGGCGAATTGCATGTAGCTCTGTGAGTCATATGGGTTTTGTTCTATTAGGGATTGGAGCAGTAGATGCTTTAGGTATAAGTGGAGCAATGCTTCAAATGATAAGTCACGGACTCATAGCAGCAGCTATGTTTTTTGTTACGGGTTCATTTTATGAAAGAACAAATACTCTTTCGATACCAAATATGGGTGGTTTAGCAAAAGTCCTGCCAATAACATTTGCTTTTTTCTTGGCAAGTTCTTTAGCCTCTCTAGCATTACCTGGGATGAGCGGATTTATAAGTGAAATAACTGTATTTTTAGGGATTACTAGTCAAGAAGGGTTCAGCTCTATCTTTAGATCGATCACTATTCTTATTGCAGCTATAGGTTTAGTACTAACACCAATATATCTACTATCAATGTGTAGAAGAGTATTCTTTGGCCCCAGAATTCCCGCACTAGCAACAGTCAAAGAGATGAATGGTCGAGAATTGACCATTGGGTTCAGCTTATTATTGCCTACTTTAGTAATAGGTTTTTGGCCAAAAATTGCTATAAATTTATACGAATCTTCAACGAATGCTCTCAGTCAGCAGCTGACCCTAGCTAAATTAGTAGGATTAATACCAACTCTAGTAAATTAGATTACTTTAAGAAATGGATACCTCAATTTTTAAATATGGAGAATTACCAGAGTTTAAAAAATTTACTCCTGAAAGAATTAGTAATCAATTCCCATTTGTACTAGAAAAAATAGCTGAAGATTTTAAAAACATAGAGAAAAATTTATCTAATTATTTGGTTGAAAATGATTTAACTTGGGATAAGGTAATAAATCCCCTAAATGAAGTCAATGAAATTCTTAGATGGAGTTGGGGAGTAATAAGTCACCTAAATGCAGTAAATAATTCTGAAAGTCTTAGAGACATTTATTCAAAGTTTCTTCCAGAAATTATTAGCTTGAGCAATAAATTCGGACAAAGTAAAATAATTTACAATTCTTTAGTCAAGCTTAAAGAGACAAATAACTTTGATCAAATCAAAAACAGAATTTTGGATAAAGAAATTCTTGAAATGCAACATAGAGGAATTTCACTACAAAAGAATGATCAAGAAGAATTTAATATCATTTCAGAAAAGCTCGGAAAGCTATCAACAGACTTCAGCAATAATGTTCTTGATGCAACTAATAAATGGTTTTTAATATTAAATAAAAAATCTGAAGTCGATGGTCTTCCTGAACGAGTGCTTGAATTGATGGCAATTTCTGCACATAATCACTTAAAAAAGGATGACGAAGTTGATATTAAAAATGGTCCCTGGAAATTAAGTCTAGATATTCCAACTTATACTTCATTCATGACATATGCCACTGATCGTAACCTTAGAGAAAAACTCTATAAGGCATTCGTTGGTAGAGCATCTAAAGGGGAAAAAAATAATACTCATATTATTGAAGATATTTTATCTCTTAGAACTAGACAGGCTAATCTTCTCGGTTATAAAAGTTGGGCAGAACTAAGTTTGTCAACGAAAATGGCCAAAGAAATTAAAAATGTTGAAAACCTTTTAGAAGAATTGAGAGAACCAGCATTCAAAACTGCAAAAATCGAATTAGAAGTGCTCGAAAAGTTTTCTCAAGCTCATGGGTTTCCAAAATCGCAGAATATCCAGCCATGGGATATTAGTTATTGGGCAGAACTTCTTAGAAAGGAAAAGCTTAATTTGGATCAAGAGTCTTTGAGACCTTGGTTCCCACTAAATGATGTTTTGCAGGGTTTATTTAAATTAAGCGAAAAGCTTTTTGAAATTAAAGTAGTAGAGGCAACTTGTGAAGCACCTCTTTGGAATGATGACGTTTTATTTTTTAATATCCTAAATGAAGAGGGTAATAAAATAGCATCTTTTTACCTCGATCCATATTCTCGACCTGAATCAAAGAGAGGAGGGGCCTGGATGGATGAATGTTTGAATAAAAATAATATCGGCAAAAAGACTCTCCCTGTAGCTTATCTTGTTTGTAATCAAACTCCACCATCAAAAGATAAACCAAGTTTGATGAGTTTTGAAGAAGTTCAAACATTGTTCCATGAATTTGGTCATGGTCTTCAACACATGCTTACTACTGTAAATCTTCCTCAAGCAGCTGGTATCAATAATGTTGAATGGGATGCAGTCGAACTTCCAAGTCAATTTATGGAAAACTGGTGTTTCCACAAAAACACACTTTTGAATATTGCTAAGCACTATAAAACAGGTGAAAAATTATCCGACGAAAATTTCGAAAAGCTCCTAAAGAATAGAACTTTTAATTGTGGTATGGCTACTCTTAGACAACTACATTTTGCGATAACAGACCTCAGATTACACAGTAGTATTGAAAAAAACGAAGATAAAACAGCTGATGAAATTAGAAGAGAAATTGCACAACAAACTACTGTAATTGAACCAATTCAAGAAGATCAATTTCTTTGTTGTTTTAGTCATATATTTGCGGGCGGATATTCTGCGGGATATTACTCATATAAATGGGCTGAGGTTCTGAGTGCTGATGCATTTTCAATGTTTGAAGAAGCTGATCTAGAAAACTCTGAAGATTTAAAGTTAATAGGAAAGAAATTTAAAGATACAATACTTAGTCTTGGTGGAAGCTTACCTCCATTAGACATATTTAAACTTTTCAGGGGAAGAGAGCCTCAAACAGATCCTTTAATAAGACACTTGGGTCTATCTGGAACTATATAATAATTTCATCGATTATTTTTTTAACCACAGATTTATTTCTTACAAGATTTCTATGTTTATATACTTTTACTGATATTTTTTTTCCAAAATTTAAATTTGTCCACCAGCTTGGGAAAACCATTAGATCCCAATAAGTAAAAAAATTTACGCACTCGATATTATCAAGAAAAAAATCATTATCAGAAAGTTCTCTCAAAAATTTACTATTTATTTTCATTTCTGATATTCCTTTAAAAGGGTATTTAGGTATTAATTGAGCCATCAAAGTTCCTTTGTGAGGGGAACCCACAGATATCAATCTTCTTGTTCTTTTATATCCATTAAATTTTTGAAGCCAGTACCTACCAATTATTCCTCCCATAGAAAATCCTAAAATATCTATTTCTTTTTCTAAACCATATTTCTCTAAAATCAATTCGTTTAATTTATTAGTCAAATCAAGAATTGAAGTCATTCCATATGAATGCTTAAGAGTTGGAGCAAAATATTCAATGCCAATATCATCAAGTTTTGAGGTAATAGAAGAAAAAATACTTGAAGTATTCCAAAGTCCATGAATCAATAAAATAGGGTTTCTATTTTCCATTACGTCAATTATTTTCAAGAACTCTTACTATTGAGACATTCCCATCAAAACCAATAATTGGGGGATTACATTTTGTCAAAATAATTTTAATTTTAGAAAGTTTAAATTCCTGATCAATGATTTCTAAAATTGCTTTTGAGTATTTTTCGATTGTAAAACAATATATTTTTTTTGATTGATTTTTTAAAATTTCAACTAATTTTGAATAGTCAACTGTTTTTTTAATATCATCATTTGAAGTGCATATTTCAAAGTCAGTCCACAAAAATATATCCAAACTAAATAGTTGTCCTAATTCCCTTTCTTCATCAAGAACGCCAACTCTAGCCCAAAGTTTAATATTCTCAATTTTTAAAAAAGTTTCCATCTTTAAAAGTTTTAAAGATCTTTATGTGTATAGATAGCCTTCCCTGATGAAAAATCATCAACGATATTCCCATCACCTTTTAGGAAATATTTATAAGTTACCAAACCTTCTAGACCTACTGGTCCCCTCGGTGGAAGAGTTTGAGTAGATATACCAACTTCAGCTCCGAATCCATATCTAAACCCATCTGCAAACCTTGTAGAGCAATTATGAAAAACACCTGCACTATCAACTTCATTCATGAATTTGTTAGCCGTACTTAAATTTTCAGTAATTATTCCATCTGTATGTTTTGAACTATATTTTTGAATATGTGTGATTGCCTCTTCTAGATCATCAACAATTTTTATCGATAAAATCAAATCTAAATATTCAGTTTGCCAATCTTCTAGACTAGCCTCATACTTTAACCCTAAGTCAACTGATCTTTTATCTCCAATTAATTTAACATTATTAGAGTTAAACAAAGGGATGGCCTTTTCTAAAAAAGCTGGTGCAATATTTTTATGGATTAATAAAGTCTCAATAGCATTACATGCTGCAGGATATTGAATTTTACTGTCCAAAGCAACTGATAAAGCCATCTCGAGATTAGCCCCAATATCTATATACAAATGACAAATTCCATCAGCATGGCCTAGCACAGGAATTCTTGTATTCTCCTGAATAAATTTAACTAATTCATTACTTCCTCTAGGAATTATTAAATTAATATATTTCTCAAGATTTAACATAGCCATGCTATCTTTTCTACTTGTTAATAAACATATCGCATTTTTATCTAAACCTGATGCGTTTAAACCTTCTTGCAATGCTTTAACTATTGCAGTATTTGTTAAATTGGCTTCACTACCACCTTTTAGCATTACTCCATTACCTGATCTTATTGCTAGAGAGCTAATCTGCATCACAGCATCTGGCCTTGATTCAAAAATAACCCCTAAGACTCCAATTGGCACAGTTTTTCTCTCTAAGATCAATCCATTTGAAAGCTCTCTTTTTATTTGAACTTGATTTACAGGATCAGCCAATTCTCCAACTTTTCTTACTCCTTCAATTCCTGAATTTAATTTTGCTTTTGATAACTTTAATCTAGAAAGTAAAGCACTAGAAATACCTTTTTTTTCTGCACTTGAATAATCCGCACTATTTGCCTCTAATATTTCTTTAGAATTTTTTTCCAGATAATCAGCCATAAAATTTAAGGCTTTAATTCGATTTTGATTTTCAGTCTGACTTATTTTTATTGATGCCAAACGAACTTTTTCAGCTTTTTCTAGTAGATCATTACCTGGTTGAGGAACTTCAAAGATATTAGCCATAATATTTTTTTGTTAATTTAATAGTAATTCAAATTAACGATTCTTTAAAGTAAATTTCTTTCTGAGTTAATATCTAAAAAATAATTGAACTTGACTTTTCCATTCCCCATTGGAATCATAAGAACCTAATAATTCTAAGTTTGGATTTGCCTGAAAAGTCAAAATTCCTAAAGGTGAAATATCATCTCTACCTGGAACGGTTTGGAAGGCAAAATTTATCGAATCAGTAATATCAAGGCCTATTTCCGCCACCCAAGCTTGAGAAGAAAATTCTTCATTAGAAGATGATTGACTATCATTCTCTATATCTAAATTTTCATTGGAAAAAACTTTATTTAATGAATCATTATTTTCTATTAACGCTGGATATAGAGATAATTGAAATCTTTCACTAAATGCATCAGCATTATTAAGCTGAGAAATAAATGCTCTATTTATTAAATTTGCAGAATTGCCTCCAATTAAACCAATTATTTGTGATCTGTTATAACTTGGCGTGCTTCTTAATTGGATTCTTTTATTTTCATCAGCAAAAGATAATTGATCTAAAAACCCTTCATAAGATGCTTCAATTTTGATAAGCCTTGAATTGCCAATCCCAAATGATCCAAAACCACTAGAAGTCGCACTTACATCAAGATCACCTGAGATGTTTGAATCTTTATTATTCTCACTTATAGGAATTATAGAATCTGGAACTTTACTAACTAAAGAAAAAATAATATAAGGAACAACACCACTTCTTGATGCAAATGTAATATAGTTTTCCTTATTTTTATCAAGCTTAAATGGCGTAGTATAAAGATTAGCTATGCCTTTTTCTAACTTAATAAGACCACTAACATTTAAATCTTTTCCTACTCCACCATTTATTTTGAGGTCCACAATACTATTTAAATAAGCTTGAACCATCTCTGAATATTGAACTTTGAATTCTGGTCCAAGTTTCAAAACAAGGTTATCAAAAAACAAATTATCCAAATAATTAGGCAAAGTTTCCCCTAGAAGAACTGAATTCAAGATTGTTTCATTTGAAATTATTTCAATATTTTCATTATTATTCCAAAAGAGTTCTGGCCATTCTTTTTTATCCTCTTTTAATTTACTATTGTTATCTTTTTTATTAGATTGATTGGTACTGTTAAAATTAAAAAATCCATTATTAAAAGATATAGAACCGCCCAAAACAGGACTTTCAAATGATCCAGTTAAATCCAAATCTGAATCTAATAAAAAATTTAAATTATCTGTTTTTATATTAAATTTATTTGTCTTAAAATTAATTCTTCCTTTTCTAGGATCATTTTGATAAAAAGGCATAAAACCTTTTACTAAAAATTTTCCGGAATCTTCAGAGATTGCTTCTAGATTTTCAATTTGTGCCGAATCAAAATCAAAAATTATCGAACTATTAATATCTTTGATTATATTGTTATATAGATCAACTTCAGAATCTTTAATCGCAATAAATCCATTCAATATAGGCTTATTTAGAGTTCCTTTTATTATCATTCTAAGGTTCAAGTCACCTTTCTTAAAAGTAAAGAATTCATCAGTAAAATTTTCTATTAATTCAAAAAGTTTTCCATTGCCAAATAACCTTAGATCTAAGTCATCAGATCTATCAATAGGTATTTCACCTTTGATATTAAGAGGTGTTTTGGAATCATTTATTAGCAAGGAAAAATCAATATCAAAAATAGAATTAGTGAATTCAATGAATCCTTTATCAAATATTATTTCATTATTTTTTATTGATGAATTATTAGTAGAAATTTCACTAGAGAAAGATTTTTTGTCCAAATCATAAAATAAATTGATATCCAAACCTCCCATAAAATCTCTTGGCTGATTTAAAAAGATATTTGCAGAGCTCAATGGAAGATTTTTAATTTTTAAAGAACCTTTGCCCCTTAATAATCCTCCTTCCAAATCAATGGCAAATTCCTCTTTGATATTTTTGTTTTCATCTTTAGGAACATTAAGATAACCATTTAACCTTGCATTTAATTTATAGTTAAGTGGTCTATCGCCCTTTATAGTTAGTTTTCCATTATATCTACTTTTGAATTTACTTATATATTTTTTTAAGTTAAATTTATCCTCAAAGTCATTATTACTTTCTTTAAGTTTTTTTATAAAATCGATCCTCTCTTTAAATGATTTATTATCTTTATTTATTTCCAAATCATCCAAAATATTAAATTTACTTATGGGAATATCTTTTTTATTATCAAAATTAAAAATATCAAACGCAGTCAGAATAGTCCAACTAGTGCTTATATTAGTAAGTTTTGTATTAATTAAATTATTTTTACTTGAATCATATTCGACTTCAATTATTCCTCCATCAATTGGATACAATGAAGAGTTTATATAAAAAGAATTATCTATTACACGGAAATCAAATAATGAATTGGCTAAATTAATATTCCTATATTTTCCTAAACTCCAAGCAATTCGCCCATCAAGGTATGACTGGTTTGACGAAATTAATCCATCACCATTAATAATTCCATTAATTCTATCGAATTGATTTTTGTCTATAGATAATTCAAGTTCATCAAGAGGAAAATTATTAGCTTTCCAAATATAACTATCATTCTCTTTAAATACTTCAATGCTTCCTTTATTAGAATTAAAAATTCTACTAAAAGATAAATTATCTAACTTAAGATCAGAATCAAATTTAATAGTTAAAAATGAGGGTATTGGAGACTTTTTGGCTTTCATATTCAATAAAAATAAATTTTTATCATTTTTAATATCTCCCTCCCATGTTTCTCGAATGCGGATACCTTTAAAGTGTGGGTAATCAATATTAAAGTTTATTGAAATATCAGGATTAGTGATTTTTCCTTTGAATTTTCCTTTAGCAGTAATGAACCCTCTTATATCATTCTTTCGGAAAATATTTAAATTAGATAATTGAGTTCTATTTATTTTAAAACTAGTATCTATATCACCAAAATTAATACCTCTTCTATCATACCAATATGGAATATTACCCAATAATTGGATATCTGGATTGAGGCTATTAATATATCCAATACTTCCTTTTAGATCAATACTATTGGAACTTTTATTAAATGGCACATTTAGATTAAAATTCGAAGTCAATGTTCCATAATTTAACTTTTCTGATTTACCAATTAAATTATTATCTTTACAAAAAAAACTAGTTGAATCTGAATTTATATTTTCTGAGAAAGCCTCCGCTTTTATTTTTAAATTAGTAAAAGAAAATCTTCCTTTACAAAATGTTTCATTTGGTAATTTATTAAATTTAAAGTTAGATCTGAAATTTCCTTTTTTAAAACTAATTTTTCTATTACCAATAATATATTCAGAATTCTTAAGATCTAAACCTCTAGAAAATAGATCCAGTTTTAAAAAGTCTTGATTTAATTTTGTATTAAATTTTAATTTTAAAAAACCTTTTTCATCAAAATTTGATTTTACATTTGCAATAATTTCTCTATTCCTCGACTTATAAATGATGTTACCTTTTACTTTTGTTTTTAATCCTGATTTTTTAAGATTTAGAATTGAATATTTGTTTAATTTAAAGTTCAATTCATATTTTGATTGTGATTTTTCTGTAATTCGATCATTTTTATAAGATTCGTCCCTTTTAAAAAAATCTCTATCTATATTTATAGCGGCTTCCTTAGGACTTATTTTTACAATCCATTTTTGTTTTAAAAAAGATCTAAAAGGCATAATGCCCACATATATATTTTTGGCTTTAATTTCAGAATCTATATTTTTTTTATCATTAATTTTTGAATTACCCAAAGAAATACCTAGAAATCTAATGCCGACATAATCACCTAAATCAACATTTTTATCTAAAAGATACTCAATATTTTTTTCTAATTCTAATTTCCTAGAACTATAAGTTTCTTTTAGAAAATTATTTAATAAAAAAGAGCCTAAAAAACCTAAGGGTAAAACCATCCCTACTAAAAGTATCTTAGTATTTAAATTTAGAGATCTAATTTTTTTCAAGTTAGAGCCCAAAAATAGAGTAGGCTTACAAAATATAAGAAATTAATCAGGTCAAAGCCACTAAATGTCTTTTTTTGAACTATTAGAGAAAACACCCAAAATTTTTGGATTCTTAGGAATACTTCTTTTCATTTGCACAATAGCAGCTTTTATATTTAATTTTGGTTTTAAATTTCGAATAATTGGAGCAACTATCTTTTCATTATTACTTTCTTTGAGTAGTTGGGCATTTATACAAAGTTACTCCGAAAATGTTGTAATAGAAGGTGCAAAATATGTTCCAATTGTTTATGATAACGGGTTCGATTTGATTATTGCTAAAGCAGATGATGACTTTCCAGAAGAATCTATCGAACCAACTTTAGAACAATTATCGGAAAACTTAAGGAAAGGTAGTAGATCTGGTGCGAATGTAAAAATAAAGATAAGAAAACTTGAAAAAATTTCAGATGGTGTAAGTAAACCAGTGGTTATAGGAGAAGTTCAGAAAAATGTCAAAATGAATTAGTCTGTTAAAAAATGGAAAGTAAAACCTTTTTAGATTTTTTGCCAACCAATTTTAGACATGAGAAATCTTTTTTTATTCAAAATAATCTAACTGACTTTGAAAAATTAAGTAATCTTTCAGACTTAGATATAAATGAGATTCAAAGAAAATCTTCACTATGTACATCGAATAATCTAAAGAAAATTAGAGCTATAGCTATTTTTAAAAAAGAAATTGGAATTTCTCCACCGCAAGCATATTTACTTTTGCATTGCGGTATATCTTCTCTTAAATCATTATCAGAATCTACCCCTTACGAATTAGAACGCAAAATTGGTAGATTAGAAAGAATTCTTAGGGTAAAAACTGAGACAGATATAACTTTTACTCTCTTAAGAGAATGGATTAAAAAAGCTAGTCAAATCGACAAATCTATTGAAAATATTGGATAAAAAAATTTTTTAATGTAGACTTTAAAAAAAGTAAGTGATAATGAAACATTTGTTATTTTTTCTATTTTTGTTTTCTAACTCTTTAGCTCCTGTTTTAAGTCAATCTAACTTATTGGAAACTGTAAAAAAGAATCCAAAGGAAGCTAAGAATTTATGTAATAAGTTTAGAGAGTTTAATTCAAAAGGCATTTCAGCTAGTTCAGATAAAGCTATAGAGTATGTATCAAACAAAAAAAAATTAACTCCCGTTAACGCAGAGATCTTTTCTATTTACGTCATTGGGCTGCACTGCCCAGACATTATTTAAAGCCTAAATGTCTGGTTCAAGATGGTTTGACAAGTCTCTAGTACTTAGAGATGGAGTAAGACTTATATCCAGGATTTGGTTACCTAATAGTAATGGGCCATGGCCTGCATTATTGATGAGACAACCATATGGCAGGGAAATAGCTTCAACTATTACCTATTCTCACCCAGAATGGTGGGCTTCCAATGGGTATATGGTAATAATTCAAGATGTTAGAGGAATGGGTTCTTCTGAAGGAATTTTTAGTGGTTTTTCTCAAGAAGCTAGCGATACTTCAGAAACACATGAATGGGTAAGGTCTCTAAAAGAATGTAATGGGAAACTTGGCTTATATGGTTTTTCATATCAAGGATTTACTCAACTAATTGGTGAATTAAATTCAAGGCCGCCCGATTGTTTATCTCCAGCAATGACTGGGATGAATATTAAGGATCATTGGTGCTCAGATGGAGGAGCATATTGGTGGCATAACAATATTGCATGGGGACTTCAAATCGCAGCACTAAAAATGAAAAGAGAAAATAAATTGCTTGAGTGGGAAAAGATAAGACTAGCCTTAGAAAATAAAAGTTATTTAAGGGAAGGAATTGATACTTTAAAAAAATATGATCCCAATAGTTTTGTTTTGGAATGGCTTAAAAATTTAAATTATGAGCGCCCATTTGAAGAATTTAAACCAATTTCAACATGGATTAAACAACCTATGTTAATTATTGGAGGACTTTGGGATCCACATTTAAAAGGTGCCTTTGATCTTTATAAAAAATCTAAGGAAGCTGGTGGAAGCCCAGAGATTATTATTGGGAATGCGACACATCTTAATTGGTGGGAGGGATCACAAGAATCTTTATTAAAATTCTTTGATAAACATTTAAAATCTGATGAAAAATTTGATTCTAAGAATTCTAAAGACGAGAAAAAAATATGGAATATTTCATTAAATAAATGGGAAGAATTAGATAATAAATTTCTCCCTGAATTTATTTTTGGGCTAAAAAGCGATGGGATAGCAAATGTAGAAGTTGAAGATGGAAGTCTGACCTTGAATTCAAAAGGATCAGGATGGTTCACAATTGTTAATGACCCATGGAGACCTACTCCATCTGACGGTGGTCATTTAGGTCCAAATCCAGGAAAGTTTAATAGAAGTATTATTGATGAACGCCTTGATGTAGGTGTTTTTCAAACTAATTCTTTTGAAGAAGATCAATATTTGAGAGGAGTTCCGACATTAGAAATCCAAGTAAAAAGTGATGAGCCCAATTTCGATATCTGCCTTGCTTTATCTCTAGTTGAAGAAGGTAATGAAAAGGTGAATCAATTTTCAACCGGTTTCTTAAGGGTTAAAAACTCCAAAATAAGTGAAGAATGCATTTATCAAATAACAATGCAGCCAACAAATATTTGTTTGATTAAAGATAGCAAGCTTCGCTTATCTATATCTGCAGCAGCTTTTCCCGCTATTGGAGTTAATCCTGGATTTGAGGAGGGAAACGTTGGAGCCCCTTCAGCAAATCATAGAGTTATTACTCTAAGTTTTAGCCTTAAAAGAGCATTTATGAAAATGACCCCTTTTTTTTATAAATAATTATTTTTTTGGTTAATCATTTGATATTATAAATCCTTAATATCTACCAGTCATGATCGAAACAATTCAAGCAGACTGGATTAAATCAGAAGCTATCAACCTAGAAAATTGTTGCAATGATAATCCATTAAAAATATTAGGTCCTCATTTTTATAATGAACAATGGGTTGTAAGGGTATGGATGCCTGAAGCACACGAAGTTAAAATAAATTTTAAAAACAATACCTATAAGGCAGAAAGCATAAATCATAAGTGGCTTTTTGAAGCCATCCTGCCTGAAAATCCAAATTATAATTACGAAATAAATATTTCACGAGGAGGGATCACACATACACAACATGACCCTTGGTCGTATAGAGAAGAGTGGATGGGAGAAGTTGATAGACATCTTTTTGCAGAAGGTAATCATCATCATATTTGGGAAAAAATGGGAGCACATCTCATTGAAGAAAAGGATCAAAAAGGAGTCATGTTTTGCATTTGGGCACCAAATGCAAAATCAATCTCGATAATTGGAGATATTAATTCTTGGGATGGAAGACATCATCCAATGCAAAAAAGATTAGGGGGAATTTGGGAACTATTCATGCCAACAATGCAGGAAGGCGACACATATAAATACGAAATAAGAACACAACAAGGCCATATTTATGAGAAAGCTGATCCATACGGTTTTCTTCATGAAATCAGACCTCAAAATGGTTCAATAGTTTCAAAATTGAAAAACTTTAATTGGAATGATAGTTCTTGGATTTCAAATAGAGATTCTTCTAGTCAAATTAACAAGCCAATTTCAGTTTATGAAATGCATTTAGGAAGTTGGCTCCATGAATCAATAGATAATAAATATCTGGAGGACAATGGTGAACCAAGAGACCCGGTGCCTGCAGCCGATTTAAAACCTGGAACCAGATTTTTAACTTATCCAGAATTAACAAAGAAACTCATCCCTTACGTAAAAGAGAGAGGATTCACTCATATTGAACTAATGCCAATATCTGAACATCCTTTCGATGGTTCTTGGGGATACCAAGTTACAGGCTGGTATGCACCAACAAGTAGATTTGGCACCCCAAATGAATTTAGAGAGTTTGTAAATAAATGTCATGAAGAGGGTATAGGCGTAATTCTTGATTGGGTGCCTGGTCATTTTCCAAAAGATAAGCATGGTTTAGCATTTTTTGATGGTTGTCATCTTTATGAACATGGAGATTCACGCATAGGTGAACACAAAGAATGGGGAACCCTAATCTTTAATTACAGCAGAAACGAAGTAAGAAATTTCTTAGTAGCCAACCTCGTTTATTGGTTTGAAGAGTTTCATATTGATGGCATAAGAGTAGATGCTGTAGCTTCCATGCTTTACAGAGATTATCTACGTCCAGATGGAGAATGGATCCCCAATGAAAATGGTGGAAATGAAAATATAGAAGCCGTTAAATTTCTTCAACAGGCTAATCATGTACTCTTCCAACATTTCCCAGGTGCACTTTCTATCGCTGAAGAATCAACAACTTGGCCAATGGTAACCAAACCAACTGACATGGGAGGGTTAGGGTTTAACTTGAAATGGAATATGGGATGGATGCACGATATGCTTGATTATTTTGAAATAGATCCTTGGTTTAGGCAATTCCATCAAAATAGTGTAACTTTCTCAATCACATATAACTATACAGAGAACTTTATGCTTGCACTTAGTCATGATGAGGTTGTCCATGGAAAAAGTCATCTTTTGCATAAAATGCCTGGCGATGACTGGAAGAAATATGCAAATACTCGAGCATTACTAACTTATATGTGGACCCACCCTGGTAAAAAAACGATATTTATGGGAATGGAATTTGGGCAAAGACAAGAATGGAATGTTTGGGATGATCTGCAATGGGAGTTACTAGAATTTGAGCCTCATAAAGGTATCAGAAACTTGATTGATGACCTAAACGTTCTTTATAAAAATGAACCTGCATTATGGAAAAATGACTTTGATCCATATGGATTCCAATGGATTGATTGTAATGACAAATCTAATTCGGTTATAAGTTTCATGAGGAGAGAAAACTATACCAATGAATGGCTTGTAGTTGTTGCTAACTTTACACCTAATACTCATGGGTCATACAAAGTAGGTGTTCCTGTGGAAGGATTCTATAAAGAAATATTTAATTCAGATGGCTCTAGATACGGGGGCAGTAACAAGGGAAATATGGGGGGTAAAGAAACTATAAATTACAATATTCATGATTATCAAAATGCTCTAGAACTTGCTTTACCGCCATTAAGCGTGAGTATCTTCAAACATCGATCAAAAAAGTAAGAAGGCTCATTTAATTTAGTGCTTCATATAAATGTTCATATAACGTTTTTGCTCTGCTTTACATTGTAAGATTTTTAAGTTGGATTTTAATTTTTTTTTATAATATCGAGTTGAAAAATGGGTCAAGATTTACCACTACTACTTTCTGCCGCATTAGGTAAAAAAGTGAATAGGCCTCCAGTATGGATGATGAGGCAAGCAGGAAGATATATGAAAATCTATAGAGATTTAAGGGAGCGTTACCCAAGCTTTAGGGAGAGGTCTGAAAATCCAGAACTATCATATGAGATTTCTATGCAGCCTTTTCATGCTTTCAAACCGGATGGTGTGATACTTTTTTCAGATATTCTCACCCCTCTTCCAGGGATGGGAATAAATTTTGAAATAATAGAAAGTAAAGGTCCAATTATTGAGGATCCAATAAGAACTCTTAACCAGGTAGAAAATTTAAAAGAATTAAATCCAAGTGAAAGTTTAAGTTTTGTTGGGCAAGTTCTTACTTCACTAAGAAAAGATGTGAATAATGAGGCAACAGTTTTAGGTTTTGTTGGCGCACCTTGGACTCTTGCTGCGTATGTAGTTGAAGGTAAAAGCAGTAAAAATTATTCTTTAATAAAATCTATGGCTTTTAATGAACCAGATTTACTTCATAAACTTCTTGATCATTTTGCAAAATGCATTGGTGAATATCTTAAATATCAAATAAAATCTGGAGCGCAAGTAGTACAAATTTTTGATTCATGGGCTGGTCAACTAAGCCCACAAGATTATGATATCTTTGCTGGGCCGTATCAAAAAAAGGTTGTTGACATTGTAAAAGCGGAATACCCTGAAACACCAATAATTCTTTACATTTCAGGAAGTGCTGGTGTCATTGAAAGAATGGCAAACACTGGAGTCGATATAATCTCATTAGACTGGACAGTAGATATTGAAGAGGCATGTGAGAGAATCCCTACCGGGATAGGAATTCAAGGTAATGTTGACCCAGGCATTTTATTCGGGAACAAAGAATCAATAAAAGAAAGGATAGATAATACTTTCAATAAAATTAAAGACAGAAAATATATTCTTAATTTGGGTCATGGGATTTTACCTGGGACTCCAGAAGAAAATGCTCAAACATTTTTTGAACATGGGAAAAAACTCACTTACTAGTCAAAGTCTTGGCATATAAAAACTTATTAATCACAGGTGCGAATGGATGTGTTGGCCAATATTTAGTTGATTGGTTTTTAAAAAACACAAAATTCAGGCTTTATCTAATGGTAAGAGACAAAAGTAAGTTGCCAATTTCTGTTCAAGACAATAAAAAAGTCAAGTTAATGGTGTGTGATATTAGGGAATCATATAGGTACAAAAAGGAAATTAGTCAAATTAATTACCTAATACATACTGCTACAGCTTGGGGAGATCCAAGAAGAGCCTATGAAGTAAACGTTAAAGCCTTTAAAGAATTACTTGAAATGCTTGATATTGAAAAGTTAGAAAAGATTATTTATTTTTCAACAGCTAGCATTCTTGATACTCAAACAGAATTAATGAGGGAATCATTGATTTATGGAACAGAGTATATTCAAACAAAATATGAATGCTTCCAGAGACTTAGAGAAAGCTCATTTGCAGAAAAAACTTTCGCTGTTTTCCCTACCTTGGTTTTTGGAGGAAATCTTGGAAAAAAAAGTAAATATCCCGTAAGTTATTTAACTAGTGGATTGAAAGAAATCGGGAAATGGCTTTGGTTAGCAAGATTTTTAAAACTCGATTCTAAATTTCACTTTATACACGCAAATGATATAGCCCAGATTTGCGGGTTTCTAATTAAAAATCATAAAGAAGAGCAATACAAAGGCTTTAGAAAATTTGTCCTAGGTCAAAAATTCATTTCAATTGATCATGCCATAATTACACTTTTAAAAAGAAACAATATGAGGAGATATTTTGCGATACCCCTTACACAAAAAATTCTAAAAATATTATTAAGAATTCTTCCCATCCAAACCACCCCTTGGGATAGCTTTAGTATCAAGAAATATAACTTTAACCATGTCCCCATCACTAATCCTGAGACTTTCAAACTTAAAAGTTATGCCAAATCACTAAATGATATTTTAAGGTTATCAAAGTTACCAAGCTGTAATAACAATTAAAATTCTCACAGTTAGGTTCCCAAAGCCTTGTAATATATATAAATAAGTAAATTTTAATTATGTTACGTTCAATCTTTGCAGGGTTATTCGCAATAGTTTTAACTCTAGGTCTAGGAATTTCATCAGTTTCAGCTAAAACTGTTGAAGTAAAACTTGGAACGGATGCTGGAATGCTTGCATTTGAACCAAGTACAGTAACCATTAGTGCTGGAGATACAGTTAAATTCGTCAATAATAAACTTGCCCCTCACAATGCTGTTTTTGATGGGCATGAGGAATTAAGTCATGCGGACCTAGCTTTTGCTCCAGGAGAGTCTTGGGAAGAAACATTTGATACTGCTGGAACTTATGATTACTATTGCGAGCCACACAGAGGTGCTGGAATGGTAGGTAAAGTTGTTGTTGAATAAATCATTTAATACTTAAGTACTTTTTACTTAATACTTACTACAGTCATAATTATATTTTGATTGATGAAAATAGTTCCAAGCGAATTTTCTAATTCTGCTTGGAGCTGTTTTATTTTTGCCAAAGAAATTGCTTATAAAAATTATCAACAAAATGTAGACTCTGATAATTTATTATTAGCTCTTATAAAAGATGACAATATTACAAAAAAGATTTTAAAAAAAAATAATGTAAATCTTAAAGATCTTGAGAAGGAAATAATTTCTACCTTAAATGCGAAGGCAAAAATGAGAAATAAACAAGATAATTTATATATTGGTGATACTCTTCACAAAATATTTTTGAAGGCAAATGATATTAAAAATACTTTAGATGATGTAGTGATATCAACAGAACACTTAGTTTACGGTTTCACTTATGATAATAATTATGGATTTCAAATTTTAAATCAAAAAGGTATTCCAGAATTTCTTGAAATTATAAAGAAAATGAAGTCAGATCCGGCAGTAAAAGATGAATTTAACAGTTCTAATGAGTCTTTGGAAAAATATGGTATTGATCTAACTCAATCTGCACGAGATGGGATTTTAGACCCTGTCATTGGTAGGGATGAAGAGATTAGAAGAACAATTCAAATATTAAGTAGAAGAACAAAAAATAATCCAGTTCTTATTGGAGAACCTGGGGTTGGGAAAACAGCCATTGTAGAAGGGTTAGCTCAAAGAATTATTAATGGCGATGTACCTTCTGCGCTTCAAGACAGGAAACTAATTTCATTAGATATGGGTTCACTTTTAGCTGGAGCAAAATATCGTGGAGAATTTGAAGAAAGAATAAAAAATATTTTAAAGAAAGTGAAAGAATCAGACGGTAAGATTATCCTTTTTATTGATGAAATTCATACGGTAGTTGGTGCGGGCGCTAGTGGAGGTTCTTTAGATGCAAGCAACTTATTAAAACCAATGCTTGCGAGAGGAGAACTTAGATGTATTGGTGCTACAACTATTAATGAACATAAACAAAACATAGAAAAAGATCCTGCTTTAGAACGAAGATTTCAAAAGATAAAAGTTGATGCTCCTTCAATAGATGATACTGTATCAATTCTAAGAGGATTGAGAGAAAGATACGAAGTTCATCATAGTGTGAGAATTTCTGATAATGCTTTAGTTGCTGCTGCAACCCTTAGCGAAAGATACATTAACGATAGATTTCTTCCTGACAAAGCAATAGATCTAATCGATGAAGCAGCCTCAAGATTAAATATGGTCATAACTTCCAAACCTGAAGAAATTGATGAAATTGATCGAAAAGTTCTACAGTTTGAGATGGAAAAATTATCTTTAAAAAGAGAAACGGATGATTTTTCTATAGAAAGATTAAACAAAATCAATAACGAACTTATATCCCTTAAAGATAAACAGGCAGAATTAGGCGCTCAATGGAAAAAAGAAAAAGATGAAATTGATGAGATTAGCACTATAAAAGAAGAAATTGAATCTGTTCAATTGCAAATAGATCAGGCCAAAAGGAGTTTTGACCTCAACAAAGCAGCAGAATTAGAATTTGGAACTTTAAATTCTTTGCAAAAAAAATTGAAAGAAAAAAGTGAGTCCCTAGTAAATTCTCAAAAAAATGGAGATACAAGTCTTTTAAGACAAGAGGTGACTTTTGATGACATTGCAGAAGTTGTCTCAAAGTGGACCTCTATTCCAGTAAAGAACTTAAACCAGTCAGAAAAAGATAAACTCTTGAGCCTCGAGTCAATCCTTAAAGAAAAAATTATTGGTCAAGATAGTGCAATTAGGGCAGTTGCAGATTCCATTAAGAGATCAAGGACTGGTCTAAATGATCCAAGCAAGCCATTAGCCAGTTTTCTCTTTTTAGGTCCAACTGGTGTTGGGAAAACAGAGCTAAGCAAAGTAACAGCCAAAATAATATTCGATTCAAATTCTTCAATTACAAGACTGGATATGTCTGAATATATGGAAAAGCATTCAGTGAGCAAAATTATAGGTGCGCCTCCTGGATATTTAGGTTTCGAATCAGGCGGTCAACTAACTGAAGCTGTACGCAAAAATCCTTATTCATTAATACTCCTAGATGAAATAGAGAAAGCTCACAAAGATATTTTAGATATTCTCTTACAGGTTCTTGATGATGGAATCATTACTGATGGTAAAGGTCGCACAATCAATTTCAAAAATTCAATCATTGTTCTCACAAGTAATTTAGGAAGTCAATCAATAAATGATTTATCAGTTAGAAAAGAAGATACAAATGAAATTAAAAAAGTTGTAGATAATAAAATTAAAAAATTTTTCAAGCCTGAGTTTTTAAATCGACTTGATGAAATAGTTATTTTTAATAATTTAGAATTAAATGACATAAAAGAAATTGCAAAAATCCAGCTTCAACATTTAGAAAAAAGACTTAACAAAAAAAACTTAAAATTCAAAATTACGGATGAAGCAATTAACAAACTTGTCGAAAATAGTTTCGATCATGCCTATGGTGCAAGGCCTTTAAAAAGAATTATTCAAAAACAAATTGAGACAAAAATTGCAAATAATATATTGAATAATCAATACCTTAATAAAGACGAGATTAATATTTATCTGATTAATGGAGAAATAAATGTTGATTAAATTTCTAATTAAAGAATCCTATATGACTTTAAAATTAATAACTTTAATCTAAGATTTGAACCAATCAGGAATTTCCTCATAACTTGCTTTATTCGATTTATTTTCTTTTGATTCTGTTTTCCAACAACATGTTCTGCCCTTATCCTTATCCTTTAAGTATTCATTAGCCCATCTCCAAATTAATTCAGAGGTGAACTCCATTCCCACGTTATCCATAATTCTCAGATCTAAAGCATCTAAGTCATGTAATTTTTTCCAGTAATTCAGCAAAGGGTCATCTTTATTTATTAGAAAAGTATGGTCAAATTGCACCTTTAGTCTCTTTTCTAGGGGCTTTAGACTTGAAAAATCGACAACAAAACCATTTAGGTCTAATTTTTTTGCAGTGAACCAAAATGTAAATGATCTTGAATATCCATGCACAAATCTGCAGTGGCCTTCATGGCGCCATTGCCTATGTGAACAGGGAAAATCCTCATAACTTTTGCTGCATGAAAATTTCATAGAATGAATATACATCAATTAACTGTTAGGATAATTTTTAGTAAAACAAATTGAGTAGGATTTAACATAACGAACATAATGACTTATTCAACTAATTTTTCGATAGAGGATCTACGCTTTGATAATTATGGATTAATCCCTGCAATAGCACAAGATTGGCTTGACGGATCAATTCTTATGCTTGCTTGGATGAACAAAGAATCTTTGACAATGACACTTGAAACCAAAAACGTTCATTATTGGAGTAGATCAAGATCCGAAATTTGGAGAAAAGGAGCTACGAGTGGAAGTACCCAAATACTTAAGGAGATAAGATTCGACTGCGATAATGATGCACTAGTCCTTTTGATTGAACAAAATGGTTCAGGAGCATGTCACACTGGGGAAAAAAGTTGTTTTTTCAACGAAATCAAAATTAATCAAAGTGATAGAAAAGAGAAAAAAACAACTCCCTTCTCAAATATTTGCTCTGAATTATTCAATACAATTAACGAAAGATCAATAAATCCATCAGAAAAAAGTTACACAAATCATTTATTAACAAAAGGTAGTAATACTATTTTGAAAAAAATAGGAGAGGAATCTGCAGAATTTATAATGGCTTGCAAAGATAATGATAAAAATTCAATCTCAAATGAAGCTGCTGACTTAATTTATCATCTCCAAGTAGCCCTTATGCATAAAGGGGTTGAGTGGAGAGATGTACTTGCTGTTCTAGAATCAAGAAGAAAAAATTAAATAATTAAAATTTATAATTTTTAATTTTTTTACCTAAAAATTTTAAAAATAATGTTAACTAACTAATTAATAATTATTAATTAATTATTAATTAATTATTACATGTATGGCTTCTTACTGGATTAACTATAAGTTAAATATATCAACATAGAGGTAAATCGTGAGTTCATTAAGCGATTTTCTTGGTGAAATAGGTCGGCATCAACTTTTGACGCCAGAAAGAGAACTCACTATGGGCAGAAAAGTCCAAGAGATGGTTCTGCTTGTTAATAGATGTCAAGAGGCAGGAGGAAAAGGCCCCGCTTGTGAATACTCCGAAGCCGAGAGAAAAAAGATAAAAATTGGTGAAAAAGCTAAAAACGAAATGATAACAGCTAACTTAAGACTAGTTGTCAACCTCGCCAAGAGATACCAAGGGAAAGGATTAGAATTACTGGACTTAATTCAGGAGGGTACATTAGGTCTTACAAGGGCCGTAGAAAAATATGATCCGTCTAGAGGACATAGATTTTCCACCTATGCTTATTGGTGGATTAGGCAAGGTTTAAATAGAGCATTGTCAACTCAAAGTAGAACGATAAGAATCCCTGTTAACATTAATGAAAAACTTACAAAACTAAGATCAGCAAAATCAAAGCTTATGCAACTTAAGGGTATTCCACCTACTAGTGATGAGCTAGCTGAAGAGATGAAAATAACCAAAGAGGAAATTGACGAACTCCTTTCTTGTGAATTGAGAAGCATCACTGTAAGTCTCCAAGGTACTGTTAAATCAAAATCAGATCCTTCCGAGTTAGTTGATATTCTTCCAAGTGATCAAACTCCCCCGATGGAATTAGCCGAATTAGCCGAAAGGACAGCCTCTGCTTGGAAGTTATTAGATAAAGCAAATTTAACTGAGAAAGAAAGAAAGATAGTAAGTTTAAGATTTGGTTTAGACGGCTCAAATGAATGGAGAACTTTAGCTGAAGTTGCAAGACATATGAGTTGTAGCAGGGAATATTGCCGACAAGTTGTTCAACGTGCTTTAAGAAAACTTAGAAAAGCAGGAATACAGAATGGATTAGTTGATAGTATTAGCTAAAAATTCCATTAAAAATATTTAAATTTCATTTATAAGGATGAAAGAGAACTACAAAACTCAAGAAAAAATCTATGATGCTGAAGTTTTAGAAAGTTCAACATTTGATGAGAATATCATTATCAAGATTCTTATTAAAGCAGGAAGAACAATTGCAAAGCCTGCATTAGAGGTTTTGGAGATGGCTATAGATCCTTTTACTCCAGCACAAGTAAGAGTTTCCTTAATGGCTGCCCTAGCTTATTTAATTATGCCATTTGACCTTTTCCCTGACTTTATGCCATTAGTTGGTTTTAGTGATGATTTTGTTGCCCTCACAGCCGTACTTAGTATATGGAGCAAATATATGACTCCTTCAATTAGAGCAAGAGCAGAGACCAAGCTTAATAAGTTATTCCCTTTTTATTAAATGAGTAAATTATCTCAACAGGAAGAAAGAGAACTTATCTCCTTTATTAAAGATTGGTTGAAATCTCATGGATTTAACCAAAAAGATTTAGCAAATGAATTAAATATTAAATCGAGTAGAACCTCTGAGATTATTCTTAAGATTAAAGAATTACATAAAAAAGGCGGAATGTTCAATATTGCAAAAAATCTCATCAGGATTGAACAAAATTGGTTAAACAATTTCAAAAATGATTATCCAGAGAAAAAACAAACATCACCATATAGTCAATTAGATATCGACTCATTAGTAAACCAGATAACTCATGATACTTGTGAATAAATATTATTTAAAATATTATTTTTTATTTAAAAATAATGAAACTCATTTAAAAACTAACCTTTAAATAAATATCGTTTTAATTCCTAAATTTGATAAATAATTTAATTATTAAAGCGAAAACATTATGTATTTTTATTTAAATTAATTTTTTTTAAATTAATCATGAATAATTGCTAAAAATATTTTCGTAGATAATATTTAAAATGCCTGAATCCAGGGATAAATATCATAATTAATCCATATACCTTTTTCCCAATATATATCATCCTCAATAATATCTTTCAACTCATTTGCATCATTAGCATTAAAAATTCCAAACAAATATTTGGTACATTTAGTTGGCCCTAATGTTACTAGAATATCTCGATCTTTTAAGTATTTAAGTCTATTAAGATGTTGTTCACGAAACGGTCCCCTTTTATTAATGGCATCTTCACAGTACTCTCCAAAAACTACAAACTTTTCCATTTTTAAATATAAATAATAGAATTAATAGATACTTAATAATTGCATATATTACATACAAATTGCTATGTTATTTAATACAACTTTCTTTTAATTAATTATGCTAACTGGAAGCGATCTCCTTGCAAAAGTTAAAGAACTTGGTGATGTTAGCAAATCTGACCTAGTTCGCGCCTGTGGATACGTTTCCACTAAGAAAAATGGAGGTGAACGTCTAAATTTTACAGCATTTTATGAAGCACTTCTAGAAGCAAAAGGAGTTAATCTTGGTGACTCTGGAGTTGCAGGTATTGGCAAAGGAGGAAGAAAGCTAAGTTATATTGCAACAGTTCAAGGAAACGGAAATCTTTTGATTGGGAAAGCATATACAGCACTTTTAGATTTAAAAGCTGGTGATGAATTTGAAATTAAGCTAGGGAAAAAACAAATCAGATTATTACCTACAGAATAATCTTAAAGACAGCAAAAATATTTTTATACATCATTTTTAATTAATTTTCTATAATTAAGTTTTTTTAATTAATGAACTATTTTTTTATGTATTTTTTTTGATCTGCAGCTAAACGCATTTCCTTACAAAATTCACCAACATGATCGACGACATCTTTTTCACTTGAACTAGAAATTCTTTTTACAAATGCACTCCCAATAATTACTCCATCTGCTCCCCACTCACGAACTTTATTAACATGTTCAGGAGTGGATATCCCAAAACCAACAGCAATTGGATTGCTATTTACATCTTTTAATTTAGCAATAAGATTTTCTACCCTATTTTCCATTTTGTTTCTCTCACCAGTGACACCTGTAACACTTACTAAATAAGTAAAGCCTTTTGTATGATTAGATATTTGTTTCATTCTTTCAAAAGGAGTAGTTGGAGCTACCAATAAAATCAAGTCCATGGAATGATTGCTAACTATTTTAGAAAATTTATAAGCTTCCTCTAGAGGGAGATCAGGAACTATTAGTCCTGAAACTCCAGCATTAGATGCCATCTCACAAAACTTTTCAAAGCCAAAACATAGTAATGGATTTAGGTAAGAAAAAAGGATGATGGGAATATTTAATTTACCCTTTAAAGACTCTAAAAGTTTAATAACTTTTCTTGGGCTAGTACCTGACTTTAAGGCGCGAGAGGCCGACACTTGAATAACAGGTCCATCTGCAAGTGGGTCACTGTAAGGTATACCTAATTCGATAAGGTCAGCCCCATTTTCTTGTAACCTTAATAAAATCTCAGAAGTTATTTCAATATTGGGATCCCCAGCCATTATAAAAGGCATCAAAGCTAATTTTTTATTATTTTTTAAGTCAAAAAACTTCTCATCTACCTTAGATAAAAATTCATTTTTAGTAATTTGCATTTTGTTGTCTTTCATAATTTTTAGATATTTATCTATAAAAAATTTATGGATTTTTCTCTAGATCTTCCATTAGTTTTTGCTGCTCTTCCTTTGGCAATGCGTTGAATTTGCTTTCTAGTTTATCATTAACAACTTTTTCATACTCTTTTCTATAACGCTTCCTTTGTTCCATAAAAGTCATTTTTCCATTTACAACTCTATAAACATAAGATGTTACCCAAGTAATAACAATCAAAATCAAGATGCAACTTGAGAGAGTAGTGGCAGTAAAATTGTCGATACCAATTTGCGGTGAAAATTTATAACTAATTAATCCTATTAATGAAATAAATAAACCTATTTGTATAACTTTACCTTTAGTCAATTATTTACCCTTTACCGCTTCCTTTTAGTCGGAGATTTAAAAATGGAGAAAATAAAATTAAACCCGGAAAGAAAAGAAATACAAGGCCATAAATTCCTAATCTTTCAAATTTGCCCATAATATTCCATCTATTATTCATCCAGTAAAATAGTAATAATGGGATAACAAATAAATAGGTAGAGATAATTCCAATATATGCAATTAAAGTAGCGAATGAATTATTGAAAAAACTTTCCATTTTGATTTATGGTTGCTTAGTTAAAACATAACAACTATGGGAAGTTATCGTCAGAACTAAAAATAAATGATTAAATAATGGGAGTGGGGGGACTTGAACCCCCACGAGCTAAATCGCTCGACGGATTTTAAGTCCGGCGCGTCTACCAATTCCGCCACACTCCCGAAGGAATTTGCGCTATCTAATCGTAGCCGAAAGCTACCCATTTAACCAAGAAAAATTGGAAAATTTACACTTTTAATTCTCAGATTAAATCTAATTTTTTAATTTAATATTCCCTCTACTTGCCATTGCAAAGTTTCACCTGCATGAAATGGCTTTATTTGTCCTACAACATTTTTTTCTTCAACAACATCAATAAATTCTTTAATTTTATTTGGTCTAGAAACTAATTTTAATTTTTCTTTATTTGGGGGCACATTATAAAAATTAGGACCATTCAAACTTGCAAACTTTTCAAAATTATCTAGAGCATCCTCCTCTTCAAATACCGTTAAATAGCTTTCTATTGCTACTGGTGAATTAAAAATACCTGCACATCCACAAAAAGCTTTCCACTTCCTAAGATGTGGAGCGGAGTCAGTTCCCAAGAAAAAACATTTTTCCCCACTTGTTGCAGCTTTCCTTAAAGAAAGTCTATTATTTTCCCTCTTAGCAACTGGTAAGCAGTAAAAATCACTATTTAAACCTCCAAAAAACATTGCATTTCTATTTATATGCAAATGATGCGGAGTGATAGTAGCTCCAATATTATTTTCTTGAACAAAATTCACTGCATAAGAGGTAGTTATATGTTCTAAAACGATTTTTAATTTTGGAAATCTTTTGGTGATTTGAGAAAGTTCTCTATCTATAAAAACTTCTTCTCTGTCGAATACATCTATATCGGAATCAGTCACCTCCCCGTGAATTAAAAGAGGCATCCCATTATCTTGCATTGATTCGAAAATCTTATATAAATTTTCTATTTTCTTTACTCCATGACTAGAATTTGTTGTCGCATTAGCAGGGTATAATTTCGCAGCGAAAAAAATATTATTTTTAAAACCATTTATTAGTTCCTCTTTATCAGTTTCATCTGTAAGATAGATTGTCATTAGTGGTTCAAACTTAGAAGTTTCTGGTATAGCTTCAACAATAGATTTCTTATAAGAAATAGCTCTATTGATTGTTGTTATGGGACTTTTAGTATTTGGCATTACAATGGCTCTTCCAAAATATTCTGAAGTAAAATGAATAATATTTTTTAATACAAGACCTTCTCTTAAATGTAAATGCCAATCATCAGGTTTTATTATGGTTAAAGTCTTCAAAATTTTTTCTATTTAATTAATTTTAACAGCAAATTAAAATTGACAATAAATTATAGATATTCGAGGATAGTTATTAGCCAATTATGAAAATTTTATTATCTAAATAAAAAACTAAATATGAGTGATTTTTTATTTCCAATAATAGAAATAGTTTTAGGCATAGTTCTACTTTTTGCTGGAGGAGAGTTCTTTATTCAAGGAGCCATATCTTTATCTTTAATTTTAGGAATACCTCAAATTGTAATTGGTTTAACCGTTGTTTCTCTTGGAACAAGCTCTCCTGAGTTGTTGGTAAGTTTAAGCTCAATTTTTAAAGGCAGTGACTCGCTTGCGGCAAGCAATGTAATTGGAAGCAATATTTTTAATGTTCTCGTTGTTTTGGGTATAAGCTCATTGATAACACCTCTCAAAGTGAAAAGCAGAATAGTCAGAAGAGATGTGCCTCTTTTAATGGCAATTTCTTGTGCAGTTTGGGCTATGTCATCAACAGGCTTATTAACATTGCAAGCAGGTGTATTTCTAATATTTTGTTTAATCTTAAATACAATATGGGAAATTAATACCATCAATGAGAAAGGAGATGAGGCCAAAGATGCTGAACCAGAAATAGAAGAATTAAAAGATAACTATAAAGGGAAGATTAATATTTTACTAAAGTTAATATTGGGAATATTTCTTTTAAGCTTTGGTTCAAATATTTTAGTAAATGGTTCTAAAACGCTCGCTACTCTTTTGGGTGTAAATGAAATTGTCATTGGTTTAACTATCGTCGCAACTGGAACATCTTTACCAGAATTAGTAACTTCAATAATTGCTGCATTTAAAGGCAAAACAGATCTTGCGATTGGGAATGTAATAGGAAGTAATTTACTCAATCAACTTTTAATCCTTGGAAGTTGCAGCATTTTTTCAGGATTTAAAGGTTTAGTAATTGAACAGAGTCTAATAAAAGTTGACTTACCTTTTATGGTTTTAACTACCTTTGCATGCTTACCAATTTTCTGGAGCAAAGGGAAAATCACAAGAATTGAAGGATTTATTTTGCTTAATCTTTATATTTTCTACATTCTCGATAAGATACTTTTCCTGAATGGATTTAACTTCCTCTCTGAATTAAGGATAGGTTTATTTATTTACTTTGCATTTCTTATAGTATTTCTAATTTTTCAAGAAAAATTAAAATTTTCTAATTCATAATTTTATCCATACATAGTCACAAATTCTTCTGAGATAGTTGGATGCAAAGCCATAGTAATATCAAAGTCTTTTTTTGTTATCCCTGCATTTAATGAAATTGATACCATTTGAATAATCTCGGACGATGTTTCTCCAAACATATGACATCCTAGGACTTTGTCAGTTAGCTTATTAACTACAATCTTCAACATACATTTTGATTTATACTTTTTAAAGGTATTAGACATAGGGGTAAATTTGCATTTGAAAATTTTTATATTTTTTTCAGAGTAAATCTCTTTAGCTCTTTTCTCACTTAAGCCAACTGTTGAAATTTCAGGAATAGTAAAAACGGCTTTAGGAATATATTCATAATTTACTTTTCTTTTTTGGTCATTAAAAAAATTATCCGAAAAAACTCTACCTTGTTCTATTGCTACTGGAGTTAAGTTTGGTTTATTTATGATATCGCCGACTGCAAAAATATTTGCGTTGCTTGTTTGATTAAGTTCATCAACATCTAAATATTGTCCATCCATCTTTAGATTTAAAAACTCTAAATTTAAAGGCAAAAGATTTGGTTCTCTTCCTGTAGCAATAAGGATATTATTAGTGAGGAGTTTATCCCCCGATTCTAGGGTAGATTCCAAATTCCCATTTACTCTTTTGATAGACTTCAATTGAGCATTGGTAATTATTTTGATATCAGTAAAAGTAGGTGATTCCTCCAGGCACAAAGAAAGATCCTCATCAAAACCATTAAGTAAATGTTTACCTCTAATTAATTGAGTTACTTCGGTACCTAAATTTCTGAAAATAGAAGCAAATTCACAAGCAATATATCCTCCTCCTACTATTAATATTGATTTAGGAAACTTTTCTAATTCAAAAATATCATCACTAGTCCATGCCAAATCTACCCCAGGAATATTTAATTTATTTGGTTTACCTCCAACTGAAATAAGAATTTTTTTTGAACTTATTTTGTTTTTAATTTTCTTCGTTTTTGGACAAATAATTTCTAATTCATTTTGAGTCGTAAATCTTCCTAAGCCCTCAAAAACAGTTACATTCAATTTTTTTAAAGAATTTCTATGTAAATCACTTAATCTAGAAACCTCCTCTCTAATATTCTTCAATAATATGTTTGATGCAAAATCAATACCCTCATTTTTTAATCCATATCCTTCAGAAGAATCCATATTTTTTTTACTTCTAGCTGCATAAACCATCAATTTTTTTGGAACACATCCTCTTATTACACAAGTTCCTCCTATTTGATTTATTTCTATGATTGCGACTTTTGCTCCATAACTAGCCGCACGTTTAGCCGCCGCCAGTCCTCCAGATCCAGCGCCAACAACAATTAAATCAAATTCAAATTCCAAGACTTTTTTAATGAATTATTATAGCTTTAGTTTATAGCTTTAATTCAAATAATGAATGAGATTTTGACATGGGATGAGTTGAATAAATTTGAAGTTGAAGATCTTGATAGAGTCCAAGGTATAAATAATTCCTACGCAAATTTAAGATTATTTGGACATAGTGAAAATGATGTTTTAGTTACCCTCTATAGGGATAGGCATTCTTGGTGTCCTTACTGTCAGAAGATATGGTTATGGCTTGAATTTAAGAAAATTCCATACCGAGTCAAGAAAATAAATATGTTTTGCTACGGCCAAAAAGAAAGTTGGTTCCTTGAAAAAGTCAGATCTGGGAAATTACCTGCAATTGAATTTAAAGGGCAAGTCATAACTGAAAGCGACAATATCATAGCTTTTTTAGAAAATGAATTTGGAGCACTTGGATCTTTTATAACATCAAGTCACCTTATCAAAATTCGAGAGTTAGAAAGAGAAATTTTCAGATCCTGGTGTAATTGGCTCTGCCGAGAAAGCTTTAATTTTATAGATAACTCTTTTAGAAAAAAAAGATTTAAAGAATCCATTTCTAAACTCGATGAAATCTTAACTAGATCAAAATCAGGGTTTGTTGATCCATCAGTATCTAATACGGGTGATATAGAGCCTGGTGTTGGAGATATAATTTTTATTCCCTACATGGAGAGAATGAATGCTTCACTAAGCTATTATAAAGGGTTTAATTTAAGATCTAATTACCGTCATGTAGATAACTGGCTTACCCTTTTTGAAGGTAAAAGTGCTTATAGAGGCACTCAAGGAGATTTTCATACTCACTCTCATGATTTACCCCCACAAATGGGAGGATGTTATAAAGAAAGTAATGAACAACAGATTACTTTCTCTAAGCTAATAGATATTGGGGAGGGTCTGGGTAATTATGAATTTAATAAAAATTATGATTCAAAATATTTCGCAAAAATTGCTCTTAAAAGAGTAATAAAGCATAAAGACAATTTACTAAAAGTAAACCCATACAATAAAGAATCCTTTGAGGAATCATTGAGATCAGCTTTGACTCATATGATCACAGGCGAAGTATTAATCCCTAAAAAACTTTCAGGAATCTCCTTAAAATACTTAAAAAATAGAATCTCAGTTCCAAGAGATATGCCAATTATTTCAGCAAGGTTATTAAGACAATCACTAAATAAAATTGAATCACTCAGAGATATCAATGAAATAGATAAGATACCTTTCAGGGATAGATATGATCAAGATCCTATAAATTTTATTTCTAGTTAACAGTAAACCTATAAATTTTTTCTGGAATCTATTTGAAGTAAATCTCTTATTTTTTGAACTTGACTTGCAATATTTGGATCAATAGATAATTTTTTTTCAACTTGTTCAATAGCATACATAACTGTTGTATGGTCTTTCCCCCCAAATTCATCTCCAATTCTTGGTAAGCTTAGATCCGTTCCATGTCTCATAAGATACATACCTATTTGCCTAGCTTGACTTACTGGTTTTCTCCTACTTGAACTAATCAATTCATCAGTAGAAACTTTAAAAAAATCTGACACTTTATTAATAACTTGTTTTGGACTCACAACAACTCCAACACTATTCGGATCAAGCATTGGAGCAATTGATTGGACTGTCATTGGCAAGCCTGTTATTGATGCAAATGCAACAGCTCTAGTAAATGCTCCTTCCAGTTCTCGAATATTCGAAGTGAATCTTCCTGCTATAAATTGAATTAAATCTCTTGGAAGACTCATACTCTCTTGTTCTGCCTTTTTTTGAAGGATGGCTGTCCTCGTCTCAAGGTCAGGTGGTTGAATATCTGCAGTCATACCCATAGAGAACCTAGAAATTAATCTCTCCTGAATTCCGGACAATTGATTTGGGGGTCTATCACTTGCGATAACTATTTGACTTCCTGATTCGTGAAGAGCATTAAAAGTATGAAAGAATTCTTCTTGTGTATACTCTTTGCCTTCTAAGAACTGTATATCGTCTATTAAAATCAAATCTACATTTCTATATTTATCTCGAATAGCTGTCATTCCATCTCGCCTAATTCCACTAATAACATCGTTAGTAAAAGTCTCTGTGGATACATATTTTACTTTTGCTTCTGGATCTATTTCTACTCGATAATGACCTATTGCTTGCATTAAATGAGTCTTACCAAGACCCACTCCACCACAAATAAATAATGGATTAAATTCTCTACCAGGAGATTCGGCAACGGCTAAAGCTGCGGCATGAGCCAACCTACTATTTGGACCTACAACAAATCTTTTAAATACGTAGCGTAAATTTAAACCATTAGGATTTTTGAATTGATTTTTTGAAGAATTATTTTGGTTATTACTAGAAAAAGGCCTTGTTTTATGATTCAAGTTTTGTTCTTTAGTTTTCTCTTCATTTGTTAAATCGCTGATGGGATTCGTTTCAGATTTAAAAACAACTTTTACATCCTGGCCGCAGATTTCTTTTGCAGCTTTTTCAATAGTTTCACAATAATTCTTTCTTAACCAATCACTGGAAAATGTATTTGGAGCTATTAGAGTCAATATGCCATCCTCAAAACAGTTAAATTTAGCTGGCCTTATCCATGTCTCAAATGAAGGCTTACTTAAAGTTTTTTGGAGTAATTGTTGAACTTCCGCCCAAATAGGATTAATTGCTTGCAAAATTTTATTCTATAGATTATTAATCTAGTTGGAATTTTTTAATTGGCCATTATCAAATCATAAGATCACGACAAATTTAAAATTACTTAACAAAGCATAATCTAAATTTATAAAGTTAATTCTAAATTTTTTTTAAATATATAATTATTTCAAATCTCTATAAAATTTTTGGATAAAGCATTACTTATTATCATGGCTAAATGGCATGGTTTTGGGAGATGCAAAACAAGATTATCAAAAGATATAGGTAAAAGTAATTCTGCAAAAATACAAAGTGTGATAACAAAACACACTATTTCAGTCGCCAAATCTCTCCAAAAAACCAAACTAATTGATATTTCTTTAGCTATATCTGGTTTGGGGGAAAAAAATTGCAGAAGATGGTCTAAACAA
>CACAST010000003.1 GCA_902535185.1 uncultured Prochlorococcus sp.
CAGGCAGAGGAATAATTATTAATGGGTTTAAATCATTTATTAAGAACCGTCCTGATATGGATTCTCTAGTAGCTCTTGGGGTAACTAGCGCATACATAACAAGTCTTCTATCCTTAATATTTCCTGCCACTGGTTTTCCTTGTTTTTTTAATGAACCAGTTATGCTATTAGGCTTCATATTGATTGGGCGTTTCTTAGAGGAAAGAGCAAGATACCAAACTGGTTCTTCCATTGGAGAGTTATTAGATCTTCAACCTGAAATGGCAAATATCTACACAAAAGATAATCAAATAAAATCAATAAGAGTAAACACTTTGAGACCTAATCAAGAGATTCAAGTTTTAGCAGGAGACAGAGTACCTGCTGACTGCATTGTTACTCAAGGAAATTCATATGTTGATGTTTCACATATCACTGGAGAATCTAAACCTATCGAGGTAAAAGAAGGCGAAAATCTATCAAGTGGATCTTTAAATCTTAATTCAACTCTCAGACTTAAAGTACAAAAGGTCGGAGGGGATTCTTCTCTTGCAAAACTAGTAAATCTTATTGAGTCTGTAAACGCTAGAAAACCTAGCATTCAAAGAATTGCTGATGAAATTGCAGGCAAATTTACTTACTTTGTACTTATTTTTGCTACTTTAACCTTCTTATTTTGGTGGAAGGGAGCAAGAAACATTTGGCCAGATTTATTAATTCATAATAATGAATTACTCACTCACTCAAGCCATACACTTCATAGTTCGCTTGGTAGTAATGCTGAAAATTTCCTTAGTTTAGCTATTCAATTGTCAATTGCTGTTTTAGTAATAGCTTGTCCTTGTGCATTAGGTTTAGCCACCCCAACTGTAATAACTGTCGCATCAGGTAAAGCAGCAAAAAAGGGAGTTTTATTTAAAGGCGGAGACAAAATAGAAATGGCTTCAAAAATTAATCACATTATTTTTGATAAGACAGGTACGTTAACAAAAGGTAAGCCTTTCATAGTTGATTATAAAAATAATGATGATCATTCTTTTTTAATAAGAATAGCTGCCAGTTTAGAAAAGGAAAGCAGACATCCAATCGCAGATGCGTTAATTCAAGAAGCAAAAAAACAAAATTTAAGTTTATTACCAATAAAAAAAATTGTCACTCATTCAGGCCGAGGTATTTCTGGAGAACTAGAGTCAATTGATGGACTTATTAATATTGGAAATATTGAATGGCTACTAAGTAATGGAGTAATTATTGATAGTGATTCAAAAAAAGTAATTGAAAATGAAGAGACAAAAACGAACACTATTATTGGAGTAAGTATCAAAGATAAGTTATTAGGCTTTATCTTCCTAGGAGATTTACTCAGAGATGATTCAATTAAAACAGTTCAAAATTTAAGACAAAACAAATTTAAAATTAATATTTTAAGTGGAGATAGGAAACAAACAGTTTTAGCTTTAGCAAAAAAAATTGGTTTTAAAGAAACAGAAGTAAAATGGGATCTTCTTCCTGAAATGAAGCTAAAGACTATAGAAAATTTAAAAATTGATAATAAAGTAGCAATGATTGGTGATGGTATTAATGATGTCCCAGCCTTAGCATCCTCAGACTTAGGAATTGCGGTGGGATCAGGGACTCAAATAGCCAAGGCAAATGCAGATGTAGTTTTGATGGGAGATCAACTAAATGGATTACCCTACGCCTTAAATCTTGCAAAAAAAACTATTAGAAAAATAAAGCAAAATCTAATATGGGCTTTTGGTTACAACTTACTAGCTATACCTTTAGCCGCCGGCATTTTATTCCCTAAATACGGTATTCTTCTTACTCCATCAATAGCAGCATTATTAATGGCTTTTAGCTCTATTACAGTTGTAATTAATGCTTTATCTTTGGATTAAATGAAAGGAAAATTTATCGTTATTGAGGGTATTGATGGATGTGGTAAAACTACCCAAATAGATGAACTATCTAAATGGCTTCCTAATAGTGGTCTAATAAAGAAAGGGTCTAAAATAATCACAACTAGAGAACCTGGAGGCAGTCTTTTAGGAAAAAAACTTAGAAGACTGATTCTTGATAACAATGAAAATAACAAGCCTTCATCTCTTGCAGAATTATTGCTTTATTCAGCAGATAGAGCTGAACACGTTTCCAAAATTATTTTACCTGCATTAAATAATAATGATTGGGTAATAAGTGATAGATTTTCCGATTCCACACTGGCTTATCAAGGTTATGGAAGAAATATAAATTTAGAAATAATTAAAAATATTGAATCTATTGTGTGTCAAGGAGCATCTCCAGATCTCACTTTCTTCTTAGAAATTTCTCCAGAAGAGAGTATTTTTCGAAGAAAAAATGAAATTCCAGACAGAATAGAATCAGAAGGTATTAGATTTTTAGAAAAAGTAAATGAAGGCTTCAAACTAATTGCCAAACAAAAAAACTGGAAAGTAATATCTGCTTCACAAAATATTAAAACTATTTCTAATCAAATTAAAGAGACTTTGCTAAACAATTTTTCCAATAACAAATGATTGAGGTTAAAAAAAATAATTTTTTCTTGAATGAAGAAGTGAATACTATTCTTAAGAACATAATTAAAAACAAATCATTTGCTAATGGTTATATATTTTATGGTGCTGAAGGATTAGGCAAAAAGCAAACTGCTCTTCAATTTATAAAAGAGATTTTCAAACAGTCTTCACCAAGCGAAAATATTGAAGAGAGAATTACAAACAATAACCATCCTGATTTTTTAATTATTAAACCTGATTCTCTTTTGGCAACAAAAAGTTCAGGAAGTTTAGATCTGGAAAAAACAAAAAAAAGTGGATATGAGGTTATCAAAATTGCTCAAATACGTAATATCAAAACTTTTCTTAGTCAAAAATCAATAAACTCAGAAAAAAAAATTGTTTTGATTATTGATGCACACCTCTTAAACGAAGCAGCCTCAAATTGCCTTTTAAAAACCTTAGAAGAACCTAGTAACGGCATTTTTATTTTACTAACGTCTAAATTAAACCTTCTCTTAGATACGATCATTTCAAGATGTCAAATCGTCAGATTTCGATCTTTTTCTAGTGAACAAATAAAATCAATTCTAAAAGAATACTTGGATACTTCTAACTTAAAGATCAATACAAAATTAAAATTTGAAGATTTAATAAACTCTGCAAATGGATCTCCAAATCAATTATTGAAAAATGTTGAAGTTTGGAACGATTTTTCAGATGAAATTATAAGTAAATTGGATTATCCAATTAAAAGTAGTCTGGAAATATTAGAAATATCTAAATCGATATCTGACAATTTAGAAATTTCTCAACAGATTTGTTTAGTAAATTTAATTCAAACAATTTGGTGGAGAAAAACAAAAAATGTCAGTTTAGTTAAAAAACTTGAAAATTTAAAATACCTCTTAAGAAAAAACATTCAACCGAGGCTGGCATGGGAAATAGCTTTTTTAAAAATTTCAATAGAAGATATATGAAATTAATCTACTGCAGAATTTATCAAATCAGGATTTCTTGCTTGGATGAACTCTTGCCTAGCAGTTTCGACTTGAGAACCAATAGGTAACTCGAGACAATATCCAGCGCCGTATACAGTTTTTATATAAATAGGTTTACGTGGATCGGGTTCAAGTTTAGTGCGTAAGTGTCTAATATGAACTCTAATTGTCTCAATATCATCATCAGGTTCATATCCCCATACTTCTTTTAGAATTAATGCTGGTGATACAGTTTGACCATGTCTCTGCAAAAGGCAATGAAGAAGTTCAAATTCAAGATGAGTTAACCTAACAGGAGATTCAAACCAAATAGCTTCGAATCTTTCAGGAACAAGAGTTAAGGGACCATAATTTAATATTTCTTGCTGGTTACTAGAATTAAGTTGTGCTCTATTGGTTCTTCTTAATAAAGCTTTTATGCGTACATGTAATTCTTCTAAATCGAATGGTTTAGTGATGTAATCATCTGCTCCAGAATTAAACCCAGTAACTTTATCTTTAAGACCGCCTAACGCAGTTATCATCAAAATTGGTATGTTTGATGTTCTTTCGTCTCTTCTTAGTCGCTGACATAAAGTCAAACCATCAACACTTGGTAGCATTAAATCCAAAAGTATTAAATCTGGTGAATATTGAAGAGCTAGTGCTTGTCCTTTAATTCCATCTTCAGCTTTTTGGACATCGAAACCAGAATGTTCCAAATGCCTAGCCACCAGATCACGCATATCACGATCGTCTTCAATTAAAAGGATTGAAATTTTCATATTTATCAACTATTAAATAAAAATTAAGTTTCAGTAATATGATTCTCTCAAGAATTTATAAAGATTGCTGAATTACTGTAAACAATTTTATCAATTAGATTTATCAAATAACTTAGTGATAATAATGGATTAGGTAGAAATTATGAATTTTAAAAAAGTTGAAATTTTAGAATTTCTTTCGATTCTATTTACTTTTTCTTAATAATCGTAGGATTATTACGAGCAAATAATGGTTCAAATTGAAAGAATTTCTAATTCAGATTGCCATTTTAAGGTTTAGAAAAATTGAATTAGATTGAGATTTTCAGTTTTCAAATAATAATTAACTATGTTTTGTATTTTTAATTTCTCCAAGATGTTTAAACTTATAATTTTGTCTATATTAAAAAAAATTTAGGTATCTATGAAAAAGACGTCTATTATCTATTCAGATTTATCAAAAAAACAACTAGAAACTCTTAAAGAACTTTACATTAAAAAAAAAGTTGAATCGATGAGTCATCAAGAACTTAAACAATATGTATTAGAAATTATTTCCCATCAAATAAACGATACTATTGGCAAAGAAGAGGAAATGGAAGCATGGAGAGAAATGTCAGATTTTTTTGGAGAACAATTTGAAATAATTATCATAGAAATACAAACAAAATACATTGACGATAAAAACGTAATTGAAACAGAAATAGATTCTCAGAAGCAAAGAATAGATTTGCTTGAAAGAAATAATTTGAATCAAGAGAAAGAGGATATGTGGGATGACTAAAGTTTCCTAAATGGGTTAACAATTCAGACGATATAAATAAAAATATTTCTTGATTTTAAAAATGAAAATCAATCAAAGAGTTTTTTCATTTTTTGAAAAATTTTTGTAAGTGTTCTAATTACTGTTCTTTAAAAAAATTTTTTAATTTTAAAAAAACTATTCTCTGTATAGTATTTGATTATTTTTAATGTTCTATATACTGTTCTTAATATTAGATCAAATATACTTAATTTCACATCCGGCTAACTACTATTTTACAAAAAGAAGTCTAAGAAATAAAAAAGCCACCTTTTAGAGTGACTTTGGATAACTTTTTGGTATTTATAAACTCCCCGGGCGATTTACTAACAAAGTTATAATAAGCGACTATGACAGGGTTTAGAAGGGGTTTTCTTTACATATAAGACGGTAACCAGAACGATACCAGAACGAATTTCAAAAACTAAGTATAACTTAGTCAAAAATCAATTCTTATTACTTTATAACCCCTAATCTTTGACTCTAAGTATAAAGATTAAAACTTCCTTAAAGTGTTGTCAATACTGAAGGTTTGTGTTATAATAAAGGGTATAAGAGAGTATAAAAACCTGTCAGGGTAACTCCACTTATCTCTACGAATTTGAATTGATAATTTATAACAATTCGTCTGTTATTTAACATTTACCGTATAAAAATTTAGTATGAAAAACTTAGTTGAGGAGTTATATCCTAAACAGGGTATTCTCTATATGAATGAGATTTGTAATCTCTTGGGAAGACACTATTCGACAATAAGAAGATGGAGAAAGGAAGACCCAGACTTCCCACCAACCATTTGGATGGACGAGAGGAGTCTTGGATTTAGAAAAGACCTCGTTATCAAATACCTCGAAAAGAAAGAAAAAGGAGGTAGAAAATAATGACTGTTGAACTAAAAGAACTTAAAAACTTACCTCACTTAGAAGAAAGAAAATATGTGAAGGTTCAAAAGGGTAGTGGATTGTTTTTGGTTGTAGAAAATTCCAAAAATAAATGTAAAAGATTTGAAGGTTTGATGAGATACCCGAAAGGTTCAAAAAACAATACTCGTGTTTATTTCCCTCATAAATTGAGAGATATGACAAAAGAAATAGAGTTAAATAATCTCCTCACATTATGGGATGAAATAAAAAAATGGAGTAAATCTACTGGGAAAAATCCTAATGATTACTTCACAAAAGATGAAGTTATAAAATCATCTTTAACTCTTGGAAAGTTGTTCGATAACTACCTTGAATACTATGAAAGTGTTGTATCTCCAAGAACTTTTAAGGATAGGAAAAGGAAATTTAGACAGATATGTAATTACTTTGGTGGAGATACCTCTGTGACCGATTTTGAGTGGGATAGAGGGGGAAGAAGTAAGGTTCTACAACTAATTAAATCTATAAAATCGAGGGGTCATCACAATCACCCTATTAGGATTCGTTCTCTCTTAAAACAATGTTTTGATTGGGGAATTGGTGAAGGAATATTCCCTAGAAGACAAAATCCTTGTGGGATACCTTTTGATATTGAAAAAGTTGGATTAGAACCAAAAAATAATCCTTCAATAAAGTGGAGTGAAGTTCCTGATTTATTAGAAAAAATAAATTCATCAACTAATTCAGTCATCACTAAATCTTCTACGAAGTTATATCTAATGACTTGTATAAGAGTTTCAGTAATTGTCTCTATGAAATGGGATTGGATAGACGAAGAAAGAGAGATGATTGTTATTCCTCCAGAAACGGAAGGATTAAAGAGAACCTTAAGTAGAAAAAATAATCCCGAATACGAACACTACATTCCTCTAACTGATGAAATTAAAACAATATTGAACAGAATGAGGAAGATTAGTGGAGACAAAGAATATGTCTTTTGGACTCCTAGATGTGGTCAATATCCTCATCAAAATCCCTCAAGTATCAATATCTTTTTGAAAAGGTTGGGTTACAACAAAAAACTAACTGGTCAGGGTTGGAGAAGAGTTGTAGTTACTGAAGGACAACAAGTATGTGGAACTGAAAGAGACATTATTGAAAGACAAATAGGACATACAGGATACCGTTCGGGTTCTATTGGAAGTTATGACAACACTCAATTTCTACCAGAAAGAAAATTATTTCTTGAAAAGTGGTGTAAGGAGTTAGTTAAACAAGGATTAAAAATTTAATACTCAGGACAACCACGACTGTCCTTATAAACCCCCTTCTTATGAGTAAGGAGGACGTGATTCATATGTTCAATTTTATTCTTATTATCAAAATGAAAAAAAATCCTAATTTTATTGAATTACTTGAAGGAATCAAAGAGAATTCAAATTCTTACGAAGACTTAAATAAATTCTTTAATGAAAATTATCCAAATAATCAAAAAGGTTACTTCAAATTTTTAACCTCCAGAAGTAGATTTTTAATTACTGAAGAAGACTTTGATTTTGCAATAGATACCCACGACAAATTTAAACGTTCAACTACTAAAGAAGACATTGAATCGTTACAACAAGAAAAAGAAGAGTTCCTAAAAAATAATTACACTAAAGGGGATTTTTGTCCTACTGATTTTTATAGACGATTAGAACTCGACTTACTTTATGGAAGAAAGTTTAAAGGTGGAATAAGGTCAAAAATTAGAGAACACATAGAGGAAAGAACAAAACATCTTTTTGAAAATAATCCTCTAGGAGAAGGTGGATACAAAGTTAATTACACCAATCTTTTAGAAGGGGTAGTGAAAAATTTATTTGATTCAGTAAGGGATGTTGAAGAAAAATTAGAAGAATTACAAAAATTTGATTTGGATAAAGAAATTGATTTATTAAAGGAGGAAAACTAATGGATTTTGAATCAGGAAAAATTTATTCCAAAGAGGAAGTTAAAGAACTCGAACTAATGGGAGTATTTCATCCAATTAGAAAAGTAACTCTTATGGATGGTTCTTGTGTTCATATAGACAGAGTTACAGGGATAACTTGTTCTCTTGAAGAAGAACAAAAGAAGAAAGAAAAACGAGAAGAAAATTATAGACAACGTATGAGAATCAAGTATCAACTAAACGAATTAAATCAGGAGGAAAACTAATGAAATTAACAGACAAAAAAGTTAGAGATGGATTAAATTTTATCTATAAAGAATATGAAAACAATATTGTCTCGAAAGAAGAAATTTTTGATTATGTGAGAGATGTTCATTACATAGACTCCACTGGTATGACATATCAAAAGTGGTTGGAGGAGAACCAACCCATTAAGTGGATACAGGAGAGAGAAAATTATTGAATTAAAGGTGTCGTCTATGGGTATAGTTCGACACCTATAAAAAATACGACACTTTTTACCCCTATAAAGTGCCGTATCAGGGTCGTATGTTGCCATTTACGACAGTTCGATTATGATTAACCCAGATACGACAGTTTTAAATGAAAGTTTCATACATCCGTGTTAGTTCTCAACAACAGTCATTAGAAGTTCAACGTGAATCCGTAATGAAATACGGAGTCGATAAGATTTTTGAAGAAAAAGTCTCAGGAACTTCAACAGATAAAAGAGAACAACTTAAACAATGTCTCGAATTTGTTCGTGAAGGAGATGAGTTAGTCATCACAAGGATTGACCGACTTGCACGTTCTGTTTTGGATTTACAGTTAATCGTCAAACAACTAATGGATAAGGGTGTAACTCTAACTTCAACAGAACAACCAATTTCAACGAAAGATGCAACTTCTAAATGTTTCCTCGATATGTTGGGAGTTTTTGCAGAATTAGAAACTAATATCCGTAAAGAACGTCAAATGGAAGGGATAGAACTTGCAAAACGTAAGGGAGTCTATAAAGGAGGAACTCAACGAATAGATGTTGAGGAAATCAAACGTTTGAAGAGTGAAGGATTAGGGGTGACTAAAATCGCAAAACAAATGGGTATTCATAGAGATAGTGTTTATAGACTTCTTAAAAAAGTGGAAGTCTAAAATTCAAAAATCCCTGTGAAAATTACATAGTTTATAAATAGTCAAATACATAGTTGATGAATCTTATGAACTGATGTTCTTCCTATGGGAGAGTCAGGAGGATTAGTTCAACGTTAAATAAAAAAGATTACCCAGACTTGTATTTGGGATGAACTTCGTGTGTCTAACGAAAAAAACAAATCAATAGAACTGTTAAATGAATCAACTAGAAACTATCCATAAGGAATGGTTAATGAAAACTTGGGATGATTATCCACCAGAATGGTTCATCACTTTTAGATATAGAAATCAACCTAAAACAATTAAAACTGTTGAATCTTACATAAGTGAATTTCATAAGTTATTCCGTCAAAAATTTCATTGGAGAATAAAAGGTAGAGTCACTCGAAGTTCAAATATTCCTATGTTTCCTCAAGGGATAGGGATGGTTCATTTTCACGAAAAAAGTGATGACGTAAATGAAAATACAGGTAAATTAGTTCAACCTTTTCATACTCATACTCACTTATCAAATACAAAAGGATATTTCAAAACTCCTAACGAACTTCGTTATTTCATAAACGGATTCATTCAAGAATGTAAGAAAAAGAAAAAACAGGATGGTTCAAGATACTTGGAAAATTTCTGTTATTTAAATAGAGAAGAAGATGTAAGAGTTTGGAATTATAAACATCATTCCCAATACAACATCAGTAGTAGAAAGAAAAAAATGAAAGAATATCTAGTTGGAAAACCAGAGTTAGACATATTCAGTTTCGACCATTTAACCACTCACTTTTAATCAATTATGAATTACAACGAATACAGAGAATACCTTAAGAACAAAAAACTTGAGGAACAACAAATAAGAGATGAAACACCAAAAAAAGAGACTATAACAATGTATTTTGGGGAACGTCACTTTGATACCCTTAATGAGTTTGACACCCTTACAAGACGACTCAGGAGGAGTAGAACAGGAACATTAGACTTCCTTTTGAACTACTACAAACAGACTGAAAAACGAAGAGTTGAACCAGTCATTCTTTAACCACCTGGAATTTTTATGAAGAGGGATAAAGAGTATTTCCGTAGATTAAAATACTTCAAAAAAATGGTCGAAGATTCCTTTAAACGTAGAGGACAATCATTAAACAAGTATCAACTTGTTTCTCTTGTTTCCGTCTTATTGGATGAATCATATCGAAAATAAAAAAAAAGACTCAGGAGAAAATCAGTAAATCCTAAGTCTTTTCTTATTATCAAAAGTGGATGTTTCTACATATCCATTACTATTTATGAAACTTGTTTTAGGAAGATATCGCCATTTCTAACATTTAACGGAATAATTAGAACCCCACACACAATTAAAAATGTTGAAATCTATTCTCTCCGTTGGGATTGGGATGGTTTTGTTATTACCTTCTCCACCAATTAAATCTGGAACAAAAAAAGTATCTTTGTTAAATCTCAATCAACCATATCAAGACCAATGGGAAAAAGATGGTAATAAAAGAATCCCTTTTAAATCTGTTGAAGATAATAATAATCTTTGGAAGGATGTGATTAAAAGTAGAAACAAAGTTGCGGGATATTATGATACTGAATTCGCAAATCGTATAAATTATTGTCGATATATCGGGGAAAGTATTGTTCTCCAGAAGAAAGAAAAGTTCATTCTTGAGAACGTCTTGAAATATATGTTGAGATGTAATCACACTCAACAACAAATGATTACTCGTTATTTGGAGAAGGATTATAAGGATGATGAAAAAGTATTATCTCAGGAATTGATTAGTTTATATGTCTATAAAGAAGATGAAGATGTAAATGAATTTATGAGGGATAAAAAATGAGAGATATATTCGACAAAGATTTTTTAAAACAACTCATCTTGATTTGGGTTGGAACTAATATTGCAAAACAAACATTCAAAGAACCGAAACAAAGATGTGGGAGAGTTTCTAATATGAAACCCCAAGAAATCATCAATAATGGTGGGAAATAACAAAAAAAATATCAATAAAAATATACTTGTGTTCTTTATCTAAGACTTCTTTCTATCAAGAAGGTCGAATAACCTCAGTAACACCACCACCATTTAATTCCCAAGGGTATAAATCTTCACCATCATATTCAATCCTACAGAGGTTCTCTCTACCCTCACGATTAACAGTAATGGTGATTAGTTCCACCTCAAATTCATCACCCTTATAGAAATCAACATTACCCCAAACACCTTTTAAATTTTCTTCTTTCAACAACCAGTAATCCTCATCTTTTAACTGACTATCATCAACTGGTTCAGTAATTTTTTCATCCTCTTTATCCATTTCTTGAAGACAGTTTTCTAACCCCAGAACTTCAATTCCTAGTTCTTCAAAAGTCTTAGTTTCGTTCAAACATACTGTTTCACCTGTATCGTTATTTTTTAAATAAATTTTGAGATATTCATATACAACACCACCTTCAATATCCTCATCTTCATCATATTCATACTCCCATTCATCTCTCTCAAGTAGTTCTCCTGTCTTCTTATCAAATCTGTTTAGAGAAGTGAATCTTTTACACTCAAACTGAGTTCCTACACCCTCAAAAGTAAGTGTTCTATATGACTCAGGATTATTGATTGTCATTCCTAAACTTCCCAATCAACGTCATCATCTTCATCCTCATCATTTAGAGAATTAGTATCTACCTCATCTAACTTTTTAGTCTCGTTATTCCATACCCAATAACTAACGTAATTAGTATCTCCTTCTATAAAGTCTTCTAGTTCAAGAGTCTCAGGATTTATGTAGTAATGACTCCACGTCATAAAATCCATACGAACATCTAATTTTTCTACTTTTTTATCTTCAATATATTTTTCTAGATACTTATCAATATCATCAGTATCCTTAAATTCATTAAAAAATGGAGTGAAGGTAAAACCATCTCCATCACTCATCTCAACGTCAATACAACTACTAAAAAAATGAAACTCAGGAGGATTTCTATCGGGATATAAATTACCAACTCCAAATTTCTCTATTTTCCTTTCTTCAGTCACATTGAAATTTTTACTAATTATAAATAATTACATAATAATTTATACACAAGATGGAGATGTGAAGTGAATTTATTCCATTTCGATTCTTAAATAATTTCCTCCATCATCACAAGGGACAGTGACTTTGGAGGAAATTATGTCATTTAAACACGAGTGTAAGTATTTATCAGGATTAGTAATTGACTACAAAAAAAAGTTGAAAGACCCGTTCTGGACTGGTTTTGAGGACATTTTTAAAGAGTTAATTATGGAAACTGAACGCAAACTTTACCTTATTAAAGAACAAGAATTATGCGAACTATTAACCTTAACAAAAACAACCAACACAATCTCCCAGTCTCTTTCAATTCAAGAGAGTTAGAACTTGCAAGACGTTGGGATGAATACTGTTGTGACAATCACATCACTCGAAGTAGTGCAATTAAGAGACTAATTAAGAAAGAACTTAAAGAACAATTACTCGCAATTTAATTATTAACTATGAAAAATGTCACGTTAAATAATATCGACTATCAAATGTTGATGGAATTAAGTAAGAAACAAGGGGTTAATCTTAATTCCTTTGTTTCTACTTTGGTCAATAATCTTTATACAGAGATGAAAAGAACTGGGAGAAAACCATTATGAATCCTTCAATAAGTAGGAAGATGGATATGGTAAAAAACGTCTTTCTTAATAAAAAAAGACTCGAAGAAAGTCTTACATTTGCGGAATTTATTGACAATAATCCTAGATATTATGATGATATTGATGAATTTTATGAAGAAGATTATCCACAATTACAGTTACTAATTGAAGGTAATTCCAATAGGAAAGTATCAACTAAGAAAAATAAAATATCAAATAAGAAAATCTGTCGAATAAAAAATAATAAAGGTGACTTTGTAGATATAAAAAAAATCAAACAGGATAAAAAGGATGACTCTCACGTCCTCGAACTTCCTCCTCCTGATGGAGATGAAAACCTGATAACCATAGGTAATCAAATGTCCATCCCTGAGAGTTTGAGACTTTTAGAAAAGGTAAAAAGAGGAAAGAAAAAATTTAGAGATTTTATGAATCAAAAACCAACTTTTATTAGGAAGAAAACTGAAGAAATTCTCTTCTAAATTCACCAGAACGGTTTTTATATTGATACCAGAACACTACCAGAACGGTTTTACAAAAATGATGGATAATTAAAGAAGGTTCTGGAAACTGTTTTTTGTTAAAAAACCTGTGATAGACACAAAAAAAGAGACTTTTTAGTCTCTTTAGTCACTTATGGAAGTAGTAATGAACTCCCCGGGCGGGATTCGAACCTGCGACCAATCGATTAACAGTCGATCGCTCTACCGCTGAGCTACCGAGGAATATAGAATGAATTTAGCTCTTTAAAGTACCTTATGACAAGTACAAGAATTAATTATATTGAAATTTGGATGGTTCTTGCCAGTTAGATAAAAAACCATTTTTCAACTCTGCTACTGCATCAGCATAAGTTAATTCTTCATAACGATGAGTAATCCACAAAGCCGATAAAGGTTTTTTATGGTCACTTGTAAGATTTTTAATAGTTTTTAAAACTTTTAATTGGCTGGTTTGATCAAGTAAAGCTGTAGGCTCATCTAAAAGAATAAAATTTCTATTGCTAATCAGAGCGCATGCAATAGTTAAGCGTTGTTTTTGTCCACCGCTCAAAGTATGAACTGGCCTTTTTTCAAAACCTGTCATTCCTACCTCTTCAAGAACATATTCAATTTTTTTATTAATTTCATTTTGACTTATATTCTGATTAATATTAATCAGAAGTTCACTCCTACAATTTGGCATCAATATTTGATGATCAGGGTTTTGAAACACCATGCCAATATTCGCATTAGAATCAATTGCACCATTTTGGGGTTTGATTATTCCATTAATTAATTTTAAAAGAGTACTTTTTCCGCTTCCGTTTTTACCTACGACCATCCAAAATCCAGGTCTTTTTATTGAGAAGTTACATTTAAAAATTAAATTTTCTTTCTCTCCAGGATATGAAAAAGAAACATCTTTAAATTTAATATGAGGTATTTCACTTTCAAGGGAATCTCGCATTAATTCTGTCAATCTATATCTAGAGAAAAACCTGGTCTTTTAGCTCCTCCTGCTACTGCAGATTTTTCATATATCTGTACAGAAATAATTTCTTTAGCTTTTACAGTAATTAATTTATCTTGCGCTTTGTCACAACTTAATTCGATCAAGTTTGAGGATTCTAAAGTTTCATTCATAGCAGTTTTTATTACATCATAAATCCTTTTAACATCATCAAATTCTTTCTTCTGAATTGAAAGTGGAAAAGGCGAATATCTCAGACTTAGTTCTAGAGAATACATAATAATTATAAAAACTACCTTTTATAATAGTAAATTTTTTTATGCAGAAAGTTATTTTAAATTAAATTCTTTTGAGAAAATTTTATAAAAGATCTATAAATACATTTATCATGTATTTAGGAGATTATATTTAAATTTAAAAAATCATTTCATGGAAATAGCAAATGATATAACTTCTCTTGTTGGAAATACCCCATTAGTTAAATTAAATCGAATCAGAAAGCATTTTAATTGCTATCCAGAAATAATAGCCAAACTAGAAAGTTTCAATCCATCAGCATCCGTTAAGGATCGCATCGCTTATGCAATGTTATGTAAAGCAGAAGAAGATGGATTGATAAAACCAGATAAAACAACGTTGATTGAAGCGACAAGTGGGAATACGGGCATAGCATTAGCAATGGTTGCTGCAGCAAAAGGCTATAAATTGATATTAACTATGCCGGATACGATGAGTATTGAGAGGAGGGCAATGTTGAGAGCATATGGAGCTGAATTACAGTTAACGCCTGGGAAAGAAGGAATGAAAGGAGCATTAGATTTAGCTAATGAGTTGTCTTCAACAATTGCAAATAGCTATCAATTTAATCAATTTGAAAACTTTGCTAATCCAGAAATTCATGAAAGAACAACGGCACAAGAAATATGGTCTCAATCCAATAACAATTTAGATGGACTTGTTACAGGAGTAGGAACAGGAGGAACAATCACTGGTTGCGCACGTTTCTTGAAAAAAGTTAATCCTAATTGCAAAATTTATGCTGTAGAGCCCAAAAAAAGTGCTGTGATTTCTGGAGAAAAAGCAGGATCTCATTCGATTCAAGGAATAGGAGCAGGTTTCGTACCAAAAGTACTGAATACTAAATTAATTGATGAAATTATAAAAATAGATGACGATGAAGCATTTTATTATGGGCGTTTATTAGCTCGATTGGAAGGCCTTTTATCTGGCATCAGTAGCGGTGCAGCTCTAGCAGCAACTATTAAAATCGGTGAAAGGAAAGAACTAATTAACAAAAGATTGATAGTTATTCTTCCAAGTTTTGGTGAAAGATATTTATCAACAGCAATGTTTGAATCTAATACTTCAATTCAAGCCAGAAAAGATGGTTATCTTTAATCCATAATTTATAAAAATGGAAAAAAATTTCTATGAAGAATTAGGCATTAAAAAAAATGCAACCAGAAGTGAAATTAAATCTTCATATCGCTCTTTAGTAAAGCAACATCATCCTGATAAAGGTGGGGAAAAAGAACGATTTCTTGCAATACAAAATGCCTGGGAGACTCTAAATGACCCTATCAAAAAAGAACAATATGATAGAAATTTTGTCTCTTCCAGTTCATCATTTGATTCATTAAATGAAAATTGGGAAAAAAAAATTAATTCAAAAAAATATAATTCGTCAATCAAAGACAAAGAAGTTGAAACATGGATTAAAGAAATTTTCACTCCAATCAATAGATTAATTAGTCAAATAATTAAACCTTTGAACAACGAAATAAAAGAACTATCTGCGGATCCATATGATGACCAACTAATGGAAAATTTCTGTAGTTATATAAATCATTCACAAAAGAAAATAGAAAAAGTTGAAAAAATTTATAACAAAAAAATAGTTCCAAAGTCTATTTCAGCTTTAGGCCTCGATCTTTATCATTGTTTTTCACAAGTTAAAGATGCACTATCAGAATTTGATAGATATACAGAGGGATATGTAGATAATTACTTATTTGATGGTAAAGAAATGATAAAAGAAGCAAAAAGAATCCAATCAAAGATGTCTACAAAGAAAAAAAATAAAAACTTTTAGATACAAAACTTTATTGCAAATATTCTTTAAGTTGTTCTAATTTCAACCAAACATCTGGAACAGGTCTGCGCCATCGAATCTGAGCATATTCGTCTTTGACTGAGAGAATCTCTCCAGGGCCTTCAAAAGCATAATTAGGTAAATCGTGATCACTAGCTAGAGCCTCGATACTTTTTATATAATTTTCCCTATCGACAAAAACTAAGCTTCCTTTCTTGAGAGGTTTCTTTGGAGTAGAATCTGTCATAATAAATTCAAGAAAGTTATTTGAAATTTATTATACAAAAACTTGTTTTAAAAATATTGAAAAAAATTTATACCGGAATAATAATTACAAACTTCTAAAAAATTTAATAGCCTTAAATGATAAACATCAATATGATATGCGTCTTTTACTACTTGGCTGCACTGGATTTGTTGGGAAAGAATTAGTTCCAACACTACTCAATGAAAATCACGAAATATATATTGTAAGTAGAAAACCGATTAGTAAACTAAAGCTTGATTTAGATTTCAATAAGTTTAAGTTTTTTCAAATAGATTTATCAAAAGAAAAAAACTGGATTAACGAAAATCTTCTGAATATTTTAAGAGAGACCGATGGAATTATTAACCTGATGGGAGAACCCATAGCAGAAAAAAAATGGACTTCTGAACAAAAACAGGAAATTGAAAATAGTCGTATTAACACCACAAAATTTATGATGAAGACCCTGAAAAATTTAAAAATAAACCCAAAAGTCATTATAAATGGATCAGCAATAGGTTATTACGGTACAAGTTTGTCTGGTGAATTCACTGAAAATAGTATTGGAGGAAAAGACTTTTTAGCTAATCTTTGCAAAAAATGGGAAGCTGTCGCTGCTGAAAAACCATTTTTCACAAGGTTAGTTATTTTTAGAATTGGAATAGTTCTAGAAGCAGATGGAGGAGCATTAGGAAAAATGCTCCCTGTATTTAAAGTTGGATTAGGTGGACCAATTGGAGATGGTAAGCAATGGATGAGTTGGATTCATAGAAATGATTTATGTGCATTAATTACTCAAGCATTAGTTGATAAAAAGTATTCGGGAGTATTTAATGCTGTTGCACCAAATCCAGTACTAATGAGAGAATTTTCTCAGACTTTAGGCAAATGTCTAAGTAGACCTAATTTACTTCCAGTGCCTGGAGCGGTTTTAAAAATACTGTTAGGAGATGGAGCAAAAGTTGTATTGGAAGGACAAAAAGTAATAAGCAGTAAACTCAAAAATTATACTTTTAAATATCCTCTTCTTGAGAAAGCAATTTACGCCTCCACCAAGAATTAATACCGTTTACTAGTGCACCAATAATAAGAATCGTTATCAATGGAACTACAAGAGGATTCCAAACTATCTGAATAAAATTAATAAAGATAAATATGCCATTAAATTGCATGAAGATTGCAAAAATAAAAAATATTGCAAAAAAAATGACTATAAATAAATTTATTAATAGCAAATTATCGATAATTTGTTTTAACTTATTTTGATTATTCTCCTTAGTCATTTTTTATAACAATATCCATATCATCAACCATTTTATGACAAGCTTTGTTTTCACCCAGTCTTTTTTTAGCATTTTCATTACATGAGATCATAAACTTTTTATTCAGCTGTATAAGATATATTATTTTTATGATCAGTTTTATTGTCTGATTGATTTGATCATTCTTATCTTTATAATTAGTGGCACAAAAAACATATTTTCCAAGTAAACGTCTTTGCGCTTCTGCAAAAGTTTTTGTAAATTGTGGACCTTTACCTTCAATCTGAATAACCGGTTTCCCTAATCCAATCGCTTGCTCTGCTGCTGTTCCTGCCATGCTAATACAGCATCTACTTTTCAATAATATTTTATCAAAATTATTCCAATATATATTCACTTCTAAAAATTTATATTGGAATTTCAAGAGATTATTATCTTTTATATTTTCTACTTTTAACCATCCTCTTTTTTGAAATATCTCCTTTATTTTTAATGAAGATAGAGCATTAACTATTGCAAAATTAAACTGAATTTTTTGAAAATATCTTAAATCTGACAATGCCTCTAATACCTCTAAAATAAAAACAAAATTATCTAAAATCTCAGGGAATCTACTTCCTGGAAATAATCCAATACTAAATTCAGCTTTATTTAATTCTTGGTTTCTAGGAAAAAACTTATCCATAAATGGGTTGCCTAAAAAAGACACTTTCTTTTTTAATTGCAATGTTAAATCATTAGCTGTAAGGGAATCTCTCGTATATATTTTTTTTGCTTTTTGTGAGAGCAAGAAAAATTTAGAAGGCCATGGTAATTTCAACTTCCCTTCATAATGGCTGGAATAAGCAACTAGATATGTAAAAAAATCTTTCTTACAAACCCATGCAAAAAAAACTGGCACAATATCTCCAACTACAAAAAAATAATCATATTTTTTTTTTATTTTAAAAGTTAAAAATAATCTTTTTAAAACATAAAATATTTCTCCTCCAAATATCTCAGTAAGTCTTCCCTTGAAAGAATTATATCCAATTCCTCCAGTTCTAAATTCTTTAGTTTTACCGATAATCTTAATTTGTTCTTTTTCGTAATGGTTTCCCATACCAACAATTGGCAAAGCATGAACAGAATAACCACTTTTCACGAATTGTTTAGCTATTAAACTGCCTGATAGATCTTCTCCATGCCCATTACTTAAAATTAAAATCTTAAACAATTTAAAATTCCAACCATTTTTTTACTTTGGTTAACTCAGGCCAATCTGGATATCTACTTAATCCGTCTTCAACGGATTCTTTCAAGTCACTTTTCACATCTGGCATCATCACAGACATTTTTTTTATTAACTCAATATGATCTCTAACACCTTTATTATTAGTAGCCAAAAGAGCTAAAGACAAATTCATTCTTGCTTGTGGATCTTGCTGATTTAATCGAACAGCTTGTCTGGCAGCTGACAAAGCTTCTTCATTATTTTTCAAAAGTAATTGAAGCCATGATAAACAAGTCCAAGCAGCAAAATGATTTGGAATTTGCTGTATAATTTTTTGAAAATCTTGAACGATTGGCATTAAATCTTGTCCTGCTTTATATCTTGATAAAGCTGCATTAAAATCCTCTTCGATGGGATTAATTTCGTTATTCATTATTTATTAAACTGCAAAGGAGCTTCCACAACCACAAGTTTGAGAGGCATTGGGATTTACAAAATTAAATCCACCTCCAATTAATTCCTTACTAAAATCTAACTGCATTCCATAAATATATATAAGACTTTTAGGATCACAAACCACTTGAAAGTTCTGATTAGCTTTTAATGAATAATCATAAACTTTATCATCGAGATTTATTTCATCAGTTCCTATAAAATCCATCGTGTAACTCATCCCACTACAACCGCCTGATCTTACTCCTACCCTTAGTACTTTTTTATCACTTTGGCCCTTCAATAAATTTGAAATTTGTTCTATAGCATCATTCGTAATTAAGATACCTTTGCCATCATCAGAATTTTTAATTTCCTGTTTAACTTCTACATTTTCCATAAACGAGGGATTTCTACTATCTATAATATAAAAACTTAATCGATAGGATGCATAGAACAAACGTTATCCAAACTTGATTTGTTATAATTCTAAGAAAAAGTGAAAATTGCAATAGTTGGTTCTGGATTAGCTGGTCTTACAGCAGCAGTCGATTTAGTTGATGAAGGACACGAGGTAGAAATCTTCGAGAGCAGGTCATTTTGGGGAGGTAAAGTAGGAAGTTGGGAAGATAAGGATGGCAACCACATAGAAATGGGTTTACATGTATTTTTTTATAATTATGCAAATCTTTTTAAATTAATGAAAAAAGTGGGAGCTCTAGACAATTTACTCCCTAAAGATCATACTCATCTATTTATTAATAATGGTGGTAATTTAAAATCTTTAGACTTCAGATTCCCTTTAGGTGCTCCATTTAACGGACTTAAAGCTTTTTTTACCACAGAACAACTTACTTGGGTAGATAAGTTCAGAAATGCCTTAGCTTTAGGGACAAGTCCAATAGTTAGAGGATTGATAGACTATGAAGGCGCAATGAAAATAATTAGAGATCTAGATAAAATTAGTTTTAAAGAATGGTTTTTAAACCATGGTGGAAGTGAAAAAAGCTTAGAAAGAATGTGGGATCCTATTGCATACGCTTTAGGTTTTATTAATTGCAAAGATATTTCAGCAAGATGCATGTTAACTATATTTATGATGTTTGCTTCAAAAACAGAAGCCTCAAAACTTAATCTTTTAAAAGGTTCTCCGCATAAGTGGTTAACTCAACCTATTGTCGACTACATCACAAACAAAGGAGCAAAAATATATCTTAACCATAAGGTAGAAGAAATCATTTTTGAAAAGGAATCTCCCTCTTATTCAGTAAATCAATTAAAAATATCTTCTCCTGAAGGAATTAAGGCAGTGTTTGCAGATAAATTTCTCGCTGCCTGTGATGTTCCTGGAATAAAAAAAATAATTCCAAAGGAATGGTATCAATTTAAAGAATTTGAAGGTTTAAAAAAACTTAGAGCTGTAGCTGTTGCCACAATCCAATTAAGATATGACGGTTGGGTTACTGAATTACATAAAGATAATACTGGAAATGAACCAATTGGACTAGATAACCTTCTTTATTCTGCTGATGCCTCTTTCAGTTGTTTTGCTGATTTAGCATTAGCAAGTCCAGCTGACTATAGAAAAAAAGATATGGGATCTCTTCTTCAATGTGTTTTAACTCCTGGCGATAGATGGATGGGAAGATCCACAGAAAGAATTACAAAAGAAATAGATAAAGAGGTTCGCCGTCTATTTCCATCCTCAAAAAACCTTAAATTGCTTTGGAGTAACGTGGTACAAATTCCACAATCACTCTATAGAGAGGCTCCCGGTATGGAACCTTTCAGACCCGATCAAAAAACATCAATATCTAATTTCTTCATGGCTGGTAGTTATACAAAACAAGATTATATAGACTCTATGGAGGGAGCTACAATGAGTGGTCATTTAGCTGCCGCTTCAATTTTAGAGAAGAAAGCCGAATTAGCAAAAAATCTTGCAGTAAGTTAATTCATGGGTACTTGGCTAAAACATGACGTAATAACAATTGTTAATGCGCCTCTTGAAAATGTATGGGACACATGGAGCGATTTAGACTCAATGTCACTTTGGATGAGCTGGATTGAATCTGTAAAAACAGTTGAAGAAGAAACAAATACGTTACCAGATTTAACAGAATGGACTTTAGCTGCAAATGGCTTTAGGTTTAAATGGAAAGCTCAAATTACAGAAAGGGTTGAAAAAAGAAAACTTAAATGGAAATCCATAGGAGGTTTACCAACTGAGGGATCAGTAGTTTTCGAAAGTAAAACTGATCAAATCACAACGGTAAATTTAGCCATAACTTATGAGCTACCTAAAATGATTGCGCGGTTTATGGAAGAAAATATCTTAGGGAAAATGGTTACAAAAGAATTACAGGCAAATATTGATAGGTTCAAAGATTTAGTTGAAAAAAACTATAGAAAAAATCTTTCTAACTAAAAATATTAATTGCCAGATCTAACAGTCCTTCAAAGGTATATTTTTGTGCCTGACTATCAACTCTCCCAAAAATCTTTTTGCACATTTTAGTTGTCTGAGGTCCAATAGTTAACAACTTAATTTGATCAAAATATTCTAGCCATTTTTTACCAAGTTTTTTTTCTAGTAAAAAAGCAGAATTTGATACGGTTTTACCACTTGAAAAAATAATTGCATCGACTTTTCTATTAGAAATAATATCAATTGTTTCTTCAGGAATTGATTCAGGACATCTAGTTTCATATGCAGCAACCTCAAATACACGGGAACCAGCCTTTCTAAATTGATCTGCAATTAGATCCCTACCACCTGTTTGAACTCTTGGTACAAAGACTCGCAGTCCATAACCAGATACTGGGAAATTATCAATTAAACTTTCCGCAACAAATTCTGGAGGTATAAAATCAGCGTTAATCCCAAAATCATCGAGAGTTTTTGAGGTTTTTTCTCCTACTACAGCGATTTTTGTTTTTTTAGAACATTCTTTTAATGAATTATTAAAATATCTAAGTCTTTTATCCACAAATTTGATCCCATTACTACTAGAAAAAATAATCCAATGAAAATCATTTATTTGATTTAATGCTTCATCAAGAGGATTCAAATCATCAGGATCACCAATACTTATTGCAGGCAAATCAAATACATTAGCACCCTTGCTTGTGAATATCTTTTTTATATCCAATATCCCTTCTTTTGATCGAGTAATAATTATATTTCTTTGATCAAGGGGTAGATCAACTATTGACATCCTTTTCCTCAACATTATTATTTTGATTTTTATTTTTTAATTCATCAAGAAGTTTCAAGACTGATAATCCTTTATCAAGAACAACATCGTCTTTAAAAATTATCTCTGGGACTCTTCTCATCTCTATTCTTTTTCCTAAACTATGCCTTATAGAGCTTTTAGCAGTATTCAAGTTTGCTACAATCTCTTTCCTCACTTTCTCTTGAGCAGTTGAAGTTATGTAAATTTTACAGTGTTGCAAATCACCTGATAAATCAATCTTAGAAATATTGACGAAATGATCTTTAATAAGATCATTTTCTAAATCATTCTGCAAAATAAGGGTTATTTCTTTCCTCAAAAGAGAAGATACTTTTGCAAGACGGTAATTATTTGGCATTATGGTTTTAAATTTATTGGGTTTGTCATCGCTTGCAAGACAAAATAAACAGTTATGAAAGCACTTAAGACAGAAGATATCAAACCTACGATTGTGAGTGGATTTGATCTATTTTTGAATAAAGGTTCAAGCAAAGCAACAAGTCCCCCAACAATTATGGATATCAAATACTTTGGATATCTTGCAACATTAGAGAAAAATTCGCCCATCAGCTCCACAAATAGATTACTTTTTTAGCTAGGTTTTAACAAACATTAAACAGCATGATTACATTATATCAATTTAGGCATAGTGCTTTTTGTTTAAAAACAAGAATGGCTCTTCATGCAAAAAAACTACAATATCGAGTTGAAGAAGTAACACCTGGAATAGGCCAATTTGAAATCTTTAAGTTGTCAGGTCAAAAACAAGTCCCTGTAATAGTTGATAGTAATGATCAAGTTATTAATGACTCTTCAACTATTTGCGAATATATAGATAAAAAAAATGATAACAATCCACTCTTTCCTGAGGACCCAATATTATTTGCACAATGCAAACTAATTGAAGACTGGGCAGATACTACGATGGCTACAACTTGTAGAAAATCTTTAATAAAATCTGCAATAGAAAATCCACATCTAAGAACTGCATTACTTCCAGATGAAATACCTTCTTCAGTTAAAAGTATTGTTGATAAATTGCCTTTTGAAAATCTTACTAAACTTTCTAATGTAGTTTTGTCTTCTAAAGATAGTTTAGAACTCCAAAAATTACTGGAAACTTTGTCAAAATCATTGATCAACAAAAAATATTTAGTTGGAGACAGTTTATCAATTGCAGATATTTCAATTGCTGCTCAATTATCCCTTATTAAATTTCCAAAGTCTGCTGGACCAATTCTTTCCGGAGAGGGGAGTCAAGAATACATAAATAACCCTTACTTAGAAAATCTTTTCATGTGGAGGAACAACTTAGAAGAATTTCTTTTTAGTGCTAACTCTCAATAAATTTAAAGGTCAATTTATATTTATTTGTTTTTATAGCATGGATGGATGGATCACCAACTTTTGAACCATAAGAAGCAACATATTGCACTCCACAAATTGATGGTTTGCTTGAATTATTAAGTTCCAATATTTCTGCGGAGCATTTTTGAAATTTACTAATGGTCTCTACCTGATTAATCCTTGAAACGCCTGGCTTATGCACTGTTTGTATAACTAGCTCATCTGCGAAGAAAATATCATCATCCTGGATCTGATTTCTCCCTGTAATTCTTGAATCAATATAAAAATCATCTTTTAAATAAGTAATTTGATTATTAATAGATTGAGGATCATTTACAACCTTGATTAAGTTGTCACCAAATATTGCTTTTCCAATAGATTCAGAATTTTTTGCCCGATTACCAACAATTAAATCCGAATCATTCTTAAAGAAATTTACTTTATAAATAACTGGCTCTTCTGAATTATTATTTATATCTTGAGAAGTAACAAGCCAATTGCCTTCGAACCATTTAGGATAAATTAGATCTTTAGAAGTATCAGATAATTTAAAATTTGGCAAATATAATTCTGGCCATTGACTTACACGATTTTCCAAAAACTCTCGTACGTTAGAATCTACAAGAGCGAGAGAACTTTCTAAAAAAATTCCTTGAAAAATCAAGCAAAGAATTAATCCAATAAGAATCTTCATTATGTCAAATCCACTAATAAGAGCATCAGATCATTATGTATTATTAGAGCCAGATTCAAAAGAAAAAATTGTATCAAAGCAAGAGGCAATTTTATGGTTAAAGAATTGGCTTAGTAAGACAGAAACACAAACAATATATCAAAATATAGAAGATCCTGATCAGAAATTTTTTGAAGAATTATTGGAAAGCACTTATGAATTAGAAATAAAATTAGGATACGTTATCAAATGGTTTGCAGTAAGAATTGAACCAGATTAACTAATTATTTCCTTATGAATTGCATTAATTATTTTCATAGCGACTTCTTCAATATTTTCCCTTTTTACTTGAATTCTTAAATCTGCTTGAGAATACAAATTTTCTCTAGATTGAAAAATGCTCATATATAAATCATTTAGATTCTTTCCCTGAAGAAGTGGCCTATTTTCAATTTCATTTTTCAATCTTTCAATTGCTATATCTTTGTCGAGATCTATCCAAGCAATTATTCCCTGCCTTAAAATTCCCCAGTTTTCCGATTTGGTAACTATTCCTCCACCAGTAGAGATTACTAATGAAGGAATTTTGATAGTTTCTTTAAGGCAGTTTGCTTCTAATTCACGGAAATTATTTTCTCCTTCATCATTAAAAATTTGATTGATAGATTTTTTTGCCAACTTCTCTATTAACGAATCTAAATCAATATATTTATACTTCAATAATTCAGCCAACTTCAAACCGGTTTGTGACTTACCAGAACCCATCATTCCTATTAAAAATATGCTTCTGCCTTTTAAAGTATGAACTGTTTTTTTGATAATGGATTGTTCCATAAAGACAAAAGCGTATTTAAAACCTTAAGATAGTATTATCGCAGAAAGGTATGACTTCTACACAATCCAAACCATTACATGGAAAAGGACGTGAATGCGTCATAACTCGACGTGCCTGCTTTAGTTCTAGTCACCGTTATTGGCTTCCTGAAAAAACCCCAGAAGAAAATTTATCTCTTTTTGGAAATTGCAGTATTGCACCAGGTCATGGTCATAATTATGAACTTATTGTTTCAATGGGTGGAGAACTAGACTCTGATGGAATGGTACTTAATCTCTCTGATGTTAAACACTCTATTAAAGATAAGGTTACTGGACAATTAGATTTTCGTTTTTTAAATGATGTCTGGCCTGAATTTAATGTTAATAATCAAGAGGGTATACTTCCCACAACTGAAGCATTAGTAAAGGTTATTTGGAGTCGTCTAAAGGATGATTTACCTCTTACAAGTCTAAGACTTTATGAAAACCCAAATTTATGGGCAGATTATTTTGGAAAAAACATGGAAGCATTTTTAACAGTACAAACTCATTTTGCAGCCGCTCATAGACTTGCAAAAGAAGAGATTTCCTTTGATGAAAATAAAAAAATCTATGGGAAATGTGCCAGAGTTAATGGACATGGTCATAACTATCTTGTCGATATAACTGTAAAAGGAGACATTGATAAAAGAACGGGAATGGTTTGCGACTTATCTGCGCTCCAGGACATAATTAATGATTTGGTTGTTGAACAACTAGATCATACCTTTCTAAACAAAGACATCGAATTTTTCCAGAATTGTGTTCCAACTGCTGAAAATATAGCTTTATATATTTCTGATATTCTTAAAAATCCAATACATGAACTTGGTGCAACATTACACAAAATAAGACTTCAAGAGAGCCCAAATAATGCTGCAGAAATTTATGTTGATCAAAAGCTAACCAATTCATTAAAGTTGAAACTTGAAAATAGTTTAGTCTCACAAACTTGAGTATCCCAAAAGTAATAATTGTTATAGCATCTAGCCTTGATGGGAGAATTGCATTTCCTGGAGGTGGAGAATCGCATCTTGGAAGCAAAAAAGATAAAAAAATGTTAAACCAACACTTATCAATGGTTGACGCCACCATTTTTGGTTTAGGTACTTTAATTGCTCATCAATCAACTTACCTAATTAAAAATCTCAATGGTAATGACGAAGTAACAATATCAAAAAAACAACCAATTTCTATAGTTGCTTCAAATAGCAAAAAATTCAATAGTAATTGGGAATACTTTCGTCAACCAATTAGAAGATGGCTAATAAGCTCAAGTAAAGTTGATAATTCGCCTAATAATGAGTTCGAGAAACAACTCTTTTTCGAAGATTCATGGAGTAAAACTTTAATTTTACTTAAAAAACAAGGGATAAATGATCTAGCTCTTTTAGGAGGTGCAAAACTTATAAATTCATTTATAAAAGAGGATCTAATAACAGATATAAAAATTACAATAATTCCAAAAATTATTGGAGGTAAATATACATGGATACCTCCAGAAGAAACAAATGATATTTTTAATCTCAAAAGACTATGGGAAATAAAATCTATTAAAAATTTAATGAATAATGAAATCCATATTCATTACAAAAAAATTTGAAATAGATTCAATAATAAATGAACCAAAAAATACATAAAGTTGAAGTCAAATTGTCAATTAAGGAAATCTCCAAGGAAATATGGAATGAATTAACAAATGAAATCAATAATCCATTCTATGAATGGACTTGGCTTAAAAACCTTGAAATATCAAAAAGTGTCTCAAGAGAAACTGGTTGGCAACCTCTATATTTTGTTGCTTATAAAAATGAAGAAATATTAGGAATTGCTCCACTTTTTTTAAAAAATCATAGCTATGGAGAATTTATTTTTGATCAATCATTTGCAAGATTGGCTCAAGAGCTGAATTTAAATTATTACCCTAAATTAATTGGAATGAGTCCTTATAGTCCTATAAATGGATATCAATTTCTTTATAAAAAAAATGAAGATAAGAAAGAAATTACAAATTTACTTATCAACCATATCGAAAGCTTTGCGATTACAAACAAAATTTTAAGTTGTAATTTTTTATACATTGACGAAAGCTGGGGCCACTATCTTAAATCTTTGGGATACCATAAATGGATAAATTCCAGCAGTGAATGGAGGAGTAATGGAGAAAAGACGTTTGATGATTTTCTTTGTAGATTTAACTCTAATCAGAGAAAAAATATCAAAAAAGAGAGGAAATCAATAACTAAACAAGATGTAAAAGTAGAAATTTTTAATGAGGATGATATCAACCAAGAAATCCTGAAAAAAATGCATAATTTTTATGAACAGCATTGTTCTAGGTGGGGAGTTTGGGGAAGTAAATATCTAACATCTACATTTTTCGAAAAAATTGTTGCTAATAAAAAAAATATTTTACTTTTTAGCGCATCAAAAAATGATTCAAATGATATTTTTGCTATGTCGATGTGCGTTAAAAATAAAAACAACTTATGGGGTAGATATTGGGGTAGTCAAGAAGACATATCTAATTTACATTTTGAATTGTGCTACTACCAGCCAATTGAATGGGCAATAAAAAATAATATCCATTTTTTTGATCCTGGAGCGGGTGGTAAACATAAAAGGCGGAGAGGTTTTTTTGCAAAAAGCACCATTAGCTTGCATAAGTGGTTTGACAAAAATATGGAAAATATAATTTATCCTTGGCTAAATGAAGTTAATAAACAAACCGAGACGGAAATTGAATTTGAGAATAATTCTATACCCTTTAAATAAAAAATTATTTGGCTTTTCTAAAGATTATATTAGTAATATAGTTTTTTTTTAACTTCTAATAATGGATTCTAGTAAAAGTTTAGATGAAAAAATAAAGATTGATAATAATCTATCGAACCGATATATAGATTTAGATCCAAACGGTTATTTTATTATAAAAGTAGATTTAGAGGAGAATAAAATAATTTTAGAGCACTTTTTAAATAACATCGATGAAGAAGGCTTTGCTATTGACCCAGAAACAAATGAACCAATTAAATGCGACTCTCAAAATAAAAGAGTTAGTAATGAAGTTTTTAAAGGTATTAGTGCGAAACAACTTGGCATATTAATTACTGAAGAAAGAAATGACTTAATAACCAGATTCGATCATGCTCTATATTTAGGCCGGGAACTACAAAAAGCAGAAGAATGTTTATACAAAAAATTACCATATATCCAAGATTAAGAAATTAAACGAAAAAATCTAATCTTTTCATCTGATGTTAGATTAAATAAAAATAAAAAAATTAATGAACATCATTTTCTATTTTGCATTTATTGGGTTTGGTTTTGGAGCTGCTTTCGCATTAGATAAGCTTTTAAGAGCAGTTAAATTAATTTAAAAACTACAAAATTTTAATAATCTCTCCATACAAATCATATTCATCCGCAAAAGAAATATTTGCTTCAACGAATTTACCAATATAATTTTTTAAATAATTTTTAGTATTAATAGATAAAATCACATTTCCGTCAATTTCAGGAGCGAAATTGTAGGACCTACCTATTAATTCGTTATTATCTGATATTTTTTCTACCAAAACTTTCATTTTTGAACCAACATATGCCTGATTTTTATCTTTAGAGATATTTTGTTGAACTGAAATAACATTATCTTTTCTTGCCTCTGCAACCTCGGGGAATACTCTATTTGGTAAATCAAAAGCTGCAGTTCCGTCCTCAGGAGAAAAAATAAACACTCCTACATGATCAAATTTGTGCCTATACAAAAATTCCACAAGATGTTCAAAATGCTCTTTTTTTTCTCCTGGGAAACCAACAATGAGACTAGTCCTTAATACAGCAGATGGGATTTCTTTTCTAATTTTCTCCAAAATTGATTCATTCAAAGAAGCCTGCCAAGGTCTATTCATACTCCTCAACACATCTGGATGACTATGCTGAAGTGGTAAATCAAAGTAAGGCACAATATTCTCTGAATCTTTGAAAGCTCTAATAACATCATCAGTTAAACCTGTTGGATAAGCATAATGTATCCTGATCCAAGGAATTGGAACTTTAGAAAGCTCATTCAAAAGTTTGGCTAATGATGGTTTTCCATAAATATCGTGACCATAATTAGTTGTTATTTGACTAATTAATATTATTTCTTGTATCCCTTGCTTTGCAAGACTTATGGCTTCTGAAACTATAGATTCTATTGTTCTACTTCTTTGGGGACCTCTCAATTTAGGAATAATACAAAAAGCGCAACTATAGTTGCAGCCTTCAGCAATACGAAGATAAGCAACAAATTTGTTTTTATCTACAAAACGAGGCATTTCCTCATCTGCAATAAATTCAGGTATTTTTGAAACCTCATTAACGATTTCCCCTTTTTCTACTCTGTCTAAAACCTTGGCTATTTTTTGATAATCTCCTGTCCCAACCAAACCTTTTATTTCAGGGATTTCTTTTATAAGCTCATCTTTAAAATGCTGAGCCATACAGCCTGCAACTATTACTTCCTTTCCTTGATTTGTATATTCTAGAATTTTTCTAATAGATTCTTCTCTAGCTGTTTCAATAAAACTGCAAGTATTTACAACAACAACATTTGCATCATTTATATTACTGTCAACTTCATAACCCTCTTTATCTAATAAGCCTTGCATATGTTCAGTATCAACAAGATTTTTCTCACAACCAACATGACTGAATGCAATCTTAGATCGTTTTTTTTCTTTTACATTGAGACTATTTTTTTTCACAAATTGAAAAATAAGAATTAAAGGATTTAAAAAGCATTTCGTATATAACTTTCATGCCAAGATAATATTAGGATAGATAATGTAAATAACAAACTTTTTTTGTATGGCCCTTAAGACTTTAAACAGGAGAAATAAAAAAGATTTGAAATGGCCAAAAATAGTAATCGCAATTCTTAGCACTATAGGCATTGTTGATACCGGTTCGATTACTTTAAAAAAATGGGGATTATTTACTTCGCTTTCATGTCCAGGGATACAAAATGGTTGTGAAACGGTTTTAAATAGTCCTTGGGGTACTCTATTTGAAAATAATCAAGTTGATATACCTCTCTCATTAGCTGGATTCATAACATATTCATCAATATTAGTTATCACAATAATACTCTCGCTTAATTTAATTTCCCCAAAAGAAAAACTAAATAAGTTTTTATGGTGGTTAGTATTTCTCATTTCTTGTGCGTCATCAACATTTAGCTTTTTATTGATAAATATAATGTTTTTTAAGATTCAAGCATATTGCTTTTTTTGTATACTTTCAGCAATTTTATCGTTTTCTATCTTTATAGTTTCTATGATTGGAGCAAAGTTTGAAAGTAGAGAACCTATGATTTTTAGAGGTTTCATTGTAGCCATTAGTGTTCTGCTGGGGGGGCTAATTTGGTCAACAAACGTCGACCCCTCTAATGCTATTGATGTTGCAAACCCCACTGAGAATGTATCGCCAATAATTACCACTTCAAGCTCTCCCCAGAAGGTAAAGTTTGCAAAATTTTTAAGTGAAAACAATATTGTTATGTATAGTGCATACTGGTGCCCTCATTGTCACGATCAGAAACAATTATTTGGTAAGGAAGCAGTTAAAGAATTAAAAGTAGTTGAGTGTGCTAAAGATGGCAAAGATAATGAGTATGAGTTATGCCAAACGAAAGGAATCAGTGGATTTCCTTCTTGGGAAATAAATGGAGAAATTATTAGTGGTACGCGTGACTTAAATGAATTAGCAACAAAAGCCAACTATCAGGGAAATCTTAATTTTTAATGAATCTTTTTTGAATTTTTTGATCTAACTGTTGTCTAGTATGGCATTGCCAATTTTTATCTTTATTAGGGAAATCATCTCTATAATGCCCTCCTCTACTTTCCTCTCTAAATAGACAAGCTTTTAATAAAGTTATGGTGGTTATTTGTCTATTCTTTAAATCAAGTAAAAGATTTAATGCTCTTCTATTGCGTTCACTAAGTTTTATTTTTTGATCAAATTTTATTTTTTCAAGACTATTTAATAAATCATTTTTATTTAATTTATCTATATCATTTTTAATGTAATTTAAAAATTTACTCATATTTACCTCATTTCGAGATACACCTAAATTTAACCAACATAGTTTTCTTAGTTCATCAATTTTTTCAGCAATTATAGAAATTTGATCTTCTTTAGGATCTTCAATATCTAACTCTTGAAATGATCTATCAAATTTTTCAAATTTAGAAAGGTCATTCAAAACAATTGAAGACATTTTTCTTGCGAAAACAAGACACTCCATCAGTGAATTACTTGCCAATCTATTAGCACCATGCACACCTGTAGAAGCAACTTCTCCAACGGCATATAATCCTTTTCTTGTTGAAGATGCATTTAGATCAGTTTTAACACCTCCCATCCAATAATGAGCTGCAGGAGCTACGGGAATAACCTCATTTAAAGGGTTAACGCCATAATCTTGGCATCGACTTAAGATCGTGGGAAAGCGCTCTACAATTTTTTCTGGGTCAATATACCGAAGATCTAAGCCAACATGGTCTACATTATTATCATGCATATTTTTCATAATTGCTCTACTTACCTGATCTCTAGTAGATAGATCACGATTTTCAAGATTTTTAACTGGACTTTCACCATTTTTATCAACTAAAATCGCTCCTTCCCCTCTAAGTGCCTCAGATATTAAGAAGCAAGGTGCACCATAAAATTTTAAAGCTGTTGGATGAAATTGCACGAACTCTAAATCTTCGATAGCAGCTCCTGCTTTCCATGCAAGAGCAATCCCTTCACCAGAGGATTGAGCAGGATTTGTTGTATTTGTAAATAAGTGCCCACCACCACCTGTAGCCAAAACAACAGCTCTAGATTTAATCCAGTATAAATTTGCCCCATCAAGAACCTGCACTCCTCTACATTCTTTATTTTCAATGAGAAGTTCAGTTACTCTTACACCCCTGCAGTGAAGAATATTTTTTTGATTCTCAATATGATCTTCTAGAACTTCAACTAATGCTCTTCCAGTACGATCCTTAACATGTAAGACTCTTCTTCGTGAATGGGCTGCTTCCAAGGTAGTAGCTAGTTGATCAGAACTTTGATCAAAAATCATCCCTAAATTCTGCAACCTTTCTACACAACCTGGAGCTTCTTTAACTAGCATTTCTACAGCTTGAAAATCACATAGTCCATCACCTGCTTTTAAAGTATCATCAGCATGAAGATCAAATGAATCATCTTGTCTAACAACAGATGCAATACCTCCTTGAGCCCATCTACTGGAAGACACTTTACTAGTATTTCTATTTAAAAGAAGCACTTTTAAATTTGAGGGTAATTCAAGACAAGTCATAAGGCCAGCAGCTCCAGCGCCTATAACGATTACATCCCAATTATTTATTGGTATCGGTTCTTGCGAAAATGGAGGCCTTAACATTAAACCAATCCACTAAAAGTTGGTTGCAGAATTGCTATAACAATAAAAATACCATCAACAATTAATGTCGTTTGAATTACATATCCAGCAACTAAGAGTGCTTTACCATTAGTAGTATTGATTGTGCCAGAATTTAAAATTTCTTTTGAAATAAACCAAAGTATAGTAGCAACAAAAACGATAATAGATAATGATTTTATTTGAATAAGACTCTCTGAAGTTTTTTGAAGAATAATGGGTGCATTTTCAGAATCTGCTGTAATTACCTGCTTCCATTGATCCATGATTCCGATTAAAAATATTGTAATGTCGGTAACTGCGGTTCCAAATAATGAAGAAATATAGAAACTTGAACCTATTTTCCATTTAGTACCAAATCCAATTAAAGCTAATGGGAGAACTACAGCTTCAACAGGTATGTGTAGGATAGGAAATGGACTTAACCAACCCCAGAACAAACATCCACCAAGCCAACTACCTGATATACCAAGTAATAATGAACTGACAATAAACCACTTATTTGATCCTTTCTGACTCAAAACAATTGCCACTAAGACAATAATAAAAGTAAAACAAAGAGCACTTATTGGTTCCAATCTAACCCAAGGGGCTTGAAAAAAAATAGGTAAAATTACAAAAAAAGAAGACCACAATCTTAAAGATAAAGGATTTGATAAAAAACTATTTTCATATGAATCAACTGTCTTATGGGATTCATAATTGAATTTATCTTTTACTTCTAAATTTTTTGTAATTAATTCTTTCAATGAATAAGGCTATTTTAGTTAATCTAAATCGTGTTTTAGAAAACTGCGAATGACATATTTTAATAAATAAAAGGCCCATAATTTGACACCTATATTTAGTTTTTTAAAAGTATTTAATACACTTTGAGCCATATATAAGTTTAGAATAAATATAAACAAGAGTATTTGGCCTTAAATTGTGTGGCAAGAAATTAATTACACGGAAGATCCCATTGATCTTATGGTTCCTCATATTACTTATAAAATAAACCCTGCAGAAATTGAAAGTATTGAAGCTAATTCTATTGCTGAAGAAATAGGATTTGAATCAGGTGATTCAATTATTAGTATTAATGGGAAAAAACCAAGAGATTTAATTGATTATCAGATTCTGATTAGTGAAGAAATTTTAGACATATCAGTTTTAGATAAAAATCATGACATTCACAATATAAATATAGAAAAAGATCAAGACGTTAATTTAGGTATAAATTTTAAAGATGCATTATTTGATTCAATCAAGCAATGCAATAATAGATGTCCATTTTGTTTTATTGATCAACAGCCAAGTGGCAAAAGGAAAAGCCTATATATAAAAGATGATGATTATAGATTAAGTTTCCTATATGGCTCTTATTTAACTCTTACGAATTTAAAAAAAGAAGACTGGGAAAGAATTGCTATGCAAAAACTATCCCCACTTTTTATTTCAGTTCATGCTACTGATCCCGCCACAAGAGAAAAATTATTAAAAAATAAAAAAGCAGGAGTGATACTTGATCAAATTTCGTGGTTTGAGAAAAACTCTATTCAAATACATGCTCAAATTGTTGTTTGTCCAGATATAAATGATGGGGATATTCTTGAGAAATCAATTTTGGAACTTGCTGAATTCTATAAAAAAACCTCTCAAACAGTACTTTCAGTCGCAATAGTTCCTGTAGGACTTACAAAATTTAGACCTGAAAATGATGGATTGAAATCAATAAGTCCAGAATACGCAAAAAAAACTATTAAACAAGTAGAGAGAATTCAAGCCTCTCTACAAAATACTCTTGGAACTCGTTTTTGTTGGCTAGCAGACGAATGGTATTTAATTGCTGGGTCAAATTTACCTAGTTACAAAACCTACGAAAATATGCCACAAGAATCTAATGGAGTTGGGACTATTAGAAACTTTCTAGAAGCATTAAAAGAGAAGACTCAAAACCTACCCCAAAAAGTAAAAAAGCCAAAAAAAGTTAGTTGGATTGTTGGCAAATTAGTTTATGAAGCCCTAATTCCTATAGTTAAGAAATTAAACTTAATTAATGGTTTAACAATTAATTTATATGGTTTGCCAAGTATTTATTGGGGTCAAGATCAAGTTGTTACAGGTCTTCTTACTGGAGAAGATCTAATTTACGGGCTGAAAAATAAGGATTTAGGAGAAGCTGTTTACATACCATCTATTATGTTAAAAATTAATACTGATTTATTTTTAGACGATAAAAATATTCAAGAAGTTGAGAATCAAATAAATACTAAAATTCACGTTCTTGATGATTCAAATGATATTATTAATACTTTGATTGGTTAATCGAATATTTTCGAAACTATAAAAAATGCTTAGAAGAGTAATAAATCCTTTCATATTATTGCCGGTTACTCTAGGTATGAATACTTTTAATGTTCTATCTAGCGAAACAAAAAATTATATTGATAATGTATTAGAGGAAAAATCAAGTATTACTTTTGTTGATTATCAAGAAATAGAAAACCTTGTATTAAATAATCAAGAATTAAGATCATTACAAAACCTAGTAGCCTCTGCAAGCTTTAATCTTTCCAGTCAAATTGCCAAAAGATACCCATCCTTAGATTTTCAAGCCAATGGATTACCAAAATATGTCGCAGGTAAAAATTACAAGAGCGATTCACCTACTTTAAAAACATCACAATTTACGGCTAATCCCTCCCTTAATATTAAATGGGATGTAATTGCCCCGTTGAGAGCATCTGAAATTAAAATTGCCAAAACAAATTACAAAATTGCAGAAAATAATTATGAGATTAAGAAAAAAGATTTAATTCAAGAATCAAGAATCAGATATCACAAATACAAAAAATCATATGAAGATATTCAAAATAAAAAATTCACACTTGATTTATCAATTACAAGTTTAGAAAATGCTAAAGCGAAGCTAGATGCTGGTATTGGTACAAAATTTGAAGTTCTTGAAGCAGAAGCACAATTATCTCGGGATCAACAATCACTTAATGAAAAGAAAATAGAACATGAAATTAATAAAATTTCTCTTAAAGAGATTCTTAACATTAAGGGAGAATTAGAAACCAATAAAGAGCAAAATCTTATAGGGTTTTGGAATCATAAATTGAATAAGAATATTAATGAGGGTTTGGAAAAAAATCTTTCCTTAAAAAACCTAATTCTTCAAAAATCAATCAAAAAGAGCCAAGCAGAGAGCTTTTTAGCTCAAAATAAGCCAAATATCTATATCAGTAATTCATTATCCAGTATATTTTCAAAGGGAGACTCTCTAGCAACTAATATCGACTCTGAAAAATCCGGATCTAATTATACAAATACCATAAGTCTAAATTTTGCATGGAGTATTTTTGATGGCGGACAAAATAAGAACTCCTACAAATCAAAAATAGCAGATGCAGAATCCGAAAAATATGCTTATGAAAATCTAAAAAATGTTTTAAACACAAGTATTAGTAAAGCCTATTTAAATCTTAAATTAAATGAAGAAAAAATAATCTCTTCTCTTAAAGAAATTGAATCAAGCAAAGAGTCTGTAAGGCTTTCCAGACTAAGATATGATGTCGGAATATCAACTCTAAAAGATGTTCTTGTTAGGCAAAGCGAATTAAGTAATGCGAAATCAAAAAATATCAATGCAATATATAATTACAACTTGAATATTGATGAATTAGAAAGGTTAACTTTCCTTGATAAAAGTAAAAATTGTTTCGGTAGTAATAATACTAAAATTAAAGATACAGAATCTATTTGTAATTTATAAAGATGAATCCACCAAATTTAACTAATAAGCAACTAAGTGAATTAGATTCTTTATTTGAATTGGTTAGTCAACGTCAAACAAAAGATTTTGGAAATATTAGCGCCAGCAATAAAGCAGATGGATCATTATTAACAAGCTGTGATTTATGGAGTGACAAAACAATCGTGGATGGCTTAGCTTCAATAGCTCCAGGTGAAGGCGTCCTCAGTGAAGAAGGGCAAAAGTTAATTCCAAATTCAAAAGCTTACTGGGTTGTCGATCCACTCGATGGGACAACAAATTTTGCTGCCGGTATTCCTTACTGGTCTATATCTGTAGCAAGATTCTTTGATGGTAAACCACAATCTTCTTTTTTAATAATTCCTACATTGAAAAAAAAGTTTTTATCCATAAAAGGTAAAGGGGTTTGGTTAAATGACAAAAAAATTGATCCTAGCCAAAATAATCGTCAAAGTGAATGTATTTCTTTATGTAGTAGATCAATAAAAATTTTACAAAAAAAACCAAACTCAGTATTTCCTGGCAAAATCAGACTCTTAGGTGTATCGAGTTTAAATCTTACGAGTGTAGCGATGGGACAAACTTTCGGAGCAATAGAATCAACCCCTAAGATATGGGATATAGCAGCAGCCTGGCTGCTATTAGAAGAACTAAATTGTTCTATACAGTGGTTAGAAACAAATCCTTTAAATTTAGTTTCAGGAGAAGACTTGAGCGATGTAAATTTTCCATTAATTGCTTGTAGATCTATTGAAAAATTTGAAATTTTAAAGCCATGGGGCAATTTATTATTAGCAAAATAGTTGCGTCATAAATAAAAAATTGCTTGAAAAATTTATTAATCAGATACAATAAAAATTAAGTAAATAAATAAATATTTGAAGAAAATTAATATGCAGAGAAGTTCAACATGGATACTGAAAAGTTTATGGGGAGCTTGTGAGCGATGGAGCAAATCTGATTGTGTTGATTTAAGCGCTGCATTTGCATACTACACACTTCAATCATTTTTCCCAATCCTTCTAATTTCTCTTTCAATAGCTTCATGGTTCCTAGGAAAACAAGAAGGATTAGATCAACAAATAATTGCCATTGCTGCTCAGCTTTTACCTCCTTCAGTAGTTGAGTTAGTAGAGACAACATTATTTAATTTGATAGATCAAGGTTTTGGAGCAGGTATTCTTGGGGCTATGTTTTTACTTTTTACAGCAGGAAATGCATATTTATCTCTTCAAAGAGGTTCCGATAGGCTTTGGGAGGACGAAATTCCTTCTAAAAAAGTTAATGCTGCTTGGAGAGTGCAAGCTTCGAAGTTTCTCCGAAATAGAGTTGAAGCCTTTTTAATAGTATTCTTTATTGGTTTTTTAATGGTACTAGATCAAATTAGTGCAAATCTTAGGATGATCCCAAGTAACGTTTTAGAAAATCTTTCAAAATCTAATAATCTTATTTCTGATTTATTATTAAAGTTGCCGTTATTACAAGTTGGTCAGTTTGCAATACCACTAATTGGCTTTTCTTTAATGGCTCTTTTATTACAAGCACTTTTACCCAGTAGAAAAGTTCCATTGAAACCACTTTTACCTGGATCTTTTCTTATTGGAATTGGCCTAACTACTTTGAACCTAGCAGTAAGTAAAAGTATTCTCTCACTAGGAGTAAGATTTCAAGCATACGGTTTTATTGGAGGTTTTCTTGTACTTACTTTGTGGGTTTGGCTATTAGGAGTGATTTTATATTTTGGACAGTGTTGGAGCGTAGTAATTGCTAATATGACTTTAGTAAATAAAAAAAGAAATTATAGATAAGGATAATTAAGGTGAATTATTTTCTTAAAGCTAATAAAAATCTTCTCACCTACTCATTAATCATACTTATCGTTATTCCAATTTTTGGATTTAATTTTTTCATTAGCTTTGTTGGAAATATCCTAATACTTTTATTTTTAATTCCCCTTCTACTATTAGTTTTAGTATTTATTGGTTTAAATTCTTACAAATCTAAAATTAATACATGCAGTAATTGTGGTGCAATATCATTAGGTTTAAGTGAAAACTGCATAAATTGCGGTGCAAATTTAGAGAATATAAACAAAAAAAATCAGTTTGATAAAAAGCCTAGTGAAAGTACCATTGATGTTAAAGCAGAAGAAATTAAGTAAAATACTAACCTATTCCAATTTGTCTAAGAATACTTTGTCCAGTAATTAATTCAGTACCAAGTCCAATCAAAATACCCATCATTGCCATACGGCCATTCCAAGTTTCTGCAAAATTTACAAAGCCGAATCTTGGTTGATTGTCTTTATTCATAATTAACTAAATTATCTATCAAATCATTTTAACGTTTTCAGGAAGATTTTATGAAAAATAATAAATTATTTATTTAACATGTCTTACACCATCAACAGGTCGATACTCATCTCCAGTTAATTCCTCGTATACAATGGCTGGCAATCCTGTATCAAACATTGTTTGCAATGCTTCTTTTAACATAGGATTCCAACCTCCAGTACTAACTTTTCCATGTCTTACAGTCCAGTCCCAAGTCCCTTGAAGATCTCTAGGGAGTCTACCTTCTCTATCTCTTCGCGCGACTAAATCTAAAGATTCAACTATACCAACGATAACTGGATTTTTACCGTATGAGGGAGTAAGGCTTAGTTCAAGTCTCACTGGATCTTCTTTAACCATTTTCAAACGAAACCTTGGTGGTAATTTGAGTGATCTTATTACCGCAGAAACAATTTTTGTTCTTAATTCCAATTTTTTTACTTAAATGTATTTTGATTAATCAGTTGTTGAACCTTTTTCTTCTAATGTAGAGTCATTATCATTTGAAAACCTTACTGTTAATAACTCCTCTTCTGTTATATTACCTGATTTATCTAAAAGTTCTGGATGTATTGTGTACTTTTTTTGTTTAAAACTGGAAGTACCTAAACGTTTATCTTTATTGTCAGATATACCCCAGCCATTAGACATTACCTTAAAAGCTTTCCACACTAAATAAGTTAAAGCCGCAGAATATATAATTGGAAAAAGAATAGTCATTGAATTTATAAATTAGTTGTATATATGTTTAATATCATAGCCCGAAAAAAAGAAATTTAGCTATTTTAAGTCACTAAATTATTCTCTAGATTCAATCAATGAAATTAGTAGTTATATTTAAATTACACTAAAATAGTGGATTAAATCACGAGAAACATTAGAAAATCAAATTGAAAAAATATATCCAAAAGCTATTACTAATCGTCTCGTTAATTCCATTAGGCATTATATATCCTGCAAAAGTAATATCTCAACCATTAAGCAAACCAAAAATAAATGAAGTTAGTTTATTTTCAAACAAATCTTTCATAACTAAAGCTGTCGAAAGAACCGGAGCAGCCGTGGTGACAATTGATACTCAAAGATATGTTAAAAAAAGAAATTTTCCAAGAAATTCTCAACTATTTCTAGACCCATATTTTGAAAGATTTTTTGATTTAGATTTGCCTAACGAAAATCGACTCAAGATAGAACAAAACCAAGGGAGTGGATTTATATTTGCAGATGGACTTGTAATGACCAATGCTCATGTAGTGAATGGATCAGATAAGGTAATTGTTGGTTTAACCAATGGAGAAAAATTAAACGCTAAACTGATAGGTCAAGACTCTTTTACTGATTTAGCTGTACTAAAAATTGAAGGTAAAGGGCCTTGGCCAAAAGCAAAATTGGGGGATTCTTCAAAGATTAAAGTTGGTGATTGGGCTATAGCAGTTGGGAATCCATTCGGACTGGAAAACACAGTTACGCTTGGTATTATTAGTAATTTAAATAGAAACGTAAACCAATTAGGAATTTATGATAAAAAACTTGAACTGATACAAACAGACGCTGCTATTAATCCTGGCAATTCTGGAGGTCCACTGTTGAATAGTGATGGAGAAGTGATTGGTATAAATACGTTGATAAGATCAGGTCCAGGAGCGGGTTTGAGTTTCGCAATCCCAATTAATAAAGCTAAGGAAATTGCCTATCAACTTTTAAAAGATGGGAAAGTAATACATCCTATGATTGGAATTAGCCTAATAGAAGAAAGTATTTCTGAGAGAAAAAATAATGTCGTAAAAGTTGGATATGTAGTACCGAACAGTCCAGCTGAAAAAAGTGGAATCAAGATAGATGATATTTTAATTAAAATAGGAAATAAAGATATTGAAACCGCATACGACGTAATAGAACAAATTAGTAAAAATGGTATCAAAAAACAAGTAAATATATTATTGAAGCGTAAAAATAAATTTATTAAATTAAAAGTAATACCAACTGATATTACTAACCTAAAAAATAACTAAAAAATTTAATTGTCATTCTGTTTAAGTATTTCCACACATCTAGAAATACATCTACCATCCCTTACATCGCAGGAAGTAATACATTCAAAATAACTTTCAATAGGATCAGAAATTTGAAAATGTTTTTCTTGGAAATCGTAATTTTTCATTTTAATTATTAAAACCTATTTTTGTATTTTTAAGAATAATTAAGGACGATAAACTATGTAAAGATAAATGAGTGATCTTACTTAGCCAATTGTAAATTTTATTAAAAGTAATCAAATTTTTTGGCTTTGATTTTTTTCTAAAAAATATTCGTAATTACCATCATATGTAAATAACCTTGAATCTTTAATTTCAATAATTCTATTTGCAACCTTTGAAATAAAATACCGATCATGAGAAATGATTAATAATGAACCTTTATAATTTTTAATCGCTAATTCTAAGTTTTCCTTAGATTGCAGATCCAAATGATTAGTTGGTTCGTCTAAAAGAAGGAAATTACTAGGATTAATAATCATGAGCGCCAATGCTAATCTTGCCTTTTCTCCCCCACTGAGTTGTTTAATATATTTAAAAACAGTTTCATTTTTAAAGCCAAAACCACCTAAAAATGTTCTAACTTTTTTTTGGGACCACTCTGGAGACTTATTACATATTAAATCAATAACCCTCTCGTCAAGGGAAAGTGCTTCAGCTTGATTCTGTTCATAATAGCTAGTAATTATATTGTGTTTACCAAGATTAATTTCTCCAATTTCAGGAGATATTTTTTTCATAATAATTTTAAGCAATGTAGATTTGCCGCAGCCATTAGGTCCCAATATTGCTATTTTCTCCCCAGAAGAAATCTTTAAATTAATATCCAAAAAAAGAATTTTATCCTCGAAACTATGAGACAAATTTTTGATATTTAGAACTAATTTTCCTGAGCGAGGACATTCTGGAAAATTAAAAACAGGACTTTTTGATTTTGCAATAGGAGCCTCAATTTTGGAAATCTTTTTTAATTGTTTTTCTCTACTTTTTGCTTGAGAACTTCTAGTTGCACTAGCTCTAAATCTATCTATATACCTCTTCTGTAACTCAATTTCTTTTTGTTGTAATTGATATGCCTTATTTTGCGATTCTTCATTCAAAGATTTCTGTTCGACAAAAAAAGAATAGTTCCCATTATATGTTTCACATGTTCCTCTATCTACAAAAATTATTTTTTTACATAATTTATCTAAGAAATATCTATCATGGCTGATGATTATAACTGCAATTTTAAGCGATGATAGATATTCTTCCAACCAAAAAATAGTTTCTAAATCTAAATGATTAGTTGGTTCATCAAGTAAAAGTAAATCAGGTTTTTGTAAGATTATTTTTCCAAGTGCAACTTTCATCTGCCAACCACCTGAGAAATTACCAACTAATTTATCAGCATCTTCTATAGAAAAGCCTAATTTTGGTAATATTTTTTCTACATCAGATTGCATTTTATAACCACCTAAAGCTTCAAATTTTGCTTGATATTTTGCGAGTTGATTTACAAATATTTCAAGTTCATCGGAATTTTTTTTTATATCCAACGATTTCATTTTATTTTCAATTTCTAAAAGTTTAATGGCAACAATTTGTATATCTTTAAAAGAACTTTCTAATTCCTGTCTCACTGAAAAATTCAAATTACAATCAAACTCTTGCTTTAAATGGGCAATTTTAGGATTTCCCTCTTTAATTATCGTTCCACTTGTTTGCTCTTCCTCTCCAATTAAAATCTTAAATTGGGTTGATTTACCTGCACCATTAGACCCAACTAAGCCAACTTTTTCTCCTTTCTTAATCTCCCAACTAATATTTTTTAAAACAACATCTGTAGAATAAATTTTGCTTACACCTTCAAATCTAATCACTGTTTTAAAAATAGAATTTACAAAATCTGTGGCTTATTTACTAAAAAATATTTTGTGGAATAAAATTAAATCATGAAAAGAATAGAACAAATTGTAGTGATTTTCATAGCTGCAGCTCTTGCAATTCCAAGTTATTGGTTTTTTTGGACTTTGGCTGGTGGAGGTGGCTACAACAAAAGAATAAAACCTATCCCTAATCCAAATAATAATTATTCGAAACCTTTTCCTAAAGACCTCCTCGAGCCTTGATTAACCACATTTTAGTTGCCTCATCATCAATAGTACTCAAATATTCAATAACCTCTTCTTTAGTCACAGAAATATTTAACTCGTTGCCAATATCGCATATTTTATCTAAGGCTTTTTTAGGATTAGTTAAGGCTGTCATAAACAGACTTTGTTTCTTTTTGGAATCGTTGGCTATTAACTTATAGAGCTTTTCAGCATTACTGGACATGTTTTTAAAATCTATTTATTAATAGATTATTACTTCAAGCTGCATTTTGTTCATTAAATTTATTATTAGATAAATCATTATCAACATCTTTTATCTCTTTTGCAGAGGCATCTGCCATACTTCTTGCGTCTAAACATAAAACTTTTCTTAATTTCGCGAAGTTAGCTGCGTGAGATTTTCTCCCATCTTTTTGTGCATAATACTCAGACTGCTGAAGAATATGGTGAAGATGAGTTAGCAAATATGGACTAATTACAGCTGATACCAAAACGTCACTATTTTCATTTTCGTGAGAATCAGAATTGACTAATCTTTTTTTTGGTTTATCAATTATCGACCTTTTAGGAGAATCAATTTTTCTTGAATTTTTCATGGGACAATAAAACAATTAATTGATACGGACATAAATTTCCTTACTAATAATATACACAAAGATAGTATCCTTGACTAACTGTGTATACTAATAAGTAACAGTTATCAACTTTGACTCATGGCTACCCGCCAAAACTCAACTAATGGGAAGCCTAAATCCCCCAGAATTCAAGTAGTTCTTCCAGAATTAATATGTGAGCAATTAACTATTTTAGCCGATAATGAATCTAGGACGGTAAGTAATATGGCAAAAGTGTTAATACAAGAGGGTATAAAAAAATATTTCGAAAAAGAAAGTAAATCACCTATTTCAGAAAATAATTTAAATACTGATAAATTTAGAGATGAACTTGAAAAACAAAGCGTCAGAAGATTAAAAAGAGCTCCTCAAAGAATTAGATACATTAAAAAATCTGATTAAAAATATTTAATTTTGAGGCAATTTCTGTAAATCTACAGTTTTACCCATCACTACCAAAATATTTCCTCTTTCCAAAATATATTTTGCTGGAGGATTAACTGTTAACTCTTCAGCAGGTCCAGCAGCAAGAACATTTACTAAATAATTTTTCCTCAAATTTAAATCTCTTAAAGATCTTCCAATAAATTCCTCTGGAACTGTTATTTCATCTATACCAGTTTGATTATCTAGTTCCAATCTTTCGATTAGGTTTGGTCTTACTAGTTCTAAACCTAATCTTTCTCCTTGCATCCTAGATGGGAAAACAACTTTATCTGCACCTACTCTTTTTAACATTTTTTCGTGCAAGTCACTGGTAGCTCTCGCTATCACTCTTTTTACTTTGCTCCCTTCACTATCCTTAGCAATAAGAGTTGTAGTTATACTTGCTTCAATAGGTTCACTAATACCTACCACAACAGTGTTCATTTCAAGAATTCCCGATTCCTTCATAGACTCTTCATCAGTACAATCTACAACTCTCGCTTCTATCGAAGGTTCTAATTGCCTTAAATCATCAATAGCTTTTTCCGAATAATCTGCAGCTAAGACATCAGCACCATTACTAATAAGTTCTCTGCAAACTGCGGTTCCAAATCTTCCAACGCCGACAACTGCAAAAGTGAGTGCTTCATTTTCTCTCTTTTGAGACCACTGCCACCAATCAGCCATAATAAAACTCAGTCAATTCTAAACATATAAATCAGCCCTAGGATAGCCAATTCTCTTTTGTCTATCTATTCTACTCTTATACAGAGCCTGCCAAAGTGCACTTAAAAGCAAAAGGATCCCAAGTCTGCCCACAAACATACCCACAATAAGAATAAATTGACCAAAATGATTTAATTTTGCGGTTAAACCAATATCAAAACCAACTGTTGCGAATGCAGATATGCAAGTGAACAGAATTTCTAGGAAAGTGAATGATTCTTTTTTAACAAAAGTATTAGTTGTACTAAGCAACATTGCCATTAAAAGAACGAAAAGCAAAGATCCAACTGTTATTCCAACTGCCTTTAGAATAACTTTATCTGAAATTAATCTATTGCTAATAATTACATCTTTCTGACCTCTTAAAGTTGATCTAGTTGCAGCCATTAAAGCAATAAATGTAGTTGTTTTTATGCCTCCACCAGTTCCTCCTGTACTTGCTCCAATAAACATAAGCGTCATTAATAATAAAAGGCCCGTATCTGAGACAGAGTTCAAAGAAATCGGAAAATTTGTAAAGCCTGCAGTTCTTGCACTAACTGTTTCGAAGATAGATGATATTAACCGTTCAAATAAATTTAAATCATTAAAAAATTGACTATTTAGCAATGATTCAGTAATAAAGAATCCTAATGATCCAAACAGTATTAGAGACAAACTTGTCCTAATAACTAGTCTGGAATGAAGGCTTAATTTCTTATAAGAAAGATTATTCTTATGACTCCAAATATCATCAATAACCCGCCAGCCCAATCCACCCATAACAATGAGAAAAACAAAAACACTATTCACCAAATAATTTGTTCTATAGTCTTGAAGACTATTTGACATTAACGAAAATCCTGCATTGTTATATGCAGAAATGCTGTGAAAAATAGAGGACCATAGTCTTTCCCAATTATTTTGAATATCTACAAAACCAAAAGAATATAAGACAATTGCGCCAAAGGATATGATACTAATCGCAGTAATAGCAATGCTTTGAAAAGTTCGACCAATTCCTCCAACTCCAAATTCATCTAAAGTTTTTCCTTTGTCTAATCTAGTTCTTAGCTTTGTCCCCTTTACAACAAACCCTTGTAAAAATGTTGTAATGGCCATTAATCCTAAACCACCTGATAAAAGCATAAAAGCTAAGAAAACTTGGCCAAAGAAATTTAAATCAACACCAATATCTATTATGGTTAAGCCAGTAACAGTTATTGCAGAAGTAGATGTAAAAAATGCTTCCCACAAACCAACCTTAGAAGATGAACATAATGGAGAGCTCAAAATTAAAGTTCCAAGGCAAATAATAAACAAGCCTGTAACAATAGTAAATTGAGGTACAGATAGCTTTTTGTAAGCATCTTTTAACTTATAAACCTTACTTGTGAATTTCACGATATTACCCGTAATTTAAAATTATCAATGCTGGCACAACAAATGACATTATAAGTGTTAATCCAGCTCCGTATTTTGCGATATCAAAAAATCTATATCTTCCAGGACCATAAACCATTAAATTTGTTTGATAACCCATTGGAGTCAAGAAAGATTGACTTGCACCAAATAAAACAAGCATAATTAAAGCGCTTGGTGAAATTTCTAAAACATTTGAGAATTCAAGAGCAACAGGCAAAATCAGAGCAACCGAAGCAGCATTACTTATAAATTGCGTAAGAATGACTGTAGATACAAAAATTACGACAAGTGCAAAATAAAGAGGCATTCCGTTAAGGGCAAAGTTTAGATTAACTGCAATTACATCTGCTAATCCAGTTATCTGCATAGCTACACTAAAACACGATAAAGATCCCAGCAATAAAATGACGTCTAACCTAATTGATTTTTGTATCTCTGCAGGTCTTAAACATCCACAAGCAACCATTGCAATCACTGCCAAAAGAACTGAACCTACTAATGGAATATTAGAAACCGAAGGCAAAACCACCATTCCTATTGCAATTGCAATCGATATAGGTTTTTTTATCAAAAAAGGTAAGTCATCTTCGAATTGATCTAAAATAAGTAAATCGTTACTAGCTTGCAAACCTCTTATTGAATCTAGCGGTGCTTGCAATAATAAAACATCTCCAGCCCTTAAAACAGCTTGGCCTAATCTCTCCTGAACAGTTTGTTGACCTCTTCTTAATGCTAAAACTGTTGCATTATGACGCTGCCTAAATCTTAATTCTCTCAAACTTGCACCAGCTAAAGTTGAACCAGCTGGTAACAAGGCTTCAAAAGTCTTAGTACCTTCATCATCTGAAAAAACATTAGCCCCATCGAAAGATGTTTTATTTTCTCCTAACACAATAGTATGTTCTTGTTGCAGCCTAAATAAGTCTGCCCTTGTAACTCGGATTATTAATCTATCATCCGGTTCAATCTTTCTATCAGCCAAAGGAGGAAGAATAACTTTTCCATTTCGTTGCAATTCCAGTACATCAACGTCAAATCGTCTTTGCAATCTACTATTTCTCACAGATTGTCCAACTAATTCTGAAGTAGAGGGGATAGTAACTTCGGTAAAATATATATTCATATCACCATTTTTAATAAACTCTTTATCTCTCCCTCTATCTGGCAGAAGCATCTCAGAAAATAGAATCATATAGGTTGTACCTATAAGCCACACAGGAATTCCTATTGAAGTCAAACTAAATAATTCCAAACCTCCATAACCTAATTGTTGACTAATATCGCTTACAAGAAGATTTACTGAGCTACCTAATAATGTCAGAGTTCCCCCGAGTAAAGTAGCAAATGAAAGAGGTAATAAAACTTTTGATGGTGATATATTTCTTCGCTCGCACCAACTTTCAATTAAAGGTAACAAAGATGCTACTACTGGAGTATTAGGTACAATTCCAGATATTGGAGCAATTAAAAAAGCTATTAAAGAAATTAATTTCCTTGGAGTTCGAATACTTTCAGAAGAAATCAATTCTCTTACTCTGTCTAAGGCACCACTTTTAAATAATGCTGAGGAAACTGCAAATAAACCCATAAGGGTAATTAAAGAAGGACTTCCAAATCCAGCTAAAGCTTTTTCAGGAGAAAGAACCCCAGTAGATATAAATATTCCTACACATAACAAACCAGTCAATTCTGGTGCAATAGTATTTCTAATAAACAAAATTATTGACATTATTAAAACAACTACCGTTATAAACGCATCAAAATTATTAGTAACTACTGCAATTAAATTCATACAAAACTTATTTAACTCAATATACTAAAAAACGATATTTCAAAAAAGTTTAATTCGAATAATCTTTTTTAAGAAATCTTTTAAAAATAGATTTTTTTTGGAATATCCATGAAGATGCAGATTTTAAGCTTTCTGTAACATCAGGCAACTTGGAAGCGTATATAAGTCTTCTTGCCTCAAAAGCCAATTTCCCAGATAAAGTAACCCCAAGCCCGGAAATTGAAGCTTCACCTATTCCTAAGCTAATCATTTCACCATTGTCTTGAAATTCAAAGGGTAAAGGATCTTTTCCTTGAATTAAAAGTTCTAAATTATTAGCAAGATGATTTCCTTGCTGCATAGCGACCTGAGCAGTTATGGGTAAATCCTCCATACCTTCAATAACTGAAATATCACCAATAGCAAAACAGTTTTTATGGTTTTTTATTTGCAAATTATGATTAACTAAAATTCGTCCAAATTTTTTTATAATTTGATCAGTTTCTAAGTAAGACAAATTAGGTTTAACACCTGCTGTCCAAATAACAATATCTTTATCCAAGGAAGTTATTCCAACCTCACTAGAAATACTAATCTTAGTTTCTGAGACTTCTTTAACTGTAGAATTCAAAAGAACATTGATTTTTCTTTTTTCTAATGCCTTCTCTGCTTGTTCTCTATTAAAAATTTTGTTTTTATTGAGGATTTCATTTGATTTTTCTATTACATTAATTTCAAATTGTTCTGTAAATATATCTTTAATTTTGCATGCCAACTCGATGCCAGAAGGACCACCTCCAACGATAAATAACTTTTTATGCAACGCAGTATCTTGTGATTTTTTTAAAAAAGAATTTAATTTATTTAAATCGTAAACATCATTAAAAAAATAACAATTTTCATCTACACCTTTTATAAAAAAACTATTTGGAATAGATCCTGTACAGATAACAAGATACTGATAACTTAATTTTAATTCGTCACTAAATTCAAGAATATTTTCTTTGAAGGAAATCTTGGTTAAACAATTATTTAAAAAAGTTATACCCGCATCAGAAAAAATATTTGCAAATTTTGGGGAAGCTTCCCAACTTCTTATTTCTTTGCTTAAAACTTCGTACATTAAAGGTTTAAATATGAAGTTAGTTTCAGAATCAACCACAAGAATCGGTAAAGAAGGATTAAGATTCTTTAAATTCAAAGCAAATGTCATCCCTGCAAAACCTGCTCCAACTATTACTATTGGTTTTTGTATTGATTTCATTAGATAAATATTGTTAAGCGTAAATGTATTATTAAACTATACGAATAATTTTTAAATTGAGCGAAATAAAATTAAACTCATAATCAAACAGAAGAATGATTGAAAAAATCCACAAAGATATTCAAACTAACTTGAGGAAATATAATCAAGAGCTTTTAGATATGAATCCTCAAGGAATGCTTACATGGGGTTATGAAAAGTTTGATAATCAATTTGCTATTACCACAAGTTTTGGTATTCAATCATCAGTACTTCTAGATATGGTCAGTAAATTATCTCTACAAAAAAAAATCAAAATATTTTGGATAGATACAGGTTACCTTCCTCCAGAAACATACCAATACGCTGAAAAGCTTATTGATAATCTATCCTTAGAGGTTGAAGTTCTGCAAAGTGAATTATCTCCAGCAAGAATGGAGGCCAAATACGGAAAACTTTGGGAAACAAATAAAGTGAGTGATTTAGATAAGTATCATGAATTAAGAAAGATAAAACCTTTAGAAAATGGTCTAGAAAAATATAATATTTACTGCTGGGCAAGCGGTGTTAGAGCAGGCCAAACAGAAAATAGAAACAAAATGAAATTCATAGACGTAATTCGTCAAAGACTCTCTTTAAGACCTCTATTAAATTGGAAAAATAAAGATATTTTTTATTACATGGAAGAGAATAATTTACCTGCCCATCCACTTTTTATCAAAGGTTATTCTTCTGTAGGAGATTGGCATTCAAGCAGTCCGGATGGTATTGAAACAAAGGGCAGAGATACAAGATTTGGAGGGATTAAACAAGAATGTGGAATACACACTAATAATTAAATTGATCATAGAACAATGGTCTCAGATATAAATTTTTTATTAGTAGGTAATAGTAGGCTTCATTGGGCAAAATATTCTAAAAATCAATCTAAATTCTTCCATACCAAAAAAGATCAAAAAGTTCCCGAAAATATAGATCTTGATCAATTAATTTGGGCTTCTGCAGGAAAACTTCCAAATTTTTTGCTGAAAAAAGAAAATGAAATAAAAACTCAAGATATCCAATTATCAAATCTTCCTGATTATTTTGGAGTTGATAGAGCTCTTGCCTGTATTGCCGCTTTAAAAATTATTGAAAACCCTTTCAAAAAAGATTTGCTAATTGCAGATTTTGGAACAATATTATCAATAACAAAATTGAATTCAAATGGATCAATTATTGGCGGTCAACTTCTTCCAGGTTTTCTAACACAATTAAAATCAATGGAACAAAATACAAAAAATCTTAAAGTTCCCAAAAAATACGATATTCCGCTCAAAGATTTTTTAATGAATACAGAAGAAGCAATCTTAAAAGGAGTAATGAACTCTCTTACTGGAGTGATTAATAGTTTATTTAATATCGAAAAGGATATTTTAATAATCTGTGGAGGAGACTCTCAATTATTTACAAAATCTCTAAAGATTCAGAAGGAAAATATTATCAATGCACCTAATTTAGTCATGGAAGGGATGATAATTCACAACCTTTCCGTAAAAAAATTAGCTTAACCCAAGGTCTGCGATTATATGATCAGCCATTATTGCCGCTTTTACCTTTAAATAAATTTTTTCGATGTTACCACCAGTGTCGATCAAAAAAGTATTTCTCATCATTCCCATATATTCTTTTCCCATAAATTTCTTAAGTCCATAGCTATCGTAAGCAGTAGAAACTTTAAAAGGTTCAGGATCAGTTAAAAGAATAAAAGGTAAATTAAATTTTTCTATAAACTTCTGATGAGAGGAGGCATTATCTTTACTAATACCAAGCACAACAATGTTATTTTTTTGGAGTAAATCCCAATTCTCCTTAAAATTACAAGCTTCTTTAGTACACCCTGGAGTATTATCTTTTGGATAAAAATATAGTATTATTCTTTTACCTTTAAAATCACTAAGAGAAACTTCTTTCTCGAAAGCATCTTTTAATTTAAATTCTGGTGCTTTGTCGCCAACCTTAAGAGCCATTGAAATTATTAAATGATTATGAATATAAAATACCAAAAATTTGGTTTTATGAGATTAAAGGTGTGCAAGATGTAGCAACATTAGAAGAAATCAAAACTGCAAAAACTCTCACAAGTTCAAGATCCAAGGTTTTTTTAGAAACAAGAGCTTATTTACGACAATCACTTTCAACACTTTTTGATTTAGATCCTCTAGAAATTCCTATTAATGCTCAACCTGGAGAACCTCCAACTTTACCCTCTGGCATGGGAAATATAAGTTTAAGTCATTGTAAAGATGCTATCACTATAGTCTGGCATAAAAGCAAAATTGGGATTGATATTGAGAGAACAGATAGAGATTTTAACCATATAAAATTTGCAGAAAAATACTTTTCTCATACCAATAAATCAAACCATAATAATTATTTGACAAAAAATGTGATACTAAATCAATGGTGTGCTGTTGAAGCGGCTATAAAATGGGATCACGGAAAATTAGCTCAAGACATCAACCATTGGCAATTTTTTGAAAAGCCAAAAGAGTTAATTCATAATAAGAAAAACATACATTTAAATTATTCACAGATTAATTTCCATAATTGGACTATTACTTTAGCTTACGAAGAAAAAAATTCTTTAAATCCTGAGATTATTTGTTGTTCTAAGAATTTTTAGTTTTCTTTTCTTCTAAGCAGTTCTTCATATTTAGTTTTCTCCCATCCAGTATTATTTGGTTCCCATATTTTTAAACCTCTTAAAGATTTAGGAAGATATTCTTGTGCGACCCAATTACCTGGATAATTGTGAGGATTAACATAACTATTAGAATTATTTTTTAAATGAATTGGGACATCAAAAGCATTGGTAGATTTGATTGTTTCAATTGCTTTAAAAATACTTTTCGTACTATTACTTTTTGGAGAAATAGCTAAATATAAAGAAGCCTGCGTTAAGAAATATAATCCTTCTGGAAAACCAACTCTATCAAAAGCGTTAGAACAGGATTGTACTACTACTATGGCATTAGGATCAGCTATTCCAATATCTTCACTTGCAGATATAAGTAATCTTCTAAAGATAAAATTAGGATCTTCACCAGCCTCAAGCATATTCGCAAGCCAGACTAAAGTTGCATCTGGATCAGAACCTCTTATTGACTTGATAAAGGCACTTATTACATCGTAATGATTTTGACCATTTTTATCGTAAACAATATTTTTCTTTTGAATAGCATCCTCCGCTATTGAGAGATTAATCTTGATTTCATTAACATCATTTTCAGCAGTTGTTTCTATGGCCATCTCTAGGGCATTGATTAATGTTCTTGCATCACCGCCAGAAAATTTAACTAAATGATTTATAGCATCTTGGGTTAAATAAACCTTTTTTGAATCTTTTTTTTTAGAATAATAAGTTATGACTTTTTGTATTATTTTCTGCAAATCATTTTCTGACAAGGGAAGTAATGTAAAAATACGAGACCTACTAACAAGCGCTTTATTAACAGCAAAGAAAGGGTTTTCAGTTGTAGCACCAATAAAAGTTATAGTTCCATTTTCTATTGAAGGTAATAAAGCATCTTGCTGAACTGCTGTAAATCTATGAACCTCATCAATAAATAAAATAGTTTTTCTTTTTGAATTTATTAATCGATCTTTTGCATTAGCGATTTCATTTCTTAATTCTTTAACACTTGATAATACTGCATTTAACTTAATTAATTTTGAACGCGTATTAAAGGAAATAATTTCAATTAGAGTAGTTTTTCCGACACCCGGAGGGCCAGAAAAAATAAAATTACTAATCTTATCGTTTAATATTGCACTTCTCAAAAGCGAATTCTCATTCAGGATTGGTTGTTGACCAAAAAAATCTTCCAAATTCTTTGGTCTTAATTTATCTGCCAAAGGTGCATTATTTTCTATTTGAGAATAATTAGTAAATAAATTTTCTGAATGCATATAAATAAAATCAAAAAAATCTTTACTTTCAATTCTATGTAATTACTGTAGGAGTTTCCATTTGAGTAAGTTTTGAAATGTTTAATAAAGCATCTAAATCATCTATTAGAGGTTTCAGAGCGATCTGAGGATTTAACGAAAGATTCTGTTGAGGATCGAAAAATTTCTCAAAGTAAAGTCTTAATGTTGCACCCTTAGTTCCAGTTCCAGAGAGGCGCATAATTACTCGAGAATTATCATCAAGGACTAATCTTAAACCTTGATTTTCACTTACGGAATTATCAACTGGATCTAAATATGAAAAGTTATCTGCAACTTTAACTAAATGACCAGCAAAACTATTTTCTTTTAAATTTTCGAGCATAGAAGTTAGATTACCAAAGATTTGATTAGCAATATTTGAGGGGATTGCCTCATAATCATGTCTTGAATAATAATTCCTACCAAATTGTTTCCAATGATTCTGCATCAAATCACTTACCGAACATTTTTTCTCAGCTAAAACTTGTAACCAATATAAAACTGCCCATAGTCCATCTTTCTCTCTCACATGATTACTACCTGTTCCGAAACTTTCTTCTCCACATAAAGTAATTAAATTAGAATCTAAAAGATTTCCAAAAAACTTCCAGCCAGTAGGTGTCTCGAAACAAGGTATATTTAATGCTCGAGCAACATTATCAACCGCTGAGCTAGTTGGCATGGATCGTGCCACACCTGTAATACCATCTTTATAACCAGGAACACATTTTGTGTTAGCAGTGATAACTGCAAGGCTATCACTAGGATTTACAAAACATCCACTTCCTAAAATCATATTCCTATCTCCATCTCCATCGCATGCAGCACCAAAACTATAAGATTTTTTATTTAGTAACAAATCAGCCAAGTGTGATGCGTAAGTAAGATTAGGATCAGGATGTAAACCTCCAAAATCTTTTAACGGGTTACCATTCATGACACAATTAGGTTCAAGACCCATTTTTTCAACAAAAATATTTTTTGCATATGGGCCTGTAACCGCATTCATTGCATCAAAGATTACCGAGAAGTCTTTTTTTAAAAAATCACTAATTTGATCAAAGTCAAAAATTTTCTCCATCAAATTAGAATAATCTGTTAATCCATCAATAATTTCTAAGGTAGTTTCGTCGTAAAGATAAGTTCCATATTTACTAAAATCAGGTAATTGAATTTTACAAATTTTATAACTAGTTAGTAATTGTGAAGCCTTGAAAATCTTATTAGTAATTATCTCAGGAGCTGGGCCACCATTAGAGATATTCAATTTCACTCCAAAGTCGCCATCAATCCCACCAGGATTATGACTTGCAGAAAGAATAATTCCACCAATGGCTTTTTCTTTTCTAATTAAATGTGATGTCGCAGGAGTAGATAATAAACCGTATTTTGGAACAATAACCTTTTGAACTTTATGAGCAATGCATATTTGGACAATTTTTTCTATTGCTTCAATATTGCCATATCTGCCATCACCTCCTACTACTAATGTTGAACCTTTAAAATCTTCTAATGATTGTAAGATTGCCTCTATAAAAACTTCGAGATAATGTTCTTCCTGAAACTTTAAAGTACTTTTTCTTAATCCAGAGGTACCTGGTTTTTGATCTAGAAAAGGTGAATTGATATTAATTACACTAACTTGATTCATATTTTTAAGAAACTTCCAAAAATCTAACTAAATTAATGAGGCATTTCGGAAGTTCTTAACATAGCGATAAACCATAATGAAGAAATTAATAATGCACTAAGAATTCCATAGTTAACACCAAATTTAGAAATTGTAATTGGAACAATTAGTGGAAACGTTAATGCCCCTAATAATGGAGTAAAAGCTACAATTTTTTTCAGCATTAATTTAATTTATTAAAACCATTCAGTCTCAGCATTATCTTTTTCATTAGTATCGTCAAGTGGTGTAGTTCTATCAAATTTCATTGATATACTTTTTTCTTGCTCACCAGATACATCAACAGCTTTAATATCATATTTTTGAGTCCCGTCTCTAAATGGAACTTGAATTCTAAAAGTGCCATCTGCAGCAAGAGGTACATCTTCTCCACCTATTGTAAGTTTTGCAGAAGGCTCTGTAGCTCCATAAACAATTAATTCAGCATCAGCAACGAGCCAAAAAGATCTATTTTTAACAATTCCGCTTCCAGAATCATTTAAACCTGAGGACCATTTACCTGCCCCTGAGTCTGTAAGATTATCATCGAGGCTTGTTGAATTTGCGTTTTCCATAAATTCTTCAGAACCAACTTTTCCTCTGAGAGAAATGTTAGTTGCTGCCTGGTATAACCTTTCATGCATACCATTTTGTTCTGAAACAACAGGATTAGAAATATCTGGGATTGACTCAGAAGTAGAATCTAAATTAAAAGGTACAAATTTATCAAGAATTTGCTCAGAAGGATGTGAGCCAGGCACATGACTTACTGAAGAAAATGCCAATGACATCCAGTTAAAACCATATTTATAACCTAATTCAACTTTATAATCTCTATCTGCTAATGGGATTGGCAAATACCACTCTGTACTGTAACTATCAACTGCTATCTCCCTGAGTGTTCCTTGATTGAGGTTGCTTCCTTCAGAACCAGATGCATCAAATAAACGTAAACATAATTTATTGGCTCCCAAAGATTGTGCTTTTTCTCTATCTGCATCAGATATTTGCCAAAAAACATAAGCCCAATCTGGATCTCGGGGTAAGAAAACTACATTTGTTTTAACTTTTTCAGTATTGTTGAAAGAATTGGACTCAAAAGTTTGTTCAGGTTTTGACTCAGGAGGTGTAATATATGTTTTTTTTGTAGATTTTTCTTGATATTTAAGTATTAAATCAACTAAGACGGCTTTTGTTTTGCGACTGTATAGCGGAACCGATAATTTACTTGCTTCTTGACGTAATTGTCTGAGGGTTAGTGAGAGTAATTGATCTTTATTCATGATCCCATCAGCCACTTTAGATTC
>CACAST010000004.1 GCA_902535185.1 uncultured Prochlorococcus sp.
TAAAAAGGTAAGACCCATATCTCTAACGTCTGGAACGATGCTATCTAAACAGGCCATTACATACTCAGAGAACTTTCTTTTTATATTTATCGAATTAATTAATTCACGAATAGCTTCTAATGGTATTGGCAGCCCAATTTCAGCAATTATAATCCAATATTTTTCGATTAAATCTGCTTTTTTCATTTGGTTTAGGGCGCATTCTTGAAGATTTCGATTAGGAATCTTTAGTAAACCAATTGCAAAATTATGATCAGCTTTAATTCTTTCAGGTTTCTGATTTATATATTTCAATAACATTTCCTGTTGAACAGAATTTGATTTATTTGATAGACGTTTACTTATAACCAGAAGAAAAAATCGAAGGGCTAAAGAACTGGTTAAATCAAGAATTACTCAAAATAAAAAATTAGAACAAGAAAAAATTATTTCCCCTTTTCGTAAAAAAGCTCTAATTGAACTTTCAAAAGGAACTAACTCCCAAGATAAAGCTTGGGCATTGCGAAATATTGCCATTCTTATGCTGAATGGTATTACATTCGATGGAATACAAATTAAAACTGAAAATGGAGTTAAAAACTAATGATTTCTTTCAAAGGCAACTTTACTCAATCAACTGTAAATTCAAATACTAATGAAAGTGCAGTTACTTTTGGTACTGATATTAAAAATTCAAATGTCTTCTTGAGTACAGATATAAAAGTTAAACCAGGTGTTGCATTCTCAAAATTAATGCTGGTATTAGGAAGAATAGTAAGGATGAGAGATGCTGGAGTAAATAAAGATCACTCAGCTTATCAGGAATGGGTTCAAGGCGAATACTTTAAAGAATTACCTGGTTTTATGAGTTCACAATTAAAACAGCTTCCTAAATTAATAAAAGAAAGAGAAATACTTACGCAACAATTAGAATTTTATGATCAGATTATAAAAAAATTTAATTCAAATTATTTCCCCGAGCAAAGAAGGCGTTTTTGGAGTTGGCTTTATACACATAATAGAGATGCATGGTATGTTCTCGACCCAATAGTAAGTGTTCAGCCTGATGCGACATTTTTTGAGGCTTTTTCTCTAGATGAGTCAACTTATGCAAGAGTAGCTCTACCGCATGAGGCAACATCCGGTGAGAAAAACTTTAATTGTGGAACTACAAATATTGACTTTAGTACTTCTCTTGAAAGAGAACTTTCTAGAACTCGCTCATATCGACCACTGCATTTAACCGTTGGCAAAGATGCCGTAGAGTTTGATACTGGAATATCAAATACAATAGAGAAAAAAATTGATCTACCAGAAACTTGGACTAAGGGTTTGGTTGAGGTTCAGGCTGCCTTATCACTTGCACCTGTTGAAATTAATATTTCATCATTAGCACTTGCCGATGTACTAGGAAGATTAGAGGCCCAGCGAGAAAAGGAAGGACCAAGATCACTAATTTTTGAACTTATTCCAGATGAAAAACCAAAAGTAATTGTTGAACCTTGGGGGGACGTTTTCATAATGTCTGATAAGCCTTTTAAGGGGGCAAAAAGCTCTAGAATTAAAGTATGGGGAAGAAGAAGGTTGAGAGTATTAAAAGAGATACTTCCTTTGGTAAATAATGTGAATGTCAGATTAATCGATTCTGGAATGCCTTCATTCTGGAGTGTAGAGATGGAAGGAATTAAATTAATAATAGGACTTTCTGGATGGACTAGTTTAGATTGGGCGGCTAGGGCGCGTTTTTCAGCGATGATACCAGCTGCTGAAGAATCCAAAGAAACAATGGAAAAAGCTGCATATTTTTTAAAAACAAATTTAATCATTGAAGATGGAGAACTTGCCAAATATTTAAATAAATCTCCAATGGAATCAAAAAGAATCCTTCAGCGTTTATGTTTATCTGGAACGGCAATGTATGATCCTGAGTTTAGGAAATATCGTTATAGAGAACTTTTCCCTGATTTAGATTTCGAATCTAAATCTCAAACTGGTATTGAAGAAATTAAAGGCATTGAGTTATTCAAAAGAAATGCAGTCAGAATTTCATCAGATAGTATTAATGAAAAAGAACGAACTATAAAAGCAACTGTTATTTCAAGAGAAAGGATCTGCTCTACTGTAATTAGTCGTGATATTGATAGTCGTATTACTCAAGCACAGTGTAGTTGTTCATATTTTAGATATCACAAGCTTAAACAAGGTCCTTGTAGACATATCGTTGCATTAAGTCTTGCTGGAGAATAATATGAAAAATCAAGATACTAGTCTTAATCCAGAGTGGGCGAGAAGAATTAAGCAGGTTGGTATGCGAGCTTTTGAAGTTGAAGAAATGCTTCGTCTTGGATTCCTTGAGCCTAATGACTTAAATATTGAAGAGTTTGAAAAAGCAGCTTTAAATTTAAAGGATATAAGAAATAAGTTAGAAAAAACTAATATAGAAATTGAGTCATTAAATAATGTTGACATTGCGATTGATAAAATAAGATCTAAAAGAATTAAAGATGTAAAGATAAAAGCAGAACTTAGAAAAAATAATAAAGAAAAAGAAAAAACCAGAAGATTAGAAGAGAATAAAATTAATCGTATTAATTGCCCAAATTTTCTTGGAAGAGAAGTTTCCAATAGACTTAAATTTATTGGCGGAGACGAAGAATTAGTTAAAAGAAATGGGTTGCCAAAAATTATTTCTTTTCTTGATTTGTCTTCAGCTTTGGGATTAGATCCTAAAGATCTTCAATGGCTTGTTTATAGCAGAGAAGATTCTTCTGTAGATCACTACACACGTTTTTATATTCCTAAAAGATCTGGAGAAAAAAGACTGATTTCTAGTCCAAAACCAATCCTTAGAAAAGCTCAAAGTTGGGTATTGAATGAAATTTTAGAAAAAATAAAATTACATCCAGCAGCTATGGCATTTAGGGTGGGAGTATCTATTCTAGATAATGCTTCATTGCATGTGAAAAAAGAAATAGTTTTACGTATAGATCTTAAAGACTTCTTTCCTTCGATAGTATTTCCCCGAGTCCGCGGTTTTTATGAATCACTGGGATATAATCCTGGAGTTGCTTCAGTTTTGGCATTACTTTGTACAGATAGTCCAAGAGTACTTTTGAAGCAAGATGATAAATCATATTTTGTTGAAGTAGGAGAAAGATGTTTACCCCAGGGGGCATGTACTTCTCCAAATCTTGCAAATTTAATATCAAATAATCTTGATAAGAGAATTTCTGCTTATGCAGAAAAATCTAAATGGATTTATTCAAGATATGCTGATGATCTTATCTTTTCAACTAAAGAAAAAATTAAAAATCCAAATGGTTTGATTAAGGGTATTTCTAAAATAATTTCAGATGAAGGATTTATAGTTAATCAAAAGAAAACACGCATAATGCGGAAGTCAAACAGGCAAATAGTTACCGGTTTATTAGTCAATGATGAAGTAAGGTTAACTAAAAGAGACTTACATCGTTTCAGAGCATTTTTTCATAATTGTAAAATTAATGGAATAGAAAAAGTTTCTACTGAAATCGGAAAAGATGCTATGTCAGTTGCAAAAGGTTATTTATCTTATGTAAATATAATTTCACCATCTACTGCAAATAAGTTTCTTAATTTAAATCCTTGGTTATCAATTAATTAAATTATTTTATTGATGACGGTCCATGTCCTGATGTAGATACTTTAGCAAATGGAAGATTTGCCTATATTACGATCAGTTATTTTTATAAACTTTTTAAAAATAATATAGTAAATATTTCATTTGCAATTGGTTATGAATTGGATTGGGTTGAAAGTTATACTGCCCAGGCAAATGAATTAAAAAAATTAGAAAAATTTATTATTAAAAACTTGCGAATATTACGATATCTATATATTGAAAGTTATTTAACTGATGTTGATATAGGCATGTTAGGAAATAAAATCTCATTTAAATCAAATTTCAATTCCAAATCATCATTTTAAGATTCTGAGGTTAAAGTCTTTGAAGAGTTTTTAAAAAATTACTTTAAGTAACATATTTATATACTTGTAAGTGCATATAGTTTTTTAAATATTCCAGTAATAATGTATATGAAAGTTTAAGTTGTTTTATATCAAAATCTTTTTTACTTTTTAAAAAATTTCTATATGAAGATTTTTCATCAAATCTCCCTGCAGAACCAATAATAGTTATTGTTTTTTCGAGTTTATTTATAGCCTCTTCAAAGTTTTCTAATTCATAATTACATAGTCCTTGTAAATAATACAAATAAATAAACTCCTCTGAATCAGAATCAAAATAATTTAAATCCTCTTTTTTTGATTCATTTAATATTAATATACAATTTTTAAAATAAAATTCTGCAATATTTAAATCATTTAAGGCATGTTGAAAATTTCTTAATTCATATATGCATAAACTTTTTATGTAGTATTTATTTGCCAAATAATATGTAATATCAAATCTTTCATTATTTGTTTTTGGAATAGAATTTTTACAAAATTTTATGCCTTTATTTAAAAAATTAATTGATTCAGTATATTCCTTCTTTTTATATCTATAACAACCATTGATTAAATAAAATAAATCAGCCTCAGAAGATTTATTAATAAATTTTAGAAGTGAATTTAATTTAGATAAATTATTTGATAAAAAACTATATTTTACAGATATATTCCAAATATACCTTTCAAGTTCTGGAAATTTATTTTTGTTATATAAATGTTCGATTAAATTTATATGTCCAGAAAATCTTTTTATTCTTATTAAATTTTTTTCATATAGTTTTTTATCTTCTTCATATGGAAATAAAAAAAAGTTTGTAATCAAATTATAATCAACAATACCAAAGCTAATAATTAAATCTTTTATTTCTTCAATTATTTTTTGTTTATATCCTTGTGAATTTAGTTTACTAGATTTATGAAAATCTAATAAACATTCTGCAAGTGGGAATGAATATAACTCTTGTTGGTTCTCTTCTCTTTTAATATCGAAACAAATTTCTTCTCTTTCTATAAGTTTTTTTTTAGTTAAACCTCTTAAAAAATAAGCGTCAGCATTATTTTCATTTATGTTGATTGCTTTATTTAAATAATGAATAGCATACATAAGATGATCATTATCAATGCAATCACATGCATATTCAAAAAAATTATCTTCTAGTTCTTCCGAATTTTCATATCTTTCAATTAAATAATCCATTATCAAATTCTATAAGGATAAATTTCTGAATCTTGTAAATTGAGGTTCAAAAAGTAATTTAACAGTACCAACAGGGCCATTTCTATGTTTACAAATAATTAGTTCAGATATTCCTCTATCAGTAGTTTCTGGATTGTAGTATTCATCTCGGTAAAGCATTGCAATAAGATCTGAGGTGCCTTCAAGAGATTTAGTTTCTCTTATATCTCCCAACATTGGTCTTTTGTTGTATCTATATTCAATAGTTCTATTTAGCTGTGATGCTACAAAAATTGGGACATCTAATTCAACCGCCATAGATTTTAACTTTATTCCAATTTTGCAAAGTTCATCATCTCTTGATGTTATTAATCTATTATCATCAATTTCCATTAATTGAATATAATCAATAACTATTAGTCCAAGTTTTTTATCTTTTGATTGTTCTTTAATCTCTTTACAAGTATTTGTCATTTCTTCAATTGAAATATTTTGTTTATCGAATATATAAATTGGCAATTGACTTAATGAGTTTATTCCTTCTCCTAGTAATGGCCATTCATCTTGTTGTAATCTTCCAGTTCTTAATCTACCGCTTTCAATTCCTACTTCTAGAGATAATATTCTATAACCTAATTGTTCCTTGCTCATTTCTAATCCAAAGTAGCAAACTGGGAGACTCTGAGATTGGGCAACATTTTTAGCCATATTAATCAATAAGGAAGTTTTACCCATAGAAGGTCTTGCACCTAAAACATTTAAGCTGCCTCTTTGAAGGCCTTGTGTCATTGCATCAAAATCATAAAAGTTTACTGGTATTCCAGCTGTGCTTTCTCCCAATGATCTTTGTTCTATCTGATTAAATAATTTATTTAAAATCGAATCAAACTTACTTTCTTTTTGCATTGAAAAAAATATTCTATATAAATATTGTTCTCACTAAATATCATAGATTCCAAATTTTATTATTTCTCCTCTAAATCTTTACTTTTTAGTATTTGATAAAGAGAATCTTCCAATATCAATTTTTTTGCAACTGATCTAAATTTTTTTAAAGCTACATTTTCTATTTGCCAAATTCTTTGGGTTGAAAGATTTAGTAATATGCCTATCTCTTTAAGAGTCTTATATTTGCCTGGAATTAATCGATATTTAAAAATAAATTTTTCTTTATAATTTAATTTTTCAAAACATGATTGGAATATTTTTAAAATTCTTTTATTTTCTAGTTCCTTTTTTTTTTCAGAAACTTCTGATTTAAGTATTTCAAAAATATTTGTTTTTTCATCCAGTTCTTTATATTTTTTGAAGTCCTCTAAAGCCTCTTTGTGCTTATTAAGTTTTGTTTTAGCTACACCCCTAAGCCAATAGATCTCGTTTTGATAAGGGCAAATATTTATAGCTAGGGAATATAAAAGAATCGCTTTTTCATAATCATATTTGGAAATTTTATCCTTTGCTTTTTTTATATAAATAAATGGTATTTCATTGATATTCATAATATGAATTTATTTTTGGGTTTGATTATTTAGAATTTTTTTCGCTAATTCACAGTCAAGCTCTGCAGATCTTCTTAGATCATTAAAAGCTTTCTCATATTCTCCTATTGAATCATAAGCATGAGCTCGATCTACATAGCAAAGGCCTAAAGCCTCTCTTTCTAAATTATCTCCACTTAAAACATTTTTTTCGTAAATATCTATAAAAAAGCTAAAATCTTTTATTGATTCAGATAATTGCTTTTTTTCTAAATAATATTTTCCTCTTTCAAAATATGATCCAATAATAGAAATATTATCAGGATCAAGTTTAATAGCTTGATTTAGATCTTTTATGGCTTTTTCAGGTTTATCAAGAAAATTTAAAACTATACCTCTTCTGTGATATGCAATTGCATTATTTTCATCAAATTTAATAGCTAATGTGTAATCTTCTATGGCTCCATCATCATCTTTAATTAAAAATTTATTTAAACCTCTTTCTAAAAATAATTTAGATTTAATATTATTTAATTTTAAATTTTTATCATTTATAGCAATAGCAGAACTATAGTCATCTATTGCCCCTTTGTAGTCTTTTAAAAACCCTTTAATATATGCTCTTTTTTGATAAAGAATTACTTGATTTGGATTATTTTTTATTGACTCTGTATAATCCTGGAGGGCTCCTTTTAAATCGCCATTATCTGCTTTTTTATCTGCTCTTGAATTATAAAAACATTCAAATGTAAGCCCAATTATAGATAAATCTTTGTCTTCGGGAATAATATTTTTATTAATTTCATTAGTTAGATCGGAAGCTTTTAAACGATAAAAAGTTTGAAGCTGATTTAAATTTATTTGGTTTTCATGAAGCTTTAATTTTGCTCCAAAGCCTAGAATTAAATAATCATATAATCTTATAAAAAAATTAGGAATGATTTTTATAGCTTCATAATCATCTATACCAAAACTTTTTGTTATGGATAAAGTATTTGATATTAAACTTCCATAACTATAAAGAATAGGAGAATTAAAAATTTTCTTACTATCATCTCCAAACTTATAATTAATCATTAAGTGGGTAACTAAATATAAGAATCTTGTATCCCAGTCATATTCAATTATTGCATTTGGCAAAATATCAAAATTTATATTTGCAACTTTTTTATTCGCGTTTTCATAAACTTCAGACCAATTATTCATTTCTTTACGAATAATTTCCTGACTTTTTTGATTACAATCTTTTTCAAAAAAACTTTGTTGGATATTTCTTTCTAAATCTAGATTTGTAAGATTATTATTTTTTTGATCATATAGATCAGCAATTGTTTTATTATATAAAGCAAGCCAGTTGTCATTTAATAAGAAAATATATTTATCTTTTGATAGAGGGTTAATATTATTTAGCAAAAAAACTAAATTATTATACATTATTTGATGCAAATTTTTTATAACTTTACTATCAATACAAAGTTCATTTAATAAATTAAGTGTGTATCTAAAAAGTAATCCATAATGAGTACTTAAAGTTAAGTTTTCAAAATCATTACCTAATTTCTTTTTTGCTTCTTCTAGATGCATATAACAGCAATTTCTAATAAACATATAACCTTGTCGATCATCATCCCAAGTTTCAATTTCATCAACTAAATATTTATCTTCTTCTAGATAAGCTATTTGGTTATAACCCTTTATTATTCTTATTGCTGTTTTTCCAGAAAAAAGTATTTTTTCATCATTAGAATTAGAAGAGTTCATTATTAAAAAATTTATTTAATAACTTCTAATTGTTCTAAGATATATAAATTGATTCCATTTTCAACAAAGGAAAATAAATATTCAAATTTCTTTTTTTAATTCCAATTTATTGGGCCTGGATCACCATTTAATTGAAAACCTGCCCAATAATAAGGATGATTCCATGCTGCTGTTGAATGATTTCTAAATTCACTCTGTACATTAGATAAGGCTTCAGCTCTCCCTATACCTTTTATGATTTTCTTATAAAAACTTTCCATAAATTCTGCAGTTGCTTTGTCATCTACTTCCCAAAGAGAAAGTAAACTAGATCTAGCGCCAGCAACAGCAATTGCTCTTTTTAATCCATAAACCCCCTCTCCTGACTTAATAGATCCAAGACCGGATTCACAACCTGAAATAACAACTAATTCAGTATCTTCCCAATCTAGTCTTGAAACCTCAAGAGCAGTTAAATACCCATTATCTATAGCATCATCAAATTTATTATTAGCCCCTGCTAAAACAATTCCACTCCTTAGTAAGGGATTTTTATCTTGATCTTTTAAAAAGAATGAATGACTAGCAATATGAAGAATTTTAGGTTTTGGATTGTTTTTTACTGCCAAAGAAGTTGCTTCTTCTTTTGTTAAAAGCTTAGCTTTAATTAATTTTGCTATTGTATTTCCTTCTTTTTCGGTTGCAGGTAATTCTGCCCAGTCAGTTTTATTTAAATCAATAGCTCTCTTTTGTCGATTTTTATCAAAATAAGATTCCTCATTTATTTTATTTGTAATCTTTTTCTTTAAAGTAAATTTAGGATTCGCAATCACAAGGGATGATTTATTTTGCTTCTTATTATTTTTGTAAATTTCAATTATTTCTCTTCCTGTAGTGACAAAATGAAGTTCAAATTTTTCTGAAAATAATTTATTGCTTTTTGGAGCATTCAAAGCTGCAAAGGCTACCCTATTTAGTTCGCCATCTGGGGAAATTATGATAGTCTTGTATTCTCTTATTATCTCTTCTAATGGAGAAATTATTATATTGCTTAAATCTCTCCAATATTCTTCTGCATTTGGATCAATACCTTCAGTAGCTAATAGAGAGTTCTTTATTTTTGAATCAATAATATCTGCGGAACCTAAATTTATCACTTCAATCTCCCCTGAAGGTTTAAGAATCATTGCTAAGTATTTTGGATTTTCATTTCTGATTTCATTAAGAATTCTGGGTTCATTTATGTTTACAGGGAAATATTTCTGGAATTCTATTAATAAAGAATCTTTTTCTAATAAAGAAGCAATCTCAGCAACTTCAACTGTATTAATTTCTAATTCAGGTATTGCTTGATAAAGGTCTTTTTCTAGAGAGTTTCTTAATTGATAAAGATCTTTTGAATCATTACTTTTATTAGCTGCAATTTTTTGATTAATATTTTTTATCTCTTCTAAAATCATTTTTTGAGAACCAGGTAGAGAGGAAAGTTTAGATTGACGCTTTTCAATATCTTGCAGTATTCCTTGTCTGTTAATTCTTGAAAATAAAGCAAATTCTAATCCTTCTGGATTTTCTATTGCCCATGAAAATGAATATTGATAAGAACTTCCAAATGTACCAAATGAAGATACAAAAGAACTTCTTTTAGATAATGGTAAATAGGGTGCTTCTTTTTGTATTAATCTTATAGAGTTTTTGAATCCTTCTTTTAGAACTTCTTTCGCTTTAGAATCTTGGCCTTTTAAAATGTATAACCAACCAAGATTATTTAAAGTCATTGCAGTATTAGAATTTAAATTATTAAATGATTTTTCATTTATCTCTAAGAACTTTTTATAAAAAATTTCTGCCTTTTTATATTCACCTTTTAATGTATATAACCAACCAAGATTATTAATTATGTTTGAGTTTTGAGGATGACTCTCCCCATAGTTTTGAGTTGTTATTTCAAGAGCATATAAGTTTAACTTTTCTGCTTCTTCGTAATATCCTAAACGCATGCCACAATATGCAAGACCAATCATATTTGCTGCAGTTGTTGGATGATCTCTTCCTAATAATTTTGAATTTATACTAAAGGCAGCAGAGTATATCTCTGAAGCTTTTTCATACTCTTTACCATAGCTGTATACTCCTCCAAGTACTTGTAAAACTGCCGCACTTTCTAAACTTTCTTCTCCTATAACTTGATCAAAAATTTTAAGACTATTATGTAAAATTTCTTTGGAATCTTTATATTGGCCTTGCTTCATTTTTAAAATTCCTAAATTAAGTAAACTACTAGCTACATCTGGATGATTTTCCCCAAGTAAACTTTTTCTTATCTCTAATCCTTTTAAAAGTAGTATTTCTGATTGATTATATAAATCTTGACTTTCATATAGAGCTCCCAAATTACTATATATTTGAGCAATTTGAAGGTCAATTTTTTTATTTTTTTCATAAATTCTTAGAGCTTTTAAAAAAAAACTCTCTGCCTCCTGAGTCGATCCTATGCTTTGATAGTAAGTAGCGAGATTGTTATAAGATATAGCAATTTCTAAATTCTCTGAATTACCATTAATTTTATCTATCGCAAATAAATTTTTAATAAGTTCTTCTGCTTTTTTATTCTCACCCAACTTTAAATGGAGGACAGCTAAATTATTCATTGCTGTAGCAGTCCTTTTATCTTTATAACCATATTTTTTTTTACTTATGGATATTAGTTTATTTAAAAGGGATTTTGCCTTATTAAATTTTCCGTTTTTAATATAAATATCGCTAAGACTGTTTAAAGCTATTATGGTTTCATCGTGATCTTTGCCTCTGTATTCTCTAGCAAGTAAATAATAGTTTTCAATTAATTTTTCAGCTTCTTTATAATCTCCTAATAAAACATATAATCTGCCAAGATCTCTATCAATTAATCCATAAAGTAATTTGGCATCATTTTTTGGTAAATAATTTGATGTAGAACTACTTGAAAAGATTTTTTCAAAAATTACTCTTGATGCGGGCTCAACTAAAGAAGAGGTAATTTTTTTTATATCTTTATATATATTAATAGCCCCTTGATAGTTTCCTTTTTGTTCTTCAATTTTTGCTTTTTGTTTTAAATTCTTTACTTTCTTAAGAATTGTTTTTTTTGTTTTTGGAACAAGAAAACTTACTTTTTGATTAGTTTTAGAAGCTAATATAGGCTCAGTTAAATAAATTGGCTTTATTATTAAAGGCATCAAAAATAAAACTAATATTTTTTTATTTATCTTTATCTTTTTAAAAACTTTACTAGCCATAAAATTTAAAAATGGTAATTTATTATTATGGGAACAGGATTTTTTGCAGGTATATTTTCAATAGTGGGACTTTGGCGGTATTGGGGGGAACCTGAGTGGAAATGGTTTTTAATATTAATAGTAATTAGTAAATTATTCACTGAAGCAGTAAGAAGTGATTTTGAAAAAAATGGAATTGAATATTCGAATAAAAAATTAGCATTAGTTGCCCAAATACTACAGATATTTGTAATTATAAGAGGAGTTCAATCAATTTTCTTCGCTTAATTTACTTTATAAATTTTATTTAAATTGACTCACATGCATTTAATTTGTCTAATTGTAATTTAGCTTTTTCTAACTCTTTTGTATCGGGTGCTTTTTTTGAAAATAATAAAGATATACCAAGATTTCTGTTTGACTTGATTTTTTTATTTATTGCTTTTATCCACTTTCTTTTATTATCTCCCAAAGTATCAATAAAGTTATCAATATTAGTTAAAGGAATATTTTGATCTGTTTCTAGATTTATAACTAAATTGGAACCAAAAGGAGAGCCTTGAGGTCTTAATAATAACTTATATTTATCTTTAGTTTTTATAGGTTTGATTGGCCAATATATTGGACCATTTATTTTTTCTGTTGAAGAGGCTATTTTCTTCCAAACTATATTTTTATCTATTGATATTGATAACTCGTTCAATGGCTTTAATAAATATATTATTGGCTTATCAATATTTATTTTTGCGACTAGTTCATTATTATCATTTTTGTATGCAATAGGAGTTAATAAACATACTGAATTTTTAGTAGAGCTACGTGTAAATGATTTAACTTCATAGTCCTTAGGTGTCAGAGAGGATAAATTTGCGACCAATTTTGGTTGTAAAATATTTGGCCCAAAAATAATTAAACCTGCAGTTCCTAACGCCGCAGTAACGCTTAATTTAATTTTTCTTGTTATTAGATCCCAATTTACTACCTTTGGATTAATATCTAATTCAACTCTTGGGATTGTTTTAGTGTCAAGAAGTCTGATGTACCTCAGTAGTTTATCTATACCACCATTAAAATGGCTAATAGGTATTGATATTTTATTACTTTTAATATCTCTTTTCTTAATTATTTTTATAAATTCTTGACTAGTAAGTAATCCTTTAAAGAAAACAATATTTAGATCCTCTTCAACTTGTGCGGCTAAAAATAATTGTGGACCCTTTCCTTTTTCTTTACAGTTTTCTATATCAATCTCAACTTCATCAGCAAGCATTCCTGATGAGACAAGTTGGATATCAAACTTGTTTAATATTACTGGTCTTTTGATATTCAAAAGATCTAATTCAGGTCCCAAGGATAATTTTAATTTTTTTTCTTTGATTATTTTTTTAAGACTCTCAATAATTAATTCTCGAATGGAAAATTGTTTTTCTGGATCTAGGAAAATAGCTTCATTAGAAATCTCTATTCCTTCTAAATAATAATTATTTTGTGAAGAATTTTTGATCATTTTTTTATTTCCTCTCTTACAAATTGCCTTAATAAAGATATTTTCTCATCTGTTTGTTCAATTAATAAAAAATTTTGCAAACCATCTACTAAATTATCTAATTTTTCTGGTGCTTCTTTGAAATTTATAAATTCTTTTAATTTAAGAATTTCTAAAGCTGTTTCTTGTGCAATTTCCTCAGATATTCTCTTCTCGGGTATTAATTTGCTAACCCAAGCCTGCTTATGATTGCACTTTGAAGCTATTTCTCTTTGACTTAAACCTTTACTATATAATTCCCAAGCAAGCTTTCTTGATGAATCCTTTACCCATTTATTTTTATCTTCATTTATAAATTTATGCACAATACAAATACCATTATTTTTAAGTAAAGTAATTACTTTGTTGGAAATTTCTGAGTCTGAATTTTCAATTTCATGGATTTCTTGTGATTTTATTTGAGACTCTTCTTCTTGAGAAAGTTGTCTTGCAGTATATGTACTAGAAATATATTGCCTTATAGCTTTGCTCATTAAAACTAAGGTATCTATATTATTTTGAGGTGGATCTAAGGAAATAAGAAAATTCCTATCTGGTTCCCATCCTGAAATCTTCCCATATTTTCTTTTAAAGTCTTTCTTAGCTTTTTTGTAATTAACTATATAAGATTCATATAATTTAATTATATATTTGCTATTAAATTTTCCTTCTCCACATCTTTCCCAAGAAGAAATAATTCTTTTTCTTGAACTATCTGCAATTAAAGACCAATGACTAAATAAAAGAATTCCAAAGTTTCTTAAATAAGATTTTAATTCATAATTCCCTTGAACTTTATTTTTTGCCCATGTAGATAAATTTGATAAATCTGGATTAAATTCAAATATAATTTCTGCTCCAAAAGGTTGAATTACTCCTTTTTGATGCATAGTATTTATGGTTTCCCAACAAAATAACTTTTTTATAAATCTTTTATTTTTTTCATTTCTTATTCTTAAAAATCTTTCGCCACCATCATTCAATGTCAAAATTAACATTTCTTGAAGCTCGATATCGTAATTTTCTGAGAAGTTATTATAAATGTGTTTAATTTTTTCAAGGATAGGTGTACTTACTCTGCATCTAAGAGCAAGTAAGGAATCTACCTTTTCTGGCTTTTCTTTTGATATAGTAAAAAGTTTTTTATCAAAAGAATTTGTAAAGTAATCTTTATCTAAATTATATTCATTTAAGAATTCTTTATTAAAGTCTACTCTTTTTTTGCTGACCTTTGAGCTAAAAGAATCTAGAAAATAAATTTCAGTATATACTTTGTCCAAGTTAAAAAAATTTATTTATCTATAGGTTTGATTTTAATATCTTTTTTTAAATTTACCAAGAAATAGCCCCCTCGTTTATACCATCAGTCCAAGGATCATCATATTTGCCAATAGCACCCTCATTAATACCATCAGTCCAAGGATCATCATATTTGCCAATAGCACCCTCATTAATACCATCAGTCCAAGGATCATCATATCCTGCATAGACTGGAGCGAAAAAAGAAGCACCAACTAAAAAAGTTGTGATAAAAGTTTTTTTCATTTTTAAATTGTTGATTATTACACCTCCTTTTTATTCTGATCTTTATTAACTGATTCCAAATCACCATTTGATGGGTCTCCAATCACCACTTAATTGAAAGGCTGCCCATACATTTGGGTGCCGCCATGCTTTTATAGGATGATCTCTAAATTCTTTTTGTGTAAGAGCTAAAGCAATGTTTTTCCCTTTGCCATCTTTTAACTTTTCATAAAAACTTTTCATGAAAGCTGCTGTTGATCTATCGTTTACTTCCCAAAGTGATAAAAGGCTTGATTTTCCTCCTGCCACAGTAATTGCCCTTTTTAATCCATATACTCCTTCTCCAGATTTTATTTCACCTTGACCTGATTCACATCCTGATACAACTACTATTTCCGTACCAATCCAATCTAATTTTGTTATTTCTAAAGCAGTTAAATAACCGTCATCTTCAGCATTTAAATTAGGATTATTAGCTCCTGCAAGAACAATACCGCTTCTTAATAAATGATTTTCTCCATCTTTATTATCTTTTAGAAAATATGAATGAGTCGCAAAGTGTAATAAATTTGGATTTGTTAAATTTTCTAAATTAGAGACAGATGCTTTTTCATTTGTGAATAATTTTCCATCAGTAATATTTTTAATATCAATTCCTTCTTTAGCAGTTCCAGGTAATTCAATCCAATTCTTTGATAATGAATCTTTTGATCTTCTTTGTTTTAAATCAGATATTAATAAGTTATCCTTAATGTTTTTATTTTTTAAATTAAAATCTGGATTAGCGAAAATTAAGTTACTTTTATTTTTATTCTTAGAATTATATTTTAAATCAATTAGTTCTCTGCCAGTTGTTAAAAGTCTTAGATTAATTGAATCATTAATATAAATTTTAGACCTATCAAATTTCAATGCTGATATAGGCACTCTATTTAATTCACTATCTAGGGAAACATACCATGTATTAAAATTTTTAGTATATTTTTCTATAGGTTTAATTATTAATTCTGCCACTTCTTGCCAAAGATCTATTGCATCACTAAGACCTTCCTCAGATGCATTAAGTGCATTTTTAATTTTTTTATCTATTACTTTTGAAGATCCTAATTCAATACGATGAACTTTTTGGTTTGGTAAAAGAATAAAGGCTAAATATTGAGATTCACTTGTTTTTTTTAAATATGGTGCCTCCACCATATAAGGTTTATATTTTTGGTATTCAATTAATATAGAATTTGAATTAAGCAATCCAGAAATCTTTTCAATATCAACGTATTTACTTTTAAAACTTGGCAAAATTTTATATATCTCTCTTTCTAATAATTCTTGTTCGTTCTCTAATTTTTTTAAAAGATCATTATCAAGCGAGATATTAGATTTTCTTCTTATTAGTTTATCAAGCTTTTTATAGAGTTCTTTACCTTTTTGATTTGAAAGAGATTTAGATTGAAACCTTTCTATTTCTTGAAGCAAACCTTGCCTATTTAGTCTAGTTTCGAGAGCAATTCTATTTCCAAGATTTGTATCTTTTGATAAAGAAAAAACTGAATTAACTGCTCCACCAAAAGAATTAACAAATTTATGTCTATTGCTGCTTGGTATAAAAGGTGCTTCCTTTTTAATTAAATCTAATTGTATTTTAAAGGCTTTATTTGCATTTAAAATAAAATCTTTTTCTGAATTATTTGCTGCGTATGCAGTAGCTAAGTTGAAATAAGCATCTGATAAAAACCTGCTTTTTGGAGAATTATTATCAATTCTTAATTGAACCTCTTTTTTAAAATAATCTATCGCCAAATTTACTTTTCCTTCTTCTAAAGCTAAAAAACCTAGGACACTATAGTTATCTGCCATAGCCATATATCTATAATTTTCTATATTTATTGCTAATGATTTTTCTGTAAATTCTTTTGCTTCTTTTAAATTTCCAATTATATAGTTTATTCTCCCTATATCCTGAGTAATTAGCGCAATATGGTCAAAATGAATGTCCTTCCAGTTAGTAAAAACTTTATATACATCAAGATAAGTTTTTAGTATTTCTTTAAACTGTGATTTGTCATCTCCATTTCTTGCATTGTACTCTAGATTAAATGCTCTATCTCTTTTTGCGTATGCGGTCCTAAAGTGATCTTTACCCCATACTTTTTCATAAATGCTTATTGCTTTTTGATAATAAAAATTTGATTTTTCATATCCTCCAATAAAAGTATATGCCTGAGCAACTGTAAGCATTTTATCAGCAGTTTCAATGTTATTTGCACCTCTTATTTCCTTGAGTATTTCAATTGCATCTAATGAATAATTAATAGCATCTTTATAAATTTGTTCTTGGAAACTTATATATGAAAGATTATCTAATATAGATGCTCTGGCTAATAAATTCTCATAATTTTTTTCAAGGTAAAAATTTTTTTTGAGGTATTTTTCTAATAATAATTTCGAATCTTCATAATCACCGTTTTTGTATAAGTCAGTTCCTAAGTTATTGGCAATATTTGTTGTTGGAAAATTATTTTTTAAAGAAATTTCAAGAATATTTCTGAATATTGGAATAGATTTATCCCAATTCCCCTCATCACCATAAACTAAAGCAAGATTATTAAGAGAATTAATAGTTTCTATATTATTTCGACCTAACTTTTTTTCAAGAATTTTAATGGATCTTTTTAAAAATGGTTTTGCAGTTTTCAGTTTTCCTAGTTCCCAATAACCTAGTCCAATTAAATTTAAAGTAATACCTACTTCAGGATGATTTAAACCATATTTATCCTCTTTGATTTTTAAAATTCTTTTATCTATATCAATTGATTTGAGGAAATCTCCCTGATCTGAATATATATCAGCTAATGTTTGCAGAGTATCTACAAATTCTATTTGTTTGTCTTTATAAATTTTTTCGTAAATTTTAATTGATCTTTTTATATTTTTTTCTGCAGCAGAATATTTGTTTACTTCCCAATTAGTAATAGATAAATTCTCATAAAAAATTCCATTATTTTCATTAAATTCCCCATTTAAGTTGGTATTTATATAAATAGCTTTTAAATAGTTTTCAATAGCAAGGTCTGGCTTATTCAATTCGGCATATGTAATTGCCAATTCATTTGTAGGATCTATTAAGTGCGAACTCTCCGGACCAAAATTTTTTTTTACTTTATTAATATATTTTTTATATAATTCAGCTGATTCTTCAAATTTTCCTTTATCAAATAAAAATCTTGCTCTTTCTAAGATTTTAAAAGTAAGGTTATTGTAAGATAGAAAATTTTTTTTATCTAAATCAAAAAATAAAAAATTTTGTTTATTTAGGCCGTAAACTTTTGGAATTGTAGAAATTAATAAAATATTAATTAGTAAAATTGATAATATTTTAAATTTTTTAACCTCTTTTATCACAATTTTCAATACATCTAAAATTTATATTTTTCAATTTTATTAATTCCTTTTAAATTTATACCTAATAATCCTGCGGCATCTTTTTTATATGGAGAGTAATCAAGATCTATTTCTTTCCCTGAACCTCTTGTCTTTTTGAATGCTTTATAGAGTGGATCATTAATCTTCCCTTCAACTAATTTATTAATTGATTCAAAAGAGCAACTGGAGTCAACTCTTCCCATACCTGATAAAAGTGCATAAGTTCTTTGGGCTCCAGTTCCATGAGTTTTGCTGCCAATTGCATATGCTGCAGAAGACATTTCAAGAATACCTTCTCTAGTGATTCCTAATTCTTTGTTACCTCTATTTATAAAATATCCTGCAAGACAATCGGCTTGAAGTTCATGATTTGGGTTTTTCAGATCTACTCCCAGAGCATTTTGTAGAGCATGAGCAAATTCATGAGAGATTACGTAAGCAATACTTGCATTGCCAAATACCTTAACAAAAGCTTCAAGTTCATTGGCATCTAAAATTATTGTATGATTAGGTTCACAATAATAGGAACCAGCAACGTCAATACCAGAGTTTGCTCCCTTGCAGCCTCCTCCATATAATTTAGTACCGCTTTGGACAGTTATAACTTGAGGCGCATACCAGTCTTTTAAATTTTTATCGCTTGTCCAGGTTTCGATAAGATAAACGGTTGTCTTATCAATTAAGTCCGAAATATTTGAAGCTCTTACCCTAGTAGGTAAAAAAAGTAGAAGAATTATAGTGAAAAAAAATTTAAGCATTTTCAATACTTTTTACTATATTTACTCTATTTAAATTTTCATGGGAATATATTTTTGGAATCGCAACAATTTTTTAGGAACAAGAGGAAATTAGTTGGAGCCTTACACTCCTAAATTTAAAATTATTAACCATGTTTAAACTTTCTAACCTTTCAAAAAACACTCTAATTAAAAAATTTCTTTTCTTAACCGCCTGTGCCCCTCTAATAGGTTTTGGAGGTAATGCATTCGCTGATGTATATGTAGATGGCTACTACAGATCAAATGGATCATATGTAAGTCCTCACTATAGAAGTTCTCCTGACTCATCGATATCTAATAATTGGTCAACTTATGGAAATACAAATCCTTACACTGGTGCGATGGGTTATAACAGATATTAATTTAAAAAGATCTCTAGAAAAAACCTCCAAAAAATTGGAGGTTTTTTTTGGAATCATTTTTTAATTCGAACTAAGAATTATTAGTATTTAAATCAAAACTTTGACTAATTCTGAATAATTTCTTTTTGCGATAGTGGTAATCTCACTGATACCAAGCTATCCCGCGAGTGCCCTCGTCGGGACTTGAACCCGAGACCTCTCCCTTACCAAGGGAGTGCTCTACCGCTGAGCTACAAGGGCAATTTTAAAGTGGGCCGGGTTGGATTTGAACCAACGTAGGCAGAGCCAGCGGATTTACAGTCCGCCCCCTTTAACCACTCGGGCACCGACCCCCACTATTTGAACTTATCAGTTAATGGACACTTTGTGTGAAATTGTTTTGGTTTTTTTGTTTCTTTGTAGATAGCATTTGTAAAGAAAAGACTTTATTGATGATGAATATTTTATTGATAAATGGACCAAATCTAAATCTTTTGGGCACTAGAGAGCCTGAAATATACGGTAATAAAACATTGAGTGATATAGAAAAAGATTTAATTAAAGTTGCTAAAGAAAAAAGTGTTAATCTTGAATGTTTTCAAAGTAATCATGAAGGAGAAATAGTAGATAAAATTCATGAGTCTGTAAAAAGTATCCAAGGTATTCTTATAAATGCTGGCGCTTTTACACATACCTCGATTTCCATTAGAGATGCTTTAATTGGATCAAAAATTCCTTTTGTAGAGTTACATATTTCCAATATTTTCAGTAGAGAAAAATTTCGTAAAGAATCTTTTCTTACAGATAAAGCTATAGGGATTATTAGTGGATTCGGCATATCAAGTTATTCCTTAGCTCTTGAAGGAATTATTGGATATTTAAGTAGTAAAGATTAAATGTTAGTCGATTTTAAAAGGCCCACTTCTCATATTAAATATTTATCTTCATTTACCTCAGATGAGTGGATCAAACTCGCATTATCTAATCCAATAGAAATTCTTATTGACCATGCTCATTGTGAAAGAAAAGCGGCAGGAGTAGCTATTCAATTAATGTTTAGATATCCATCAGAACCAAATCTGGCAGAAGTTTTAAGTCCAATAGCGAGAGAGGAATTGGAGCATTTTGAAAAAATACTTTATTTTTTAAAGGATCTTGGACATTCTCTTGAGTCCTTAAAACCGCCTCCATATGGAGCCGAATTGTCCAAGAATATAAGAAAGGATGAGCCCAATAGAATGCTTGATAGTTTCTTAATAGCGGGACTTATTGAGGCGAGAAGTCATGAAAGATTAAGCTTGCTTGCTCTGAATTCTGAAGATAAATCGTTTAAATCCCTTTATGAGTCTCTGCTAGAGAGTGAGGCAAGACATTTTGGAGTTTATTGGAAACTAGCGCAAACTAAATTCTCTAAAAATCAAACTTTCAAAAGGTTAGAAGAATTGTCTGAAATTGAGTCAGCAATACTTGCTGAAACTTTTATGATGCCAAGGGTTCATAGCTAGAAATAACTAAATTAAAAATGATAAAAAATAAGTTTTTAACTTTTCTTAATCGATATAAAACTGACTTACCAACATTAACCATCGTTGGTGTTGGGCCTGGAGATCCATCGCTTTTAACAATTGCTGCTGTAGATGCAATCAAAAAGGCGAAAGTTATAGTTTTCCCAATTTCAGATGATAATAAAAAGAGTTTCGCTGCAGAAATAGTCAAGAAGTACACCAAATTTAAAAAAAATATACCTATCATCTTTCCAATGGCTAGGAAGGATTTTGATCCAGATGAAATATGGTCTAACGCAGTAGATAAAATTGTGAAATTTATAAAAAATGGAGAATCAGTTGTTTTACTTTGTCTTGGAGATACTTCACTATTTGCAAGTTCTTCTAATATTTTGAGGTTAATAAAAAAAAATCATGCTGAAATAATTACCAAAACCATACCTGGTATTTCCTCTATTTCGGCAGCAGCAGCTTTGAATGATTTTGATTTGGTAAAAAAAGGCGAGACCTTGATTATAAAAGAATGCCCTTCCTTAGAATCTGAATTAACAACCCTAATTAGGGAAAGTAAGGGGAAAAAAATGGTATTGGCCATTATGAAAGTTGGCAAAAGATGGAATTTAGTCAGGGAAATTTTAAAAAAAGAGGATATCATCGATACATCATTAATAGCTTTGAGCGTTGGTATGTCTGATCAAGTTATTCAATATGCATCTCGATATAAAAAGGAATTTATGCCTTATTTTTCTTTGATTTTGATAAGGTTCGATTAATGTATAAAAAAGAAAAATTATTTAAAAATCAATTTACATGGCCAATATGTAAGGATTTATTATTTTTTGTTCTTGAAGATAAAGTTAGTGATGTTTTTGTTTGTGAATTAGTTTGGGAAAGACTTTTTTATACTAGAGAAATAACTTTAAATAATTGGTTTTCTAGCTCATTAACTCCTTCTTATTGGTCAGAAAAATTTGAAAAAGCTCCGCAAATCATTTCAGAGCGACCAGCCTCAGTACATTTGACTCGATCAATTCCAAAAGAGTATAAACAGGGATTGAAAAATTTTCTTAATTTTAAAGGCTATAAGATTAATGAACTTTATCCAAGAAGAACTAGAAGAGCGACGGCAGTAAATTGGTTGATTTATTGGGCGATTGAAAATGATTGTTTTTCAAAAGATAGTGGATTAATGCCAAATCCTAGTTCACCCCCTGTTAATCCAGTTAAAGGACATTTTGGAGATCCAGAAATTAAATAAGTTTTTTTGAAAAAGGTAAATGATTCTATTAAAGGTATAGTTGTAATGGATACTAATTTCTTTGGAGAGAAGAATTGATTCTTCCAACAATAGCAATCATCGGAAGACCTAACGTTGGGAAATCTACCTTAGTAAATCGTCTTTGCCAAAGTAATGATGCAATAGTATTTGATAAGCCTGGTGTTACAAGAGATAGAACTTATCAAAATGCTTCATGGGGAGGTAAGGAATTTCAAATAGTTGATACTGGAGGTTTAGTTTTTGATGATGATAGTGAATTTCTCCCCGAGATAAGGACACAAGTTTTCTTGGCTCTAGAAGAGGCTTCACTAGCGTTACTGGTAGTAGATGGGAATCAAGGCGTTACTGATGGTGATTTATCAATAGCAAAATGGTTAAGAAACTCAAGCTGTAAAACAATTGTTGCTGTTAATAAATGCGAATCGACTACTCTTGGAATATCATTAGCTTCAGAGTTCTGGAAATTAGGATTGGGCGAACCTAACCCTGTTTCGGCTATTCATGGTTCAGGTACTGGAGATCTTTTAGACCTCGTTATTGGCGAACTTCCTGAAAATAATATTCAGGATGATGAAGAAAAGATAATGATGTCAATTATTGGTAGGCCTAATGTTGGTAAATCTAGTTTGTTAAATTCAATCTGTGGAGAAAAAAGAGCAATAGTTAGTGATATTAGTGGTACGACAACTGATTCAATAGATACCCTTATTAAAAAAGGTGATAATCATTGGAAAATTATTGATACTGCTGGGATTAGAAGAAAGAAAAATGTTAAATATGGTACTGAATTCTTTGGTATTAATAGGGCTTTTAAATCTATAGATAGAAGTGATGTTTGTGTTTTAGTTATAGACGCTGTAGATGGAGTAACTGATCAAGACCAAAAGCTGGCTGGGCGCATAGAAGAACAAGGCAGAGCTTGCATAATTGTTGTTAATAAATGGGATCTTGTAGAAAAAAATAGTTCAACAATTTATCAAGTAGAAAAAGAACTTAGATCTAAACTTTATTTTTTACACTGGTCAAAAATGATTTTTATATCTGCCCTAACTGGTCAAAGAGTTGATAATATTTTTGAGCATGCTCTTAATGCTGTAAATCAACATAGAAGAAGAGTTACAACATCTGTAGTTAATGAAGTACTTAAAGAATCAATCAGTTGGAAAAGTCCTCCAACGAAGAGAAGCGGCAAGCAAGGTAGGCTTTATTACGGTACTCAAGTAAAGAACAAACCTCCCACTTTTACTCTTTTTGTAAATGACCCTAAATTATTCGGAATAACTTATAGAAGATATATTGAAAAGCAAATTAGAGTAAATTTAGGCTTTGAAGGCACACCCCTCATTTTACTTTGGAGAGGAAAACAGCAAAGAGCTTTAAATAAAGAAGTCGAAAGAGAAAATATTCAGTTAATTCAAAAAGATTAATGAATTTGCTAACCAAATTTTCTGTTGGTCAATACGTCCATGGTAATAGAAGTTGGCTAAGAATTATAGATAGTAGATTAAAAATAATTATCGTAATGATATTTTTAATCACCCCAATTTGGGCAGGTCCAATATGGAGATTGAGTTTAGTTGGTTTTTTACTATTAATTACTTTTTTAAGTTTATTGCCATCTAGAGTATGGTGGCGATCATTATTTTTTCTCTCATGTTTATCACTATTAATTGGATTTATATCAATACTTGCCTCGTCTGATATTCAATCTCTTGATGGCTACTTAAGAAATCCCAATGAATTGCAAGTAGTACTGGAAAGCCAAAAAGAATGGAATATTTTGCAGATTCCTTCGCAAAAAATATGGTTTATTAATTTTGGTCCCTACAACTTATCAAGAAAAGCTTTTGAACTAGGAATAAAAACCTCTACTTTGATATTTACCGTTATTCATAGTGTGAATTTGATGCTTTTAACCACATTGCAGGAAGATATTGTATGGGGATTAAGTTGGTTTATGTATCCATTAAGAAAGATTGGACTGCCAACTAGTAAGTGGCTTTTTCAGTTGTTAATTGCATTACGTTTTATTCCACTAGTGCAGGAAGAACTTCAAAATATCATTAAATCAGTATCAGTTAGATCAATAAATTTTAGAAATTTAGGACTCAAGAAATCCTTTAATGTTTTATTAATTTTGGTGGAAAGGTTGTTTCAAAATATATTTCTGAGAATTGATCATGGAGCAGAATCATTACTTTCAAAGAAAAAAATTATTACAAAAACCAACAGATTTAGAACTCTTTATCCTTCAAAATCTCTCAATGTAATTGTTAATACATTATCGATTTGTTTTATTTGCATAGCAATTTTTCTTAGAAAACTGTATGGTGCATTATAAATAACACAATATTTTAGGTTTGAGTTCTGAGCGTTATTTAAACCATCCAACATTTGGCATGTTATACCAAGTTTCTCCTGGAAATGATGGGAGAGATATTTATGCGACTTTATACGCTCAAAAAATGTTTTTCTTGGTAGAAGTTCGACAGAGAGAAGTTTTTTTTGAGGTTATACCTTATTTAGATGCCCGTAATCAGGCCGAATTAAACCTTCAAAAAGCTAGGAGAAAAGGATCTGAAGAACTATCTAAATGGGATAATTTATTTACGCAAACTTTCCTATAAAATGTGAACCCTGCAAATTATTTAAAAATAAAAAATAAAATACCATCAAATGTAAATATTCTTGCGGTAAGTAAAGGATTTAAAAGTCAAGAAATCAAGACTATTCAAAATATTGGTCAGAACGATTTTGGTGAAAGTAAGGTTCAAGAGGCGTTTGAAAAACAATTAACATTAAAAGATCTTGAACAAATAAATTGGCACTTTATTGGAAGAATACAAAGTAATAAAATAAGAAAAATAGTTCAAAATTTTAAATATATTCATTCAGTAGATTCTTTTGAAAAGTTGCAAAAGATATCTAATATTTCACTTGAAGAGAAGAAAATTCCATTAATAATGTTGCAGGTTAAGTTAAGTGATGACCCTACTAAAGGAGGCTTAAATCCTGAATTTTTGATTTCGAAATGGAGAGAAATTCGAGAGTTGAAAAATATTTCATTAACCGGTTTGATGACTATCAATCCTAAAGGACTTAGCTCTAAAGAAAATTTAGGATTGTTTAAAAAATGTCGTGCTCTCGCTGATTCCCTGCAACTACCAGATTGTTCCATGGGGATGTCAGGTGATTGGGAGGAAGCTATTGACGCTGGATCAACTTGGTTAAGATTAGGATCATTGATTTTTGGAAGCAGATCCTAATTAGTTATTTTTTATAAAAATCTTATCTATAAACTTGCAGTAAAGTTCAACTAACGTTATTTAAGTATAGGTAGTTTATTCATTTAAAAAATGAATCTATTACTTAAGGTTCTTAAACCTTAGTAATCAATTTCATGAGGATTTAAAAGGTGTCACTTCTTTCTAGATTAAAGGCAGTTGTTGCAGGGGATGAGTATCTCGATGATGATTTTGATGAGTTGGATTATGCTTCAGAGGATGAATTAAATGATATTAATAATTTCAAACAAAATCCAAAGGATGCAAATGCCCTTGCAAATTCAAATCCATTCGATTTTATGAATAACAATAGATCATCAAAAGTAGTTGGTATGCCTGGAATCTCAAATTCATCCTCAGAAGTAAGCTTAATGGAACCAAGAAGTTTTGATGAGATGCCTCAAGCTATACAAGCATTAAGAGAGAGAAAAACTGTAATTCTCAATTTAACTATGATGGATCCTGATCAAGCTCAAAGAGCTGTTGATTTTATTGCTGGGGGCACATATGCAATTGATGGACATCAAGAGAGAGTAGGTGAAAGTATTTTTCTTTTTGCTCCAAGTTGTGTAAATGTAACTAGTTCTTCCCCAGAAGAAGCTTCTCCTTCTTCTGTGTCTACAGAAAACACACCACAATATAGTTTGGGCAAAAATACTACTCCTGAACCAGCATGGGGTAATTCTAAATTAAGTGCTTATTCATGATTAATCTGTGACAGATAAAATTGCGATTATTGGTTTTGGAAATATTGCAAGTGCTATAGTTACCCCTCTATTAGATAATAAATTAATTCAGCCAGAGAATGTTTTTTGTGTTGTTAATACAGAAAAAAGTTTAGAAAACATAAAAAAAAATTATAAACATAAAATAAACATTTATAAATCAGGTTCCAAAGAGTCAAAAATAATTTGGGATTGTAAATATAAACTTCTTTCGATAAAACCTCAACAATTGAAAGATATAAGTGAGGCCCATCAGATAAAAAATAAGGGCAATTTAATAGTTTCAATTCTTGCGGGGGTTTCAATAAATAAACTCACTCAAAAGTTTCCTAATCATAAATGTGTGAGGGTGGTTACAAATATTCCAATAACTATTGGAAAAGGTTTAACAGGAATTTCTTGGGGTGAAGAAATTACAGAAGATCAGAAACAATTTACAAAAAAATTATTTGAAAATACTAGTAAGATTTATGAATTTACTGAAGATTACCTTGATATATTTTTAGCTTTAACTTCATCAGGTCCTGCAATTATTGCTTTGATTATAGAAGCATTAAGTGATGGAGGATTAAGCGGGGGATTACCAAAAATAATTTCAGAGGAACTTGTTATGGAAATGATACTAGGGACTATTTGTTTAATAAAGGAAAATAAACTTACTACATCTGAGCTTAAAAATTTAGTAACCTCTCCAGGTGGAACAACTATCTCTGCTTTAAGGGTTTTAGAAAAAAAGAGTGTAAGGTCAGCATTAATTGAAGCAATAGTTTCAGCTAGTAATCGAAGTAAAGAGTTTCGTTAGTTTTTTCAATTATCTTTTAAGTTCATATAAACCTTTTCAAGTGAATTTATATTTTTAGTAATTGTGTATCTCTCAAGTACACGTTCTCTAGCTTTTTCTCCAAGATCTTTTGTAAATGAAGGGTGTTCTACAAGAATTGGGATTATAGTTTTTAATTGAGCAGCCACATTATCAGTTGAAATTACTATTCCAGCTCCGTTATCTAAAACTTCACCATCCGCTCCGGCATCTGTAGCTACACAAGCAGTACCAGTCGACATTGCCTCTAAAAGTGACAATGATAAACCTTCTACTAAGCTTGGCAAGAAAAATACTTCTGCTATTTGCATTATTGCTATCCTAGTTTCTAAATCTAATTCGGCACCCCACCAAATTAATTTCTCATTACCAAGGTTAGAAAAACTATTTTCAAGTGTTGGCTTCATTGGTCCATCTCCAACTATAACTAATTTGCAATTTTCAGTTCTTGTTTGGCGCCAAGAACGTAAAAGTGCCTCGATATTTTTTTCATTTGCAATCCTTCCCATGTATAAAAAAATTCTTTCATTTCCAAGTTTGTTTTTAACCTGATTATATTTTTTACTTTTTTCGCAAAAAGGTTTCCAAATGTTTTCATCAACTCCGTTTGGAATAATTATTTGTTTTTCTTTAGGTACTCCTAATTTCTCAAGAACATTTTTTTGAGGTTCAGAAAAAATAATTATTTTATCGAACTTTGCTAAAGAGGGAGCATAAAGTTGATACGTTAATTGTTGTGTACTCGCAGTTAGATTTCTATTTTTTGCATCAAATGGTGGATGAAATGTTCCTATAAGAGGAACATTAATTTTATTACAAAGCTCTGGAAGTCTAAAGTCTAAAGAAGATAAAGTTAGGCTTGCATGTACTATGTCAGGTTTTAATCTTTCCAATGATAGCCTTAGCTCTTTTTCTGCCCTTGGCGAGGGTATTGTATAAACTTGAGATTTAATTAAATAAGGGAGACTTACATCAGGATCATTTGCAAGAAATAATGGTTTTGATGAATTTGAACTAGAGGGATTATCGAAATGAATAAAACTAATTTTATGTCCTCTGGCCTTTAATTCCTTAGTAGTTGAATTACCGTAAGTTACATTTCCACAAAAAGGGGATTTTTTTCCCAACCAGGCAATATGAACCACATTAATTAAATCTACTATTTATAAAGTTAACAGGCAAAGGCGCCATGATCATATTTTTTAATTTTTTAATACTTCATAAATATGCTAACTATATATTTCTCTCAACATTTTTAGTGAAGATAGATCCTTCTCTAATTGAGTAGATATCCATGTTTCAATAATGAATAATATTTTAAGCCAGACTTTTTTTGGACCCAACAACTCTCCATTAGATTTTATTGGTAATTCTGGGAAAAGAAGCCTCTGTAATAGAGCAACTTCAGATGCATTTATTTTTAGATTACATTGAGGATCTTCTATGGATGAAAACCCTTCACTTGGCAAAAAATAACAACTCCATTCCCAATTTCCTAAAGGTGGAATAATAGGTTCTCCAGTTTTACAACAATGATGAATTGGTAAATTAATACCCCCGATGGCTAATAGATGGATTAAAGATTGAATACTCATCGAGAGCATTTTAATATCTTCTTCTTGAGACTCTTTATATAGATAAATCCTATCAAGATGTGCAAGAACGCAAGATAAATAGTCTTGTTGCTTGTCATTATTACCTACTAATAAAAATGTTAATTCAGTTATTGCTTGTGCGGCTGCAAGACATTCAATATTTTTACCTAGGCCAGAATAGCTTTTTAATATTTTTATTTGACGTACAGATTTAAGATTTCTTTTTCCAAAAATCTGCAGACTTAAATATGTTAAAGGAGTAGCTGCGGCAAGACTACTTTTAGGACGCCTAGCACCAGGCGCCGCTAATCTAACAATCCCTTGCTCATCGGTAAGGATAGTTATTAATCTATCATTCTCGCCTAATGGAGAAGCTTTAATACAGAGACCTTTTAGTCTGCACTCACCAGAACCAGACATTTAAATAACTTTTACTTCTTCAAAAATTTCGCAAAAATTGGAAGTACCCACGCAACTAATTCCATTATCAAATAAATCAATTACTTGCGTCAGATTTTTTATACCACCTACTACTTTGATTTGATTTTGTGAGCCTGTTGTTTTTATTATTTCGGTGACATCATTAGATGTAAGAGGACAACCAAACCCGTCCCCGAATTGAAAATTTTTTATTCCTAATTCCAAACATATTTCTATCGCATTAATAAAAACTTCCTCTTGTAGTTTTGATTTATTTATGATTATTGAAACTGGTAATCCAGATAATTTAACTTGCTCAATTTCAGCAGCGAAAGTTTCTAAATTTCTTTTGGATAAATTTATAAAGTTTGGGATATATTCAATTCCTTTTGCACCCTTATCTTTTGCAAAACAAACTAATTCTTCAATAAATGAAACTGGTAAATCTGCTAAAGGGTAAGAAATAAGTGCGTTTATATCCGCACTGTAATTACCCATACAGTTTTTAAGATCAGTTAAATAATTTAGTGAAGTAGAAATATTTTTGATATTGTATTTTTTTATCAAATCGCAATTCACACAGAAATCTTCCCAAGATAGATAAGGGTTAATAACTATCGCATGAATTTTCTCGTTTAATTCATATTCAATATTGGACATTTAAAACTTATTTAGATTGAATCAGTCCATAACCTCCATGATTCCTTTTATATATAACTTGAAGTTCATTATTTTTTTTATTTCGAAAAACATAAAAATCATGATCAATTAGATCTAATTGTTTTCTTGCTTCTTCTGATGAAATTGGATTCATTTCAAAGTATTTATTTTTTATAGATGGCTCAGGCAGACTCGCTTTTATTCCTTCTTTAAGTAAAGCTTCATCTAAAAAATTTGATTCCGTAGTTTCAATTAGGAAGGACTCTTTATTTTTAAATTGATTATTATGGATCGTTTTATTGTTTCTTTCTTTGTATTTACGTAATTTTCTACAAAGTTTATTTGAAACTAAATCAATGCTTGAGTATAGATTTTCAGTTTTTTCTTCAGCTCTTATAATAGTTCCACTTGCAAAAATTGTAACTTCTGCAGTCTGGAAGGAGACTCTTGGATTTTTTTCTATGGAAAGGTGTATGTCGGCTTCTTTAACGATATCCTTATAGTGATGTGTTGCTTTTTCTATCTTTGCCTCAGTATATTCTTTTAATGCTCCAGTGAGCTCAAGATTTTTCCCATGGATTAAAATTTTCATAACAAATCTAAAAATATTTACTTACTTTCTAAATCTACTTAAATATGGTTAATAGAACAGCAATAATTAAACAACCTGATAATATTTCTTTTTTCAATGATGTTTATAAATTACAAAAAGAATATCAAGAGGAATTGATTTTAGATAACTCTAACCCTGATTTTATTTGGATAGGTGAGCATCAACTCTGTTATACGTTGGGTAGAGGATCTAATTACGATAATTTATTATTTTCTTTAAATGATGATAATTATGATGTTTTTAAGATTGATAGAGGTGGTGAGGTTACTTGTCATATGCCAGGACAATTAGTAACTTACTTGGTTTTAGATTTGAAAAATTTTAATAAAGATTTAAATTGGTATTTAAGAAAAATTGAAGAAATTATTATAAAAATTCTTGGAACTTTTAATATAGATTGTCATTCAAGAGAGGGGTTCACTGGTGTTTGGATAGGCAATAAGAAAATTGCTTCAATTGGAATTGGTTGTAAAAGATGGATTACAATAAATGGATTTTCAATCAATATTGACTGCGAATTAGAAAACTTTAATAAAATTGTTCCTTGCGGAATAGAAAATTGTCTTATGGCAAATATGATTGATTACAACAAAAATTTAGATATTCAAGAAGTCAAGAGAATTGTTAAAAAAATCATTCAGGAAGAATTTAATTTTGATTTTGTATCAAAATAGAAATTAAAATTTCAAAATCAATTAAATATGGGTGATTTTGCATATTGGCCTTCAGCCAAACCTCTTTCTAAAAAAGATAAATTTGCTAAAGATAGAGATTTTATTAAGAACCTTAATCATATAGATCAAATTTGGGAAAAATTAAAAATTAAATGTGGTGATACTTTAGCTGTTTGCGATTTAAGAGGGAAATACAAAGAAAAATTTTCTTATTCTGAGCTGGCTGATTTAATAACAAAAGTCTCTTTTTCTTTTAAAAATTATGGTTTAGTGAAGGGTGATGTAGTTACTGTAATATCTGAAAATTCTCCGCGATGGCTAGTAGCAGATCAAGGCTTAATGCGTCTAGGAGCTATAAATGCAGTAAGAGGTATTAATTCTCCTTCAGTAGAATTGGATTATATTGTTGAGCACTCTAATTCAGTAGGTCTAATAGTTCAATCTAAGGAGATTTGGCTAAAGTTAAACAACAAAGAAGAATTAAAAAAAGACTGAAATTTATAATCAATTTAGAAGATGAACAATTTGAAAGTTTAATAAGTTGGAATCAATTTATAAGGTCAGCAGAAAAAGAAAATTCACAAAATAATAATCTTGAAAAATTTAGTCCAAAAATTGATGATGTTGCTACTATTCTTTACACTTCTGGGACAACAGGAAAACCTAAAGGTGTCCCCTTGACTCATGCAAATTTTTTACATCAAATTGTCAATTTAGCCTATATCGCTGATCCAGAACCTGGGACCTCTGTATTAAGCGTTTTGCCTATCTGGCATTCTTATGAGAGGAGTGCTGAATACTTCTTTTTTTCATGTGGTTGTTCTCAATACTATACAATTCCTAAATTTTTGAAAGATGACATTAAACAAATAAAACCTGTTGTCATGGCTACGGTACCAAGACTATGGGAGGCAATACATGATGGTTTTTTTCAGGCGTTGAAAAAAATGCCTTCCAAAAAGCAAAAACTTATTAAGTTTTTGATAAGTAATAGTTCAGTTTTTAAAAGAAGTCTAAGAAAGATAAGAAATTTAGATATCAATCAAATAACTTTTAAATCAAAAATCCCCTTACTGGTTTCTGTTTTTGGCCGATATCCTTTACATAAATTGTCTACTATTTTTTTATGGCCGAATATTCTTAGACAACTATGCGGAGACAAACTGAAATTTCCCATTAACGGCGGAGGTGCATTACCAGAACATGTGGATCTTTTTTTTGAATCTTTAGGTGTAGATGTTTTGGTGGGATATGGACTCACAGAAACTAGTCCAGTATTAACTTGTAGGAGAAGAGAATTAAATGTTAGAGGATCATCCGGACAGCCTCTAGCATTTACTGAAATCAAAATAGTGAATGATAATAAAAAAAAGATTCTGAAGTACAGAGAAGTGGGAAAAATTCTTGTCAAGGGACCACAAGTAATGAAAGGTTATCTCAATAATGAATCAGCTACAAAAGATGTTTTATCCAACGATGGTTGGTTTGATACCGGTGATTTAGGTTTTCTTATACCGAATGGTTCTCTCTTCATAACAGGAAGAGCCAAGGATACAATAGTGTTATCAAGTGGTGAAAATATAGAACCAAATCCGCTAGAGACCGAAATCCTTAGTTTTGAATTTATTAATCAGATTCAACTAGTAGGACAAGATAAAAAATGTTTAACAGCTCTTGTAGTGCCTAATGTTGAATTGGTTAAAAACAAGTTTTTGGAAGAGGATCTTTCAAAATTAAACCTGAATAAGAATATTGGTACATTTTTTAAATCAAAAATTAATAATTTGCTTAAAAGTAGATTAGGAGCAAGATCAGAAGAACAAATATTAGATTGTTATTTTGTTGATGCCTTTTCTTTAGAAAATGGCTTGTTAACACAAACTCTTAAACAAAAAAGAAAGGAAATAGAAAAAAAGTATTTACTACAAATAGAAAATATGTATGAAAACAAATTTAGTAAGAAAATTTGATTTGTTCTATCTATATTGAAAAGGTAATTTAATTTTTTATGGAAACAAAAAACTCAATATCTATAAAGCGCTCAATAGCTATTAAAGCTGTAGTTACACCAACATGGAAGGAAGATGCTGAAAAAGAATTAAGTAAAGCAATTTCAAACATTGACCAGCAATTATCTCAACTTGAGCAGGAGGGGCAGCAAATAGTAAATAACATCAGATCCCAATCGGTTAATCCTCTAGATCCAAGGGTTCAAGAACAGGTTAGTCAGGTGCAACAACAAGTCGCAGCAAAAAGAAATGAAATTGAAGAACAAAAAAGAAACCTACTTCAACAACAGAGTCAAGTTCGCGAATTAAAAATGGACGCAATTGTTGATCAAGGGCAAGTGGATAGTTTCTGTGATGTCTCTGTGGGCGACAATCTTATTGAAAAAATGCAAGTCTCGATTACTGTTAAAGATGGAGTTATTCAATCTATAGACAATAATTAAAGTAAAGATCTAGAATTTTTGATAAAAATAAGTAAATCTGAATTGGCGAAAATTTTAAATTCTAATCGATCTAAATTATTACTTTCTTAAGTTTTAAGTGTTTCCACGGAGAACATGATTTCGTATAATAATAACAAGTGTTTAAAAGGCGTCTAACCTCATAAATAGAAGACACTTTGGTAGATAGTCCTTAAACCATTGCTATAACTTATTTCCTATGTCTCACGAAATATTCATGCCTGCCTTGAGTTCTACTATGACGGAGGGCAAGATTGTGGAATGGTTAAAAAATCCGGGAGATAAGGTAGAAAGAGGAGAATCTGTCTTGGTTGTTGAATCTGATAAGGCAGATATGGATGTTGAATCTTTTCAAGATGGATATCTTGCAGCAGTTTTAATGCCTGCCGGCAGTACTGCACCTGTTGGAGAAACTATTGGACTCATTGTAGAAAATGAGGATGAGATAAATTCTGTCCAAGAACAAAATAAAGGAAATCAACCCGAAGTCTCAACTTCAGACCAACTTGAATTGGTAAGTAATAAAACTGAAGAAAAACCAGTAGTCCAGACTGAAAATATCAAGAAAGAAGCTAAAGAAGTCGTCTTAAAGAGTGAAAAGCCTCTTCCATCTTTTAATGTCGATCAAATTAATGCCGCAACAAGTAATGTTTCTTCGAGGATAATTGCATCTCCAAGAGCTAAAAAACTAGCCTCTCAAATGGGTGTTGATTTAGCAAAGGTTCGTGGATCGGGCCCTCACGGAAGGATTCAAGCGGATGATATTTTAAAAGCTAATGGTCAACCTGTTTCTATACCATGGATAGGAGAAGGTAGTTCTCCTGCAAGTATTCCTAGTGCAAATTTGAGAGTTGAAAGTAAACCAGAAATTTCAGGAAATAGTTTTGGTAATCCTGGAGAAACAGTTCAATTTAATACTCTTCAAAAAGCGGTAAATAAAAATATGGAATCTAGTTTAGATGTTCCATGTTTTAGGGTGGGTTACTCTATCAACACAGATAAATTAGATAATTTCTACAAAAAGGTAAAACAGAACGGAGTTACTATGACTGCTTTACTTGTAAAGGCAGTTGCGAAGACACTAAAAAAACATCCTCAAGTTAACTCAAGCTTTTCAGAAAATGGAATTTCTTATCCAGAAAATATAAATATTGCTGTTGCTGTTGCAATGGCAGATGGGGGACTAATAACTCCAGTATTAAAAGATCCATGCAATACTGATTTATTTGAATTGTCTAGGAAATGGAAAGATCTTGTAAATAGATCGAGATCAAAGCAATTAGAACCAGATGAATACTCAACGGGAACATTTACCTTATCTAACCTTGGTATGTTTGGTGTTGATAGATTTGACGCAATTCTTCCTCCAGGCACCGGTGCTATTTTAGCCATAGCATCATCGAAACCAACCGTTGTTGCTAATAGTGATGGTTCAATATCTGTTAAAAAAATAATGCAAGTAAATCTAACAGCTGATCATAGAGTGATCTATGGAGCTGATGGCGCTTCATTCTTAAAAGACTTGGCTTCCCTGATTGAAAATGAGCCAGAGACTCTTGTCTCATAAATTTAATTGATTTCTCAAATTAATAATGAAGAGAGAGATTATAAGCTTGAAGCTTATGATTATTTACTTGATCCTTCATTAATTGCTAGTAAACCCTCTGCAATTAGGCATGAATCAAGATTGATGATAGTTAGAAATAGTGTTTTAGAAGAAGACTGCTTAACTAATAAATTTATCAAGAATCTTTTAGATGAATTTAGAGAAGGGGATCTTGTAGTTGTAAATAATACTAAAGTTATGAAAGCTAGGTTAAAGGTTGAATTAGAAAATAAGACATTAGTCGAATTATTAGTTTTAGAAAGATCCAATGAATGTGTTTGGTTATGTTTGGCAAAGCCAGCGAAAAAGTTAAAAATAAATAGAAAACTAAAATTAAAATCTCCTTTAGCACAAGATATTGATTTGATTGTTGATGGAGTTGATGAAGAAACTGGAGGGAGATTTATTAAATTTCCGGAAAATATAACTTGTCTCAATTCAATGAATGAACTTCTTGATAAATATGGGGAAATCCCTCTCCCTCCTTATATAAAAAATTCCGAAGAAGAATCTTTTCATGAGAAAAGTTATCAAACTGAGTATGCAACTAATCCGGGGGCAGTTGCTGCACCGACAGCTGGTTTACACTTAAGCATAAGTCTTATTTCCAATCTAAAAAAAAAAGGAGTAATAATCTTACCGATAACTTTGCACGTGGGTTATGGAACATTCAAACCAATTGATCAAGAAGATTTAAGTAACTTAAAACTTCATAGAGAATGGGTAAGTGTTAATAAGGAAGTAGTGAAGGAAATAAAAAGAATAAAGAAAACAGATAGAAAAATAATTGCTATTGGTACAACTAGCGTAAGAGCTCTTGAAAGTTGTTATTCTCACGAAATTAATGACTATATTCCCATAGCGAAATATGTGGATTTAGTAATTAAGCCAGGTTATAAATTTAAGGTAGTTGATGGATTATTAACTAATTTTCATCTTCCTAAAAGTTCATTATTACTTTTAGTAAGTGCAATGATTGGTAGAGAAAGATTATTAGATTTGTATAAAAAAGCCATAAAAGAAAAATTTAGGTTTTTCTCTTATGGCGATGCGATGTATATTTCACCAGATTCATTACTGGAGAAAGAATAGATTTAGGCTTTGACTGGTTCTTGAATGATTCCGCTTGGAACTTCAGTAAACATAATTGATGATAAATATCTCTCTGCTAAATCAGGTAGAACAACTACAATAGTCTTTCCCGCATATTCATCTTGTTCAGCTAATCTAACAGCAGCAGCAGCAGCAGCTCCACAAGATATTCCGACTAATAAACCTTCTTCTTTTGCTAGTCTAAGAGCCATCTCGATTGACTCGTCATTTGTCACCTGTTCAACCTTATCAACAATTGATAAGTCAAGGTTCTTAGGAATAAATCCTGCTCCAATTCCTTGAATTTTATGTGGTCCAGATTTAACCTCTTCTCCATTTATTGTCTGTGTAATAACAGGACTATGTGATGGTTCTACAGCTACAGAAGTAATATTTTTGCCCTTTTCTTGCTTAATGTATCTTGAAACTCCTGTAATTGTGCCGCCAGTTCCAACCCCTGCAACTAAGACATCAATTTCACCATCGCAATCATCCCAGATTTCTGGTCCAGTAGTTTTGAAATGAATTTCAGGGTTTGCTGGATTATCAAATTGACCTGGCATGAAATATTGAGAAGGATTACTTTCTGCAATTTCTTTAGCCTTAGCTATTGCTCCAGGCATACCTTTAGATGCTTCTGTTAAAACAATTTCAGCACCCAACACTGCCATAACCCTTCTTCTTTCAATTGACATGGATTCTGGCATTGTAAGGATGAGTTTATAACCTCTTGCTGAAGCAGTAAAAGCTAAAGCAATTCCTGTATTTCCAGAAGTTGGTTCAACAATAGTTTTGTCTTTTGTAAGCTTCCCACTTTTTTCTGCATCCCAGATCATGTTGGCGCCAATCCTACATTTTACACTGTAAGCAGGGTTTCTACCTTCAATTTTTGCAAGTACTGTAGCTTTTGCGTTTTTAGTAACTGATTTTAATTTTACTAATGGAGTGTTTCCAATAGCAAAACTATTGTCCTCATAAATTTTTGCCATTTATATATTGAGAAAATATATATTAATACTAACTATTATTCAGAAAAAGAGCATAAAGTTTCTATACGGTAAATACTAGGAATTTAGAAATTATTTAGTGCCTCAGAAAAGTTTCCCCACAATTGATCTTGGTCTTCTAATCCAACTGATACTCTAATTAGGTGTGAGGGTATACCAAAACTTTCAGCCCAATCCAACTCGTGATAATGAGCTAGTAAAACATAAGGACAAACTAGAGTAAATTTTGTACCTAAACTAGGTCCTTTAGATACTTTTAGAGAATCATAAAATTTCTTAGCTTTGGTTAATCCTCCATTTAATTCAAATGATAATAAGCAGCCGTATCCTCCATCAGAAGTAAGTAAAGAATTAAAATTTGGACAATTTTCAGGATGGAAAATATTTTTAATCTCGCTATGGGTCTCTAATCTTTTTTTTAATTCTAAACATGCTTTATTTTGTTCAAAAACTCTTTGATCTACATCTCTACTAACTTTCTCTAGATAAACTGTATCTCCATCGGAAAGTGTTGGAAGATTAATCTCATTTATTGCATTTCTAAATCGATCAATCCATTTGCTTTTTGGATTTAGTATTAATGATCCGGCAAGAATATCACCACTACCTGAAAAAATTTTTGTAAGTGAAGTAAAAACTATATCTGCATGTTCTAGGGAATTTATATTTAAATTTGAACCAATTGTATCGTCAACAATTAAGGGAATATTTAAATTTTTTGCTATTTTTGAAATTTTTTTAATGTTTACACATTTGAGCATTGGATTACTCGGTAGTTCAATAATTAATGCTGATGGATTTATGCTTTTGATTTCAAATTCAATATCCTCGCAATTTTCTTCTGTAATTAACTTGGCTCCATGAAAGATATTCATTGGTAATTTAAGTACATCTACATATGGAAAACCAATTTGGAGTGTTGGTTTAGCTGGAAATAATTTATATATGATTTCTAATGATGTATACAATGCAGACATTCCAGATGAAGTTAAGTGAATATCATTAGAGTTAATTTTTGTAGATTTAGAAATTCTATATTTTATTCTTTGAGAACATTCATTTACGTAAGATTTTGGAGGGCAATATTCAAGACCTAGTTCTATAGCAGCAGTCCTTGAAGATATGCCAAGACCAGTATGTTGCCAAAAAGATTTCGCATAAATACTTCCTTCTGTTTCAGTTATTAAGAAAGCTAAATTATCTCTTTTTTCTACTAATGAGAATTGTTCAGAAGTATTTCTATCAACGTATTTTTTTGCTTTAAAAGCTATGCTTTCATTCGGATATGGCCAGATACTTTTATTGTTATAGTAATTTCCCTTTTTTACTTTTTCACATAATCTTTTCACTATGGGGTTTAGCCCGAATCTTGGGTAAATGGACTGCAATAAATTCATGCATTCTTGATTTTTTTCCTCGTAATTTATTACATCATTCCAAGTTGGTAATGCTACAGAAACAGCATGAATACTATCAGGAATAGAATATCCCAACTCTAAATTTTTCCATATAGGGTTTTTAAGTAAATCTCTCAATTTTCAGAATTTATTTAAAGCAAATAATATGTCTGAGATTAAATCGTTTGTTTCTTCACATCCAATCGATAATCTGACAAGAGCATCATCTATCCCTAAAAGATTTTTTGTTTCATCATCAACAGAAGCATGAGTCATTGTTGCGGGGTGACAAATTAAACTTTCAACTCCTCCAAGGCTTTCTGCTAGTGAGAAATATTTGAGAGATTTGCAAAATTTAAAAGTATCCTTTTTTTTAAGATCTAATTTTATGGTGATCATCGAACCTCCAGATCTCATTTGCGATTTTGCTAAATTAAATTGCGGATGATTTTGATTAAAAGGATAAATTACTTTACTAATTATTTTATGATTATCTAATTCTTCAGAAATTAATTTTGCACTTTGCGTTTGTTGTTCGATTCTTAAAGGAAGAGTTTTTACTCCTCTCGTAACTAGCCAACTATCAAAAGGAGATGGTTGAAGCCCTAGAGCTTTTTGAGAGAAAAGCATCTTACTATTCCATACCTCATTATTTGTCAGTACTGCCCCACCAAGTGCATCACTATGACCATTAATAAATTTTGTTGTGCTTACAAGTGATAGTGTTGCACCAAGGTCTAATGGTTTTTGAATAAGTGCTGTAGAAAAGGTGTTATCCACTACTACTGGGATTTGTAGTTTATTAGCTTCATCACAAATCGCCTTAATATCAAGTACCTTCAAAAGTGGATTAGTTGGACTTTCTAGCCATATCAAGGTTGGCTCGAAGTATGAAATCTTTTTGATATTATTTTCGTTTGTAAAATCTGTGTATAAAACTTCTAGTCCAAATTTCTTGAAAACTTTTTCGAACATCCTCACTGTACAACCATAGAGATTTGACTCGCAAAGTATCTTGTCACCTGATTTTAGTGTTGATGAAATTGCAGTTACCGCGCTAATTCCAGATCCAAAAACTGTACAGTATTTAGAATCTTCTATTGATTTAAGTATGTTTTCTAGAATTCTAAAGTTTGGATTGCCTGATCTGGTGTAGTCGAAATTATCTTTATTTCCATGTTTGAAAGTAGATGTAGAAAAAATAGGAGGCATAACACATCCAGTTTCTTCAGCAAATGTTTCCCCATGGTGAATAGATAAGGTCTTAAAACCTGGCTTTTTTATATTATTTTCCTTATTTCCCATTATTTTTAAAAATAAGAATTAAATTAAATCTCTCTTTTAAAAATGAGAGATTTAATAATCCAAAGAAAAGTAGTATTAAACTTTTCTTGAATAATATTCAACAACTAGTAGTTCGTTTATTTCAAGAGCCACCCACTCTCTATCGCATTTTCCATTTATTTTTCCCGTTAATTTAGGTTTATCTAAATCAAGATGAGGTGGGACATTTGCTAATCCAGGGAACTCTATATTACCTTCTACAAGTTTTTTGCTTGCTTTGTTTTCTTTAATTCCGATTACATCGCCTGGTTTGCATTGATAACCTGCAATATCAAGAACCTTTCCATTAACGGTTACATGGCCATGATTTACTAATTGTCTAGAGCCTGGAATGGTACCTCCAAAACCTAATCTAAAACAAACATTATCAAGTCTGTTTTCTAAAAGTCTTAGTATGTTAGTTCCTGTAGATCCATCTTGAGCTCTAGCTTTTTTTACGTAACGTACTAATTGTTTTTCAGAAACTCCATAATTAAACCTAAGCTTCTGTTTTTCTTCTAGACGAATTGCATATTCTGATCGCTTGCGACGGGCTTGGCCGTGCTGACCTGGAGGATTAGACTTCTTTGAAGCTTTCCTGGTGAGACCTGGTAGTTCTCCCAAGCGACGCGTAACCCTTAATCTGGGGCCGCGGTATCTTGACATAATTTTAAATTAAATAAAAATTTGCAATAAATTGGATAATTGATTAAATTCAATTAAACTAATTACTACTTGAAATATTATTTTACATCATTAAAGTGTTCAAAACTATTAATAAATCAATTACTTCTTTACTTCTTTTTATGATTTCGTTTTATCAAAAGTGGTTTTCTCCTTTTTTCGGACCAAGATGCAGATTTATTCCAAGTTGCAGCTCTTATGGATATGAGGCAATTACTAGACATGGTCCTTGGAAGGGAGGGTGGTTAACTTTAAGGAGATTAAGCAGATGTCATCCTTTAACTCCCTGTGGATGTGACCCTGTGCCTGACTAAATGAATGAAAATATTTATTTTTGTTAGGCAGGGATGTTGCCTCTGTGATTCATTAAAAAACAAACTGGCAAAAATAAACCTTAATGATTTATTCCCTAATCTAGAGGAGCTAAAAGAAATTGATATTGATAGGGTCGATTTATATAAAGATAAATATAAAAAATATGATTATGAAGTACCTGTTATTGCTGTTGAAGGAATTGGGTTAGAGGAGATTATAGAATTGCCTCGCATTTCTCCAAGATTAAAAGATGATCAATTAAAGAATTGGTTTCAAAAAAATATTAGTTCTATTCTGGAGAAATAATTTTTCATATGAGATCTATAAAATTACATAAACTTTTAGATTTGGTAGGAATTATTCCTTCATTAGATTTAATCGATCATGAAATCAATAATATTTCTTTTAACTCTAAAGAAGTACAAAAAGGAACTTTATTTTTAGGTATGCCTGGTTTAAATGTTGATGGAGGAAAATATTGTATTGAGGCAATTAAAAATGGCGCAGAGGCTGCCATTATTGGGCCTACTGCAAAAGAGAAAATTGGATCTATTGATCGAGAGAGAATTTTGGTTGTAGAGGATAATTTAGATTATATTTTTGGTCAAATAGTCGCTGAGTTTTGGAATAGGCCTTCAAGAAAACTTAAACTTATTGGTGTTACGGGTACAAATGGAAAAACGACAATTACTTTTTTATTAGAATATCTTTTAAAAAAATTAGGGAAAAAGACTGCATTATTTGGAACCTTGTTCAATAGATGGCCTGGCTTTTCAGAAGTGGCTCTTCATACAACTGATTTCGCCGATAAACTCCAAAAGAAATTAAATGCTGCTGTTGAGGCAGAATCTGAATTCGCGATATTAGAGGTAAGTTCTCATTCTATTGCTCAAAACAGGATATCAGGATGCGAATTTGCGGCTGCTATTTTTACCAATTTAACTCAAGATCATCTCGATTATCACTCAGATATGGAATCATATTTTCAAACAAAAAGAAAATTATTTTTCCCACCTTACTTAAAAGAAAAAGATGGGATTTGTGTATTAAATCATGATGACCATTGGATATCTAAATTATCATCTGATCTTGAAAAAAGATCTTCATTAGTCTCTACAAAGATTACTGAAAGTAAATTTGAAAATGATGATTTTTTTTTCGTAACAGATAAAAAATTTACTGAAAGTGGTTCCACCTGTATATTTCATACACCTAGGGAAAAAATTCAACTTTTTGTTCCACTTGTAGGTGAATTTAATTTAATGAATGCGATTCAAGCAATAACAATTTTGTATAAACTTAATTTTTCTTTAAAAGCTCTATCAAAGTTAATACAATCTTTCCCTGGTGCTCCTGGGAGAATGGAGAAAATACAAATTGATAATAATGACGTTTCAAGATTTCTCCCAACAGTAATTGTTGATTATGCCCACACTCCTGATGGATTAAAAAAAGTTTTGCAATCAATTAAAAAACTTTGTGAAGGGAAACTTATAACTGTTTTTGGCTGTGGCGGAGATCGTGATCGTAGTAAAAGGCCTTTAATGGGGTCAATCGCTGAAGAGTTTTCTGATCAACTTTTTATAACTTCAGATAATCCAAGATCAGAAGAACCCCAAAAAATAGTAAATGATATTTTGATGGGTATAAAAAAAAGAGAAAAAATAACAATTGAAATTGATAGATTTAAAGCAATAAATGAATCTATTAAATTTGCCAATAAAAAAGATATTGTTTTAATTGCAGGAAAAGGACATGAAGATTACCAAATTCTCAATGATAAAGTTATTAATTTTGATGATAGAAAAATAGCTTATAAATTATTAAAAGAAAAAAAAAATTTCAATAAAATTTCTTAATCAAATAAGAGAGATTTTTACGCAAATCACAAGAAAAGTTTCTTAGAATAAACGGAGTTATTTTTAATAAAATGAAAGGCTTAGCCTTAGTTGTAGGTGCAGGTGGAATTGGAACACAACTAGCTAAAGATCTGAATGAAAGCGAAAAGGATTTAGATGTTGTTTTGTGTGGAAGAAAAAGTGAATTTAATCCTTTTTGGGAATTAGATTTAGAAGATTCTCAATCCCTTTTGCAGTTGAAAAATAAAATATCAAATCATTCTTCAAAATTAAGGCTAGTTGTTAATGCTACAGGTAGACTTCATAGCAATTCTCTTCAACCAGAAAAAAGATTACAACATCTTGATAAAAAAAATATGATGGAAAGTTTTTCAATAAATGCCTTTTCTCCTATTTTATTAGCTAAAGCGATTGAAGAATTTATACCAAAAGATTTTGATTTTAATTTTGCAAGTATAAGTGCAAGAGTTGGTAGCATTGGAGATAATCAAACTGGAGGTTGGTATTCATATAGAGCTGCGAAATCTGCGCAAAATCAGTTTTTTAAATCTTTAAGTATTGAATGGGCTAGACGTTTCCCAAAGGCTACTATCACATTGCTTCATCCAGGAACTGTAGATACTGATTTATCTAGACCTTTCCATAAATTTGTCCCAGAACATAAATTGTTTAGTAAAGAAAAATCCTCCCAATTCTTGATCAATATTATTAAAAATCAATCACCAGAATCTACAGGAAAATTTATTGCATGGGATAACTCGGAGATACCTTGGTAAACAAAATTCTTTTTATATCAATAGATCTTTAAGTCAATATTTTTTATTTCTCTAGCAAGTAAATCAATCTCAGCTTCTGTAGTCATTTGATGTACGCAAGCTCTAAACCATTTTGGATCTTCTAAAACTCTAATCCAAATTTTCTTTTCTCCAAGTTTCTTTACAAATTTATCCTTATCTTTAATATTTTCGATATTAAAACTAACAATCCCATTTAAATATTTTTTTTCTAAAACTAATTCAACACCCTTTGATTGATTTAATTCATCCCAAAGTTTTCCACTTAATTTTTTGATATTTTTATTTTTTTCTTTTTCATGGCAATCTTTATCCAAAAGATCTAAAGAATTCCGGAGCCCAGCAAGTAAAGGAATACAAGAGGTAGCTATTTCAAATTTCCTTGCATCATCATGAAAAAGATTATCTGAAGGCTCATAAATGCCTTGTTCTTTTTTTAATGATTTCCAACCTATTATTGTTGGATTTGTTTCATGAATAAATCTATCTGAGACATAAATGGCTCCAAGTCCTTCTGGTCCACATGCCCATTTATGAGAAGTTATTGAATATAAATCAGAATAAAAAACTTCTTTTTCAATATTTATGTGCCCAAAGGTTTGAGCACCATCAACAAGTAAATAAGAATCTTCTCGATTATTTTTTAATTCGATAGAAATTTGTTTTAAAGGAATTTTATATCCAAAGTTCCACAAGATATGAGAAATAATTAGGATCTTAGTATTACTATTTAGATTTTTCAAAATCTCTAAAATTATATTTTCGTCGTTTAGATTTTTAATTTTTTGGATTGGCAAAATTTTGAATATTAATTTATTTCTTCTGCAAAATTCTCGACTTGCAGCCACTACTCCAGGATGTTCACAGTCACTTATTAACAACTCTTCTCCCTCTTCTACTTTTATTCCCCAAAAGGGCAAAATCATACCGGAAGAGATATTTTCGGTAAAAGCTACATTCTTTGAATTGACACCTAATTTTTGCGCAATGATTCTTTTTGTGGTCAATATTTCTTTGTAAATAAAAGGCCACATATCATTGGTAAATGGTCCTAAATCTTGGATAATATCCCAAGTTTTAACTATTGCTTCTAGAGAAGATTTTGGTAAGGGTCCTTGCCCGCCATAGTTGAAATAATACTTATTTTTTAATGCGGGTATTTGATCTCTTAGATTATTTCTCATGGATACTTATATTATATTTTCAACTCTTGAATTTTTTTAAATATTTCCCACTAAAGTTACTGTTCTAAATTCAATATCCTCAATTACTTTCCAAGGTTCAGCACTCCTTTCTGCAAATTCTAAATTTTTAAATCCTAGTTCTTTAAAATCACTTATAAAGTCTGGCTCATACCATGCTCCACTAATACAACCTGTCCATAAATCATGATCATTTTGTAATCTTAAAGGAACTTTTTTGTTAGAGACGATATCACTAATTGCAATTCTTCCATTATCGTTTAAAACTCTTTTTATATTATTTAAAAGGTTTTTTCTAGATTCTGGACTTACCAAGTTTAAAACGCAATTACTTAAAATAATATCAACTGATTTATCTGCGATTAATGGATTTAAATCTTTATCTAATTCATCAAGTTTTTCAATTGAACCTTCTAGAAATTCTGTATTGTTGAAACCTATATTTTTTGTAACTTCCTTAGAAGCTGATCTTGATAAAGAAAGCATTTCAGGATTCTGATCAACTCCAATAACTTTTCCTTCTTTCCCAACAATTTGGGCACAAATGAAAGCATTTTTGCCGCTACCACTTCCAAGATCTAAGACTATATCATTTTTTTGAACATATTTTGTTGGATCACCACACCCATAGTCTCTTTCTATAACCTCTTTAGGAATTGCTTCAAGTAAAACGGGATTAAACCCAACTGGTGTACAAAGACAACTTTCTTTTTCTTGTGCGGCTGAGCCATATCTTTCTTGAATAGCATCTTTATGATCGAATTGATTAGGTGCTTTATTCGATGTATTTGTATTACAGCAACTTTCAGACATATTTTAAAAGAACTCTTGATAAATATAGCCAAAAAAAAAGCCCCTTAAAAAGGGGCTTTTAATTTGTTTAATTAAATTATTTAGTGTAATTAACACCTCTGTAATTTAATTCTGCTTTTTCATTACTTGAAGAAGCGTCATCCATCCTGTTGGTGTATACGTTTCTTCTGTAGGTAAGTTCAACAAGTTGCTTTTTGGCAGCTTCTTTGTTTTGAACGTAGTTTTTACCTCTGTAAGTTAAAGTAGTCATGTTTCGATGTGACAACACGGCCATCCCCCGTTCCATGGTATGACTCGAACTGCGCCCTCGAATGAGGGTGAACGAAAAGTAGCAATTGCTACAAAATAATTATAAGCTTATTTTCTAGGGGATGTCTAGCTTTTACAAATAGAAACGAAGATTTAATATTTTTTTAATTATTATCTTAGGTAAATTTTTTTATAAATAGTCTCTAAAAAGGATTATGTTTATATTTGGTTTAATCTTCATGTAACTATTTATTTATGACAGGTTTTTTATATTTCTTGGGAAATACTTTAAGGTGGCCAGTTCTACAGCCAAAAGAATTTTTTTCACTACATGCATATTTTTTAATTATTTATTTGATAACTTTTACTTTGAGTAAATATGATATAAGCCAATCAAATTTAGTTTTTACTTTAGGAATTCTTGCACCTCTTTTAATCGCGATTGGCCAAGGACTTCCAATTGATTGCCTTGATATGGAATCATCTTTGTTGAAGGAATTAAAAACTAAATAATTTATATATCAGTTTAAAATTTTTATAAAACCTGGACAACTTCGCTTATTTCAGGAATCATTTCTTTTAACTTTCTTTCAATACCCATTTTTAGAGTCATAGTGCTACTTGGACAACTACCGCATGCTCCTTGAAGTCTGACTTTGACAATTGGTCCATCTATTTCTGCAATTTCTACATTACCTCCATCAGAAATTAGAAAAGGTCTTAGCTCGTCAAGGACTTTTTCTACATTTTCGTTTGTCAGCGAGAGTGTTTCAGTACTCATAATTTTAGATTAACTTTATAATAAGCCTAGAAAAAAATCTGATTAATTGCAAAAAAGATAATTTATCTGTTGTGACTTCATCTAAAATTCCCACTATTGACAATAGCTACTTTGATGCAGTCTTAGTGGGCGCAGGGATAATGAGCAGTACTTTAGCCCTCCTAATTTCAGAAGTTTTACCAGATTTAAACTTCCTCATTATAGAAAAATTAAATGCTCCAGGAAGTGAAAGTTCTGGCGCTTTTAATAATGCAGGTACAGGACATGCGGCTAATTGTGAATTAAACTATACCCCTTTAGATAAAAAAGGAAATATAAAAATAGATAAAGCGCTCTCAATAAATCGTTCTTTTGAAACATCCATGTCTTTATGGGCCTCATTGTATGAAGCAGGGAAAATTGATATTAAAAAGTTTCTAAAATTTATTCCTCATATTAGCTTTGTCTCTGGGCAGGATAATATTTCTTTTTTACAAAAAAGATTTCAGAAAATGACCGAAAATCCTGAATTTTTTGATATGGAATTTTCTACATCTTTTGATGAAATCTCATCATGGGCTCCTTTAATAACAAAAGATAGAAATCCATTTACTAAAATTGCTGCTACCAGGATAGGTAGAGGAACAGATATTAATTTTGAGGCTCTTACAAAAGAGTATTTGTCATTAGTTTCTTTAAACAATAATGTTCAAATTAGGTACAAAACAGAATTAGTAGATTTAAAGAAAATTGATAATAAGAAATGGGAACTAGAAATTAGTTCAGAAGGTATAAAAACTTCAATTAGAACTGGTTATGTTTTTCTTGGTGCTGGTGGAAAAACAATTAATTACTTGCAAAAATCGAAAATTCCAGAAGCAAAAAGTTATGGTGGATTTCCTGTGAGTGGCAAATGGCTTATTTGCGAGAAAAAAGATCTAACAGAAAAACATAACTCAAAAGTTTATGGCAAGGCTGATATTGGGTCGCCACCAATGTCTGTGCCTCATTTAGATACCAGATGGATTGATAATAAAAAACTTCTTTTATATGGACCTTTTGCTGGATTTACAACAAAATTTTTAAAGCAAAGCTCATACTTTGACTTATTTAGTTCAATTAAAAAGAATAATATTTTTTCTATGTTAGACGTTGGTTTCAAGAACAACGATTTAATTAATTACCTAATATTACAATCATTAAAGAACCATAACTCAAGAGTTGAGAATTTAAAAACTATGATGCCCTCAGCTAATCCCTCTGATTGGTATTTAAAGAATGCTGGTCAAAGAGTCCAAATAATTAAAAAAACTGAAGGCGGTGGTTCGTTGGAATTTGGAACTGAGATTGTGAATTCATCTGATGGATCATTATCTGCTTTGTTAGGAGCATCTCCCGGAGCAAGTACTGCGGTTTCAATTATGGTTGAGGTTCTTGAAAAATCAGTCTTATTTTTAAACGACAAGCATAATCTTAAGAAAAAAATAAATGACTTAATTTATCCAGAACGTTCAGTCTCTGAAAAAAACAGTACCTTCATAAAAGAAATTAAAAAAAGAAATAATTCCATTTTTGGTTTCCATCCATAATCCTAATTAGCTAATATTAATCAAGATGTAATAAGAGGAGAATTTTTCTTTCTATATGACTGATATATCGGTTTCAAAAATTAGAAATTTCTGCATAATCGCTCATATTGACCATGGTAAATCTACCCTTGCAGATAGGTTGCTTCAAGATACTGGTACCGTGCAGCAAAGGGATATGCAAGAACAATTTTTGGACAGTATGGATCTTGAAAGAGAGAGAGGAATTACTATCAAGTTACAGGCCGCTAGGATGAAATATAAAGCTGACGATTCCCAAGAATATGTTTTGAACTTAATAGATACTCCAGGGCATGTTGATTTCTCTTATGAGGTTAGTAGATCTCTTCAAGCTTGTGAAGGCGCTTTACTCGTTGTTGATGCAAGTCAAGGAGTAGAAGCTCAAACCTTAGCTAATGTTTATCTTGCCTTAGAAAATAATCTTGAAATAATTCCTGTTTTAAATAAAGTTGATTTACCAGGTGCTGATGCTGAAAAAATAAAACAAGAAATAGAGGAAATTATTGGACTTGATACATCTAATGCAATAAATTGTTCAGCAAAAACTGGAGTTGGTATTAAAAATATTTTGGAAGCAATCGTAAGAAGAGTACCTCCTCCTCAAGATGAAATTAAACTACCTACAAAGGCACTGATTTTTGATTCTTATTATGATCCGTACAGGGGAGTAATTGTTTATTTCAGGGTTATATCTGGGTCTCTAAATAAGAGAGAAAAAATATTATTAATGGCAAGTAAGAAAAATTATGAACTAGATGAGATAGGAATAATGGCGCCTGATCAGCAGCAAGTTGATGAATTACATGCAGGAGAAGTTGGTTATTTAGCTGCTTCTATAAAATCAGTTGCTGATGCGAGAGTCGGAGATACGATTACTCTTTTAAATTCACCTGCCAATGATCCTTTGCCTGGATATAAGACAGCAAATCCTATGGTTTTTTGTGGCTTATTCCCGACTGATGCTGATCAATTCCCAGATTTAAGAGTATCACTCGAAAAATTACAATTATCTGATGCAGCTTTAAAATATGAGCCCGAAACAAGTAGCGCAATGGGCTTCGGATTTAGGTGCGGATTCCTAGGACTTCTTCATATGGAGATTGTTCAAGAAAGATTAGAAAGAGAATATGACTTGGATCTAATCGTAACGGCTCCATCAGTTATTTATAAAGTTAATTTAAATCAGCAGGAACATATCTTTATTGATAATCCTTCTACAATTCCTGATCCACAACTTAGAGAATCAATAGAAGAGCCTTATGTGAAAATGGAAATTTATGCTCCCAATGAATTTAATGGAACATTAATGGGTTTATGTCAGGAAAGAAGGGGCGTATTTATAGATATGAAATATATAACAACAGATCGAGTTACCTTAATTTATGAAATTCCATTAGCAGAAGTTGTTACAGATTTCTTTGATCAAATGAAAAGTAGAACCCAAGGTTATGCCTCAATGGAATATCATTTGATTGGCTATAGAAAAAATGACCTTGTTAGATTAGATGTTCTAATAAATTCAGAAAGAGCAGATCCATTAACTTCTATTGTTCATAAAGATAAAGCTTATGGAATTGGCAGAAGTTTAGTTGAGAAATTAAAAGAACTTATTCCAAAACAACAATTTAAAATACCTATTCAAGCATCAATAGGTAGCAGGATTATTGCAAGTGAAAGCATAAGTGCTTTACGAAAAGATGTTTTATCTAAATGTTATGGAGGTGATATTTCTAGGAAAAAGAAACTTTTAAAGAAACAAGCCAAAGGTAAAAAGAGGATGAAAGCAATGGGTAAGGTTGAAGTCCCTCAAGAAGCTTTTATGGCAGTCTTGAAATTAAACCAGTAATTTCTTTTAATTTAAAATTTATAGCTATTTATTTTTAAAAGAATTGGGTATATTTCATTTATATCTGTAAAAAAAAAGATTTTGGATATTAACTCATTTAATCGTATCGGAGCAAATATCAGAAAAGCTGGATTTTTAATTTTACTTTTTTATCTTCTTGTTGTTTTAATAATGAAATTTTTAGAGGCCAATAATTTTTTTGGCTATTCATTTTCAACATTAAGCAATGATATCTTTGCCCCGCCTTCTCTTAATCATTTTTGTGGCACAGATAGATTAGGAAGAGATGTTTGCTTAAGAACTTTGCAAGGATCATCATTAGCGATAGAAGTTGTATTCTTAGCTATTCTTTTTTCATTAAGTTTGGGTTTGCCATTGGGATTATTAAGTGGATATTTTGGTGGTTTTTTTGATAAATGCTTATCACTAATAATGGATACTATTTTTTCAATACCTGTAATTTTGCTTTCAGTTGTTGTGGCTTTTGTATTGGGTAAGGGTATCCTTAACGCGGCTTTGGCATTGTGTATTGTTTACTCTCCTCAATATTTTAGATTAATCAGAAATCAGACAATATTGGTTAAATCCGAAACTTATGTGGAGGCAGCTCAAGTTGCAGGAGCTGATGTTAAAAAAATTATTTTTAAATATATTCTCCCAAATGTAATAACACCATTGCCTATTCTGCTTACCCTAAATGCTGCTGATGCTGTTTTGGTATTAGGAAGTTTAGGATTTTTAGGCCTTGGCGTTCCTGCAGATGTCCCAGAGTGGGGAAGTGATTTAAATCTAGCTCTTGCCGCTTTACCTACAGGTATCTGGTGGACGGCTTTGTTCCCAGGTTTAGCAATGTTTTTTTTAGTTTTAGGTCTTTCTTTTATAGGAGAGGACCTTGAAGACATTTTTGATAGTCAAAATTCTGAATAAGTTTAGTTATTTGTAATAGGATCAAGTTCTCCTTGATCATTCAACTTTGGATATTCTTTAGCTGATTTTTTACACACCGCAGCTAATTCTGGGTAACACCATTCAAAAAGTGTTTTTTGATATTCATCCATATTTAACCCTTCTCCATTAGCGGGCAATATACCTTTATTTTTTCTTTGGCGAACAGCTTCAAATAATAATATAGAAGCAGCAACTGAAACATTCAGAGATTGAACCATACCTCTCATAGGTATAAAAATTGATTGATCAACCATTGATATAAGTTCATTACTTAGTCCCCATTTTTCTGCTCCTAAAACAAAACATGTATTTTGAGAATAATCAAAATTTCTATAATCTACTGATTCACTATGAAGAGTCGTTCCATATAATTTAAAACCCTCATTCTTTAAATGAGATATTGCCGTGATAGTGTTTTCATGATTATTCAGTTTTACCCATTTTTGACTTCCTTGAGCAGTACTATTAAAAGTCTTAACGGCATTCGTTTTGCTAATAAAATTTGCTTCAAAAACTCCTGCTGCATCACATGTCCTTAATATCGCAGATAAATTATGTGGTTTATTGACATCCTCAACTAAAACAGTCAAGTTTTTCATCCTGCAATCTAAAACACTTTTGATTCGTTCAAATCTTCTTGGCAAAATTGACATTTATAATTTTTCACACTTTTAAATTATATTCAAAAAATATTGATTACCTATTAAATCTATTGGTTTATAATACTTTGGTAATTTAAATTAACTCAATGGCATACATAGAATGGGACTATACAGTAATAACAAGTATGGTAGAAAAACAAGGGTGGGATCTCCCTGATCGTGAATCTGAAGAATGGAATAAATTTAAAGATGAATTAGGAGAAAAAATGAGAGGTGTTGGACTTATTTTTGAAAAATATTGTAAATTTACTCCTGACGTAGGAGAAGGAGTTCATCTTCTTGATGACTGATCACAAATAGTTTAAAACCATTGATGTATCCCTTAATCAATGGCTTATTAATTAATAAGATAATATAATTTCACTAAATTAGAACTGGCAATTATTAAGGCTTTATAAAGCTTATACTCTAAAAAAAATTTTTTATTCCACAAAAAAGTTATTTAATTTCTATATTTGAATAAAAATATGAAAAATAAATTAACCTTTTTATTCGATGGTGGTTGTCCACTTTGTTTGAGAGAAACAAATTTTCTTAAAAAAAGAGATATCTTAAATCAAATTGCATTTATAGATATTAATAGTAAGGATTATGATCAAAGTCTTTTTAAAGACATTTCATATTCAGAAGCTA
>CACAST010000005.1 GCA_902535185.1 uncultured Prochlorococcus sp.
AAAAAGGTAATTGGCAAAGTGAAATAATAAAGTCTGGTTTTAATTACACGCTAATTAATTCAATGGTCAGTAAAAATTATCTTGTTAAATCTAAAAGAAAAAAAAATATAAACATTAAATTAAATTCCTTTTTAAATGATCAGATTGCAACGAAAAAACCAAATCTTACGAATGAGCAAAAAATTGCATTTCAAGAATTTCAAACAATGAAACCTGGAGATGTATTACTTCTATGGGGCGAAACAGGTTCAGGTAAAACAGAAGTTTATATGAGAATTGCTGAAGATCAATTTCTTAAGAAAAAAAGTTGTTTGTTACTAGCTCCCGAAATTGGACTAATTCCCCAACTTATTGATAGGTTTAGTCGGCGATTTAATAATGTCGTTTACGAATATCATAGTTATTGTTCTCCCAATCATAGAACTTTAGTGTGGAAGAAAATTATTAATGCTAATGAACCTTTAATAGTAATAGGAACAAGGTCGGCAGTTTTTCTTCCAATCAAAAATCTAGGATTAATAATAATGGATGAAGAACACGATGTTTCTTATAAGCAAGATAGTCCTATGCCTTGTTATGACGCAAGAGAAATTGCTATTGAAATAGTAAAAAGGAATTCTGCAAAGTTAATTTTTGGTAGTGCAACCCCATCAATGAAGACTTGGAAAAAGTGTATTTTTGATAGGAATTTTAAATTGGTAAGAATGATTCAAAGGATATCCAGTAATGAGACTCCTGAAATAAAAATTATTGATATGCGGGATGAGTTCAAGAAGGGAAATATAAAAATATTTTCCAATGAATTATTACAATTGCTGCCTCAATTACGCTTAAAAAAAGAGCAAGCAATAATTTTGATCCCTAGGAGGGGGCATAGTGGATTTTTAAGTTGTAGAAATTGCGGATATTTAATAAATTGTCCCAACTGTGACGTTCCTTTATCAGTTCATATCGGATCACAAGGAAAAAAATGGTTACGCTGTCATTGGTGTGATCATAAATCAAGATTGATAAATCGTTGCCCAGATTGTCATTCAACTGCTTTTAAACCTTTTGGAATTGGGACACAAAGGGTAATAGAGTTTTTAAATGAAGAATTTCCTGACTTAAGAGTACTTCGCTTTGATAGAGATACAACCTCAGGAAAGGATGGACATAGAGATATTCTTTCAAAGTTTTCTAAAGGTGATGCTGATATTCTTGTAGGAACTCAGATGTTGGCAAAAGGTATTGACATCCCCAATATTACTCTTTCAGTAGTTATCGCAGCAGATGGGTTGCTTCATCGCCCAGATATTTCGGCAGAAGAAAAATCATTACAATTGTTTTTGCAAGTAGCTGGAAGGGCAGGCAGGGATCAAAAAAAAGGAAAAGTAATTTTTCAAACATATAAACCTAACCACCCGGTGATTTCGTATCTTCAGAAAAGAGATTATGAAAGATTCTTAATTGAAAACTCGAGATTGAGAAAGGATACCAATTTATTTCCATTTTGCACGATTTGCCTTCTTAAATTATCAGGTGATAATTATGAATTAACTGAATCAATTTCAATAAAATTAGCGAAATATTTACTCAATTTTTGTGAGAAAAAGAACTGGAAATTAATTGGTCCTGCTCCTAGTTTAATTGCTAAAGTCGGCAAAAAATTTAGATGGCAGATATTAATGCATGGTCCGGAAGGAACAAAGATACCTTTACCTGATAGATCAATATTATTGAAACTTATTCCAAAAAATGTTTTTTTAACAATTGATGTTAATCCAGCAGAGTTGTAATTACTTTGATGGAAGTTGAGGCAAATCTGTACCTAATTTAAATCTATAGAATCTTAATAAATAAGCTAATATCATAATCATTAAAATTGTAGATATCCCAATCAAAAGTTTGTTGATGCTCCAGAAAGAAAATTCAAGACTATTTATCTGCCCTTGATTTAAATTCCAAATTATTTGATTTTTGGTGATTTCTAAATTTGAATTATTTTTATTAGTAAGGGTAACTTTATTAGGGTGAATAATTTTGAAAATGAGTTCTAAATTTTCAACACCTTGGATAGAAGTTAGATCCAAATCTAACCTGTAGAAGTATTTTTTAAAAAAAATGAAGTTTTTTTGATTAGTATTAATCTCTATATTTGTTGATCCTCCTGCTAACTCTCCAGCAGTGTTTTGGGTGATTTTAAGAACTTGCTTTGTATCTTCTAGATTGAGATTTTTATGTTTCAAAGAAAAGGCTGATTCGTCTTTTTCAATTTCCGCGTCAGGAAAAATATCTTTCATCTTCTCTTCAAATTTTATTTGCCAAGGAAATTTCTTTATGTATTTACTTTCTATCACTAAATTATTGGTTATTGAATCAAGTTCGCTAAGATCAAGGGTATCTTCAATTTTAACGCAGCCACTTAAAAGGGGAATTAATAATAATAGTATTAAAAAAATGATCAGTGAAAACCCTTTTTGAAAGGGTTTTGTTTCACCAGTGGGAGTCTCAGTTACATTAATAAATTTCTTTTTCTTGAATACTTCTCTTTTTTGGCGCAGTGAGTTAAGAGATTTTTTATTAAGTGATGGGTTGCTTTCAAACTGAACGTTCCAATTCTCTGGCTTTTTAATGTCAGGAGAGTCTATAACTTCCATCAAATATTTTGCATTTTCTCTCGTCTTATTATCGTAAGATTTTAGAAGTTCTTTACAAAGTTTTTTAGCTTCTTCCTTTTTATTGATACCACAAAGAGCAGTAATTAAGATTGTTCTTAAATTCACTCCCTCTTTACTCGACAAAGGAAATGATTCGATTAAAGGTAAAAGAAATTCAATACAATAATGATACTCACCTTTAGCTAAAGCAAGTTCTACTGTTTCTAAAACTTGCTCATAAGTTTTCATAGTTCAAGCGACTATCATTGTCCCTATGCCGGAATTTGTAAAAATCTCAAGAAGTAACGAATGTTGTACTCTTCCATCAATTATGTGAGCTGCTTTGACTCCTTGGGCTAAAGCCCTTATGCAGCATTCTGTCTTTGGAATCATACCTTCAGTCACAATTTTTTTATCAATTAAATCTCTTGCCTCTTTGAGATTCGTTTTTTCGACAAGACTATTCTTGTTATCCTTTTCTTTTAAAATACCTTGAGTATCAGTAAGAAGAATAAGTTTTTCTGCATTAATTGCAGCAGCAATTTCTCCAGCAACAAAATCTGCATTAATGTTATGTGAAATACCCTCCACTGTTGAACCAACACTAGAAATAATAGGGATATATCCTTTAGAAATAAGAGGATCTAATATTTCAGGATTGATTTTTGTGACCTCTCCCACTAACCCATGGCTCCCATCTCCTAGTTCTCTTGATTGAATTAAGTTGCCATCAAGACCTGATATTCCCACAGCTAAGGATCCAGTTTTATTAATGCCTTTTACAATTTGTTTGTTAACTCTACCCATTAAAACCATCTCGACAATTTCCATTGTTTTTTGATCAGTAATTCTTAATCCATTTTCAAATTTAGGAGATATTTCTAATTTCTTTAACCAATTATTAATCTCGGGTCCACCTCCATGAATTACTATCGGACAAACCCCCACAGTTGATAAAAGTGCTATATCTCTAAAAAAAGCATTTTTTAAATCATCATCCTCCATAACAGAACCACCATACTTGATAACAATTTTTCTGCCTGAGAAACTTTGTATATATGGAAGTGCTTCGCTTAATATTGATACTCTTTGAGAATCATTCATTATTAAAAATCATTAAAACTTGATTGAATTGAGAAGTTAGGTTTTTACAAATATATCCCTATATTTAATAAAAGAGAATAAAATCAAATTCTTTTTTATTATCGTCGATAATAAATTCTGATTCAAGACCTTTGACGAAAAACCTGTTGAGTCTTTCTTGTTTTTCAATCCATTTTTCTAGAGGGACAGCGTTTAATTCGAAACGCATTCTGAGACCATTTTTTTCTTCTTTTGTAATTTCTTCTATTTCTTTTAGTTGAGGGGGATTATCCTCGTCCCACAAATTTAACGATTCTAATGACGATTCAAGATGAGCTTTTATCCCATATCTCCATCTTGTAACATCTTTAACTAGAGCTGTTAGTTCTTTTGGTCTATTAAACTTATTTGTCGCAAAATTTGTCTTGTCAAACAACTCCACAGGAGGTATTTCGGAAGTCTTTAAACCTAATCCAATTAGAAAAATAGGTACTCCATAAAAAAAAGTAGGTACACTTAAATTTACTGAGTCTGTAAAATAAGCAGTCATTCCAACAAAAGCTAATATACCCCCAACTGTTACGATTAAGTTTCCAGGCGATAGGTATTTCTTCATTTTAAATTAGTAGAATGAGTTTGTATGGTCTAACAAGTATTATGCAAGATCCTAACACTGCAAATCAAGGAGATTTAATTTTTAAACTTGATCAAGATAGAGCATGGCTATTAGAAAATCTTGATAAGGGTAAATGGCCAGAAATCAGAAGCGAACTTGCCGCGCTTGAAAGAAAAATAAGCAAACTAATTATAAGTGTTCAAGAAAATAATGTTGATGATTGATTTAAAAAGGTATTTCGTCAACTTCGGGTACTAAAGGTGAACTATCCCAACTGGAGTTTTTTGTGTTTTCTTTATTTTCGAATGACTCATTATTTTCTTTTTTATCAGACTTAGAAACATCAACTGGCGATATTTGATGAATCTTTGAAGCTGTTAGTTCTGGTTGCTTTTCTTTCGTTCCGTCTTTTCTAGTGACAGAATTCATCTTTAGACGTCCCTCAATAACAATATTTTGCCCCTCCTTTAGTTCATCTACCATTTCTTGGGCAATATTTCCCCATCCTATGATCTTGAGATCTCTGGTTGGATCTTCACTACGTAATCCTTTAAAATTAACAATCATTTCTGCAATTGGAGTTTGGTTTTCTTTGGTATACCTCATTTGGGGAGCGCTATTAATGACCGCCTGAATTAAACAATGATTCATTACTTACTATTTAATTAAAGACATACTGATGCACAATCAAGAAAATTGCTATAAAAATGTTTGGATCCTATCAGGAACTTCTGATGGACCTGTAATAGCTAATAGGCTACTTGAACTTAATTATTCAGTCTTTGCAAGTGTTTTAACTTATAAAGCAGGGCAAGCTTATATAGAGAATCCAAAGTTACATATCATTACGGGGAAATTAAATAATGAAGATCAAATAATTAATTTCATAAATAAAAATAAAATCACATGCGTTGTCGATGCTACTCATCCGTTTGCCGTAATAATTTCTAAAAATCTTAATAATGCATGTAAAGAGATTAATACACCTCTTTTACTATTTGAGAGGAAATCTCTAATAAATAACACTAATAATTTTTTTTATATTAATGATCTAAAGGATGTAAATAACGTTGAAAATAAAAATATTCTTCTTGCAATAGGATCAAGATTACTTAACGATACAGCTAATTATTATATGAATTGCAAAGCAAATGTATTTACAAGGGTACTTCCAACTTATGAAAGTATAACTAAAGCTTTTGGATCATGTATAAAAAATTCAAATATAGCGATACTTGAACCGAGTAAAAATAATAAAAGCATTTTAGAAAAAAAACTTTGTGATTTTTGGGAGATAGATTATGTTTTATGCAGAGAATCTGGAAGTTATTCTCAGAAAATCTGGGAGAGTATAGTTTCTGGAAGTAAAATGAAGTTATTTTTGGTTAAAAGGCCGAAAGTTAAAAATGATTATTCTTACTCTTTTGATCAATATCACAATTTGATAAATCACATAATTAAAAATATTGATGTTTAATTCATTATGGAAGCATTAGTTATGATCACAACTGAATCAAGTAAAGGAAATGCTTTGCGAATGGCTAAATTACTAATACAAAATAGACTTGCAGCTTGTGTTTCGATAAAGAAAATTTTTTCAATCTATATGTGGGATGATGATATTGAAGAAACTAAAGAGTTTGAAATCACAATAAAAAGTAAACTAGAATTTAAAGATTGTTTAATTGATTTCGTAAATAAAAATTCCACATATGATGTCCCTCAAATTATTTACAAAAAATACCAAGCTGAGATGAAATATTATGATTGGTTGAGTAAGACTATTTGATTAAAACTATTTTATTAATTCTTTAAGATCAATATCAGATCTAGATCCTAATTGCGTAATTATTTGCCCCGCACAAATTGAAGCTATCTCTCCGCATTTTTTGAGGGAACAATTGTTTATTAATCCATGGATAAATCCTCCAGCATAGATATCTCCCGCTCCTGTAGTATCAATAATCTTGCCTGTCGTTATTGACTTAATTATTTCAACATTATTTTTGTTAACTATGAGAGAACCATTGCTTCCTAGAGTTACTATGACTAATTGACATAAGGAAGAAAGGTCTTCTTGGCAGCTTTCTAATTTATCATTTTTAAATAGACTTAACACCTCGGATTCATTACAAAAAACAATGTCTACATATTCATAAATTAATTCCAAGAAACTCTCACGATGTCTATCTACACAAAATGAATCAGACAAAGAAAGGATTATTTTTGTATTAGATTGTTTTGCAATTTGGGCGGCTTTAATAAAAGCTTTTTTAGCTAATTCGCTGTCCCATAAATATCCTTCTAAATATAAGTATTTACTTTCCTTAATTACAGTAAAGTCAATATCTTTTGGTTCAAACTCTACAGATGCTCCTAAGTAAGTGCACATAGTTCTTTGCGCATCAGGTGTAACCAAAATGATTGAATGAGCTGTTGGAGCACCTTCAATAGTTGGCGGAGTATTAAATAAAGTTTTACTTTTTTTTATATCGTCAGAAAAGAAATTCCCAAATTGATCATTTTTCACTCTTCCTATAAACTGCACAAGATTGCCTAATTCTGCTAAAGAAACAACGGTATTTGCTGAGGACCCACCTGAAATTTGTTTGATCACTTTGCAATTTTCTAACAATCTCTGAGATTCATCAGAATTAATTAGATTCATTGATCCTTTATTTAGATTATTTATTTCAAGAAACTTATCTTCAATATTTACAATAATATCTACTATTGCATTTCCCAGACCAATAAGATCAACTTTTTTATGTTCAGAATGTCTAAAGGATTCCTTCATTAATTTGGAACTTAATTACCTTAGCAGTGCTCTTTTAGGACCATGTATTGGGTCTTCAATTACTATAGTCTGATCTCTATTCGCCCCCAAGGAGACAATGGCAATTGGAACCTCCATTAATTCAGCTAAAAATCTTAGATAATTCATGGCATTCTCTGGGAGATCAGATAGTTTTCTGCAATCTGCAGTTGAACATTGCCAACCTTTTAATTTTTTGAAGATTGGCTTACATTTTTTTAAGTCATCTGAATTTGTAGGAAAGTAGTCTATTTCATCTCCATCGAGATCATATGCAATGCAAACTTGAATCTCATCTAATTCATCTAACACATCAAGTTTCGTAACGGCTAAACAGTCAAGACCATTCACAGATACAGCATATTTACCAATAACTCCATCAAACCACCCACATCTTCTCCTCCTCCCAGTAGTGGTTCCAAATTCACTGCCTCTATCACAGAGTTGATCATTTATACTTCCTTGTAATTCAGTAGGGAATGGCCCTTCACCTACTCTTGTGGTGTAAGCTTTTGCGACACCTATAACTCTATCAATTAAAGTTGGACCCACTCCAGCCCCAATACATGCCCCTCCTGATATAGGGTTTGATGAGGTAACAAAAGGATAAGTTCCATGATCTAAGTCAAGTAGAGTCCCTTGAGCACCTTCGAAAAGAATATTCTTCTTGTTTTTTGATGCTGCATGGATAGTCCTGGTACAGTCAACAACATGCTTTGATAATCTTTCCCCATAGTCAAGATATTCCTCAACAATATCTTCTAATTTAAGTGGTTGAATGCCATAGATTTTTTCTAGGAGACCGTTTTTTTCTCTTAATGGAATTTTTATCACATCACTTAGCCTTTCCTTATTGAGCAAGTCTCTAATCCTAATACCATTTCTTTGTGATTTATCCGCATAAGTTGGGCCAATCCCACGACCTGTTGTCCCTATTTTGTTTGAACCTCTATCAGCTTCCATCGCTTCATCTAATATTCTGTGGTAGGGCATTGTTACATGTGATGTTGATGAAATTTTTAACCCTGAGATGTCAATTCCATTATCAATTAACATATCAATTTCTTTAAGCAAGATTTTTGGATCTACAACAGTTCCCGAACCAATTAGACAAGAAGTATTTTTATAAAGTATCCCTGAGGGAATTAAATGTAATTTTAAGACTCTATCATCTACGACTATAGTATGACCTGCATTTACTCCACCTTGATAGCGAACGACAACATCAGCCGAACGACTGAGTAAATCCGTTATTTTACCTTTTCCCTCGTCACCCCATTGGGCTCCGATTACAACAACATTGGCCAATTTTAGAAGAGCATTATTTTTGTGCGAATATTTAATATATTCAAAAATCTTGTTTTACTTTTAAAAAGTAAATGAATTGTATCAACTTTCTCTTAGAACCATTTTTTCAGCAAGAGAAAATTCTTTGGTTAAACGCTCTTTAAGTTTATCTGGTAAAGGTCTACTTGCAAAGTTTTTGTAATGACCTGCCATAGCATTTAATGCTGTTTGCATTGTAGTAAATGATTGCGTTTTATTCACCATCCCTCTATTTCTATATCTGGAAATATAGTCAGTTATGAGTGTAAGAGCCTCACTCCTTATTTCATCTTTGTTTGGAGAATCTTTTGGAGTGTCAACAGCTGATTGTAATGTTTTAACAACTGAAATTGTATCTTTTGTGTAGTCACCTGTCATAGCGGTTTTTGCAGCTATGGAAGGGGAACTAAATAGTGTAAAAACAACAATTAAGGATATTGCAAAAGATATAGCTTTGGTAAGATTCTTAAAAAATAATTTTGATGTCAATTTCAGTAACATAACTTTGCTCCAAAAAAAAATAAGCCTCAAGACCTTTTATTGTACATTATTTCAGATTCGGAAATAAATGTTTCTAACAATTTATCAGTACTAATTTTAATCTTAGTATTATTTGTTCTGCATAAAAGTTCTACTTCTTTATTAATAGAATCTCTGCCAATAATTATCTGAAAAGGAATACCAATTAATTCCGCATCTTTAAATTTCACTCCAGCTCTATCGTTTCTATCATCAAGAAGGACATCAATTTTATTAATTAAAAAGTTTTTGTAGATTTGCTCAGTAAGATCATTTTGAATAGGATCTTTTAGGTTTGTTGGGATAATAATCACTTTAAAAGGAGAAATCTGGATAGGCCAACAAATTCCTTTTTGATCATGATTCTGTTCGATAGCAGCTTGAGCTATTCTTGTCACTCCTATTCCGTAACAACCCATCCATAAATTTTTTAACTGACCGTCCTTATCAGAGAACTTTGCATTTAATTTTTCACTATATTTCTGACCTAGTTGGAAAATATGTCCAATCTCGATACCTTTTTTTTCTTCAAGTTCTTCATCATCATGAATACTTATTTTATCTCCTTTTTTGGCATTCCTTATATCCCCAATTAGATAGTCTTTTGAATTAAAAGAGAATTCTTGAAAAACTTTATGGAAATTAACTTTATTCCCACCACTTATAAACTTTGAAAGGTCACTTGCAGAATGGTCAATTATTCTTGTCCATTTTTTTTCCCAATTAGAACTCGCTTTAATAGTTTTATTATCTAAATCTGGCCCGATAAAACCTAAGGGTAAATCAACTAGATTTTTTTCAATATTATTTTTGTCTTCAATCTTTTTGAGATTAAGGAGATTGAAGCGATGAAGTTTATTGATTAAGTTAAAAAGCTTTACTTCATTTATGTGTTGATCGCCTCTTATGCATGCAAGAATTGGGACATTAAATTCACCTTCGAACTGTGCGAGAAATATTACTACTTTAATAATCTGACTTGGGGCTAGATTATTATTCTCGCAAACTTCTAGGATTGTTTTTTGATGAGGTGTTTCCAACCACTCTGAAATATTATCTTTTATTGGAATAGGTTGAGAGGGTAAAGAAACAGCTTTTTCGATATTGGCAGCATAAGAACCACTTTGAGTAAACAAAATGGAATCTTCCCCAGCATCAGCAGTGACCATAAATTCTTTAGATGAAGCACCGCCAATTGCTCCACTATCAGCTTCAACTCCTACTGTCTGCAATCCACAAGATTTAAAAATATTTTCATACGCATTGCCCACCTTTTCATAGAAAGAAGCTAGATCGTTTTCTGAAGAATGAAAAGAATAACCATCTTTCATTATAAATTCTCTACTTCTCATCAATCCAAACCTTGGCCTTATTTCATCTCTAAATTTTGTCTGAATTTGGTAGAAACATTGAGGTAATTGCTTATAGGAGTTGATGGTCTCTGATGCAATACTTGTGATCACCTCTTCGTGAGTTGGTGCCAAACCAAATTCTTTACCTTGTCTATCTTTGAGATTAAACATTATTCCTTCACCTGCGGTATATCCTTCCCACCTTTCACTTTTTTTCCATAAATCTGCAGGATGAAGTTGGGGTAATAGTAATTTTGTGCAACCAATGCTATTAAGTTCTTTCTCTATTATTGCGGATATTTTTTCAATAACTCTAAGCATTAGTGGCATGTATGCATAAATACCGCTGTTAACTCTACGAATGTACCCAGCTTTTAACAGTAATTGATGTGAAATAATCTCAGCTTCAGAAGGTGTGTCACGAAGTGTCCCCAGAGGAAATGAGGTTGTCACGCGCATACAAAAAAATCCTTAATAATATTTAATTTTATCAATTAAGGTGAAAAAATAATTTAAAGTGTCTTGAGTCCCTCAACGCGGCTAGTCTAAGAATATTCTTTCTGCTAACTTCTTCAGTAATGAAGTTCAAACTCTTTAAAAAGTTTATTACTACTAAATCATTTTCTTAAGTTTATGGAAAATATAGATTCCAATATTTCTAGTGAAGAGGAATTAGTAGGTATTGATGAAGTTCAAAAATTCCTAAACAGATCAAGAGCTTCTGTCTATAGGTATACTAATACAGATTTAAGAAATCTAAACCCTAGCTTTAATCCAAGAAAATTAAATCCCGAATTTAGAACTGATCAAAAAGATCCTTTAAAGTTTCATCCTAATGAAGTAGCAAGATTTGCAAAGGATATTTTAAGAATTAAGGAGGTTACTGTAGAGGTCTTTAATACACCTTCCTCCGCTGCTCAAAATATACTGGTGCAAATATTGGAGGAACTAAAATCTATCAGATCTTTGCTAGAAAAAGAGTAATTAAAAAGTTACGAATAGATGTTTTGATTTATTGACATTTTAAATGTAGGATAATGATGTTTAATTATCTCCTTAATCTTTACCAATTAAGAGTTCTTGAGTTACACGAAATCAAAGCAGTTTATTCAAAGTAAATCAAGTGAAGAATCTTCTCATGGTTCCGCTCGAAATGATTTTGAAAGAGATGATGATGACCCCTTAAGTATAAGGAGTTTATCAATAACATCTTTAGGTATTATTTTTGCCTTTTTGACAATTTTTTTACCTTCAATAAGCATTTTAATTGGAAGACCTTTATCTCAAGGAAACGAGATAATTCATAATCACGATTTTAAAAAAGATGGACCTTAGTTCAATACCTCCATCTCCAATGAAGGGAATAGTGAATATTGTTGTTGAAATACCTGCAGGGAGTAGGAATAAATATGAATATTGCTCTGAAGCAGGAATAATGGCCCTAGACAGGGTATTACATTCTTCAGTGAGGTACCCTTTTGATTATGGTTTTATCCCAAATACCCTTGCAGATGATGGAGCTCCCCTTGATGCAATGGTGATAATGGACGAACCTACTTTTGCGGGTTGTCTAATAAAAGCTAGACCTATTGGAGTTTTGGATATGCATGATTGTGGTGCATATGATGGAAAACTTTTATGTGTGCCTATGGCTAATCCTAGGCAGGCTAATATAGTTAGTATTAATCAAATTGCTCCTAATCAGCTTGAGGATGTTGCAGAATTTTTTAGAACAAGTAAAGGCCTCGATGGAAGAACAGTTCAAATTGATGGTTGGAGGGATTTTGATGTTGTTGAAAATTTATTGAAAAGTTGTATGCCTCTAAAAAAGAAAAACTTTAAAGTACTTAAGAAATCAAATATTAGTAAATTAAATTGAAAAAAATAATTTTTTACAGTTATTTAAAATGCTCTACATGCCGAAAAGCTGCAAAATGGCTTGAAAGCAAAGATTTTGAATTTCAGTTAATTGATATTGTAAAAGAACCTCCACTTGTTAATTATTTAAATCTAGCCTTAGAACAATACTCTGACGATAAGAAAAGGATTTTCAATACAAGAGGTAAAGCCTTTAAAACTCTTAATATTGATATTGATCGTTTGTCAAAGGAAAGAATTATTCAACTTCTTTTAAGTGATGGCAAATTAATAAAAAGACCATTTTTGATTTCCGAAGGGAAAAAGGTAATATTAGGTTTTAATGAAATTGAATATGCAAACCAATTTATATAATTTTAGACAATCAAGACTTTATTAATCCTATGAGTGGTTACATAAAAAGTTTTTTAAAAGAATGGGGTCTTTTAATTCTATTAACTTTTTTTGTTTCTTCTTGTAGATCATTTTTTGCAGAACCACGTTTTATCCCTTCTGGTTCAATGCTCCCAGAATTACAAATAAATGATAGGTTAATTATTGAAAAATTTTCGCTAAGAAACTCTTTACCAAAAAGAGGAGATATAGTTGTTTTTAACTCACCTTACTCGTTTGACAAAAAATTAATTTCATCAAGATCTAAGCCTTTACCAAAAAAAAGGTATTGTTTTTTTATGAGTTTTCCTCCAATGTCTTTCATTCCTGGTTTGAGGGATCAAGCTTGCGATGCTTATATTAAAAGAGTGGTGGCACTTCCAGGAGAAACTGTAAGTGTAAACTCTAATGGTGAATTAATAATAAACAATAAATTAATTCCTGAACCCTATGTCTCTTTTAAATGCTCATTATCCTTATTTAATAATTGTGGTAAATTTGAAAACATAAAAGTGCCAGAAGATCATTTTTTAGTTTTAGGTGATAATAGGGCAAATAGTTGGGATGGAAGATATTGGCCTGGAAGTAAATTTCTTCATAAAAAAGAGATAATTGGTAAAGCATATTTCAGATTTTGGCCTCTTAGTCAAGTTGGCTTTTTAAGTAAATGAAGCCTTTCTCTTACCCTGATTTCATCAAAATAAATTTTTAACAAGGCTTAATTTAAAGTGCTCCTGAAGCAGTTAAATCAAGTATTCCCCCTAGGTGTGTTGTGATGTTTAGAGCGCTAATCACAGGGGGCTTATTGGGATCATTAAAAAGGTCAATAATAGTTATGCCTCCATTACCCTGTTTTATCATCCAAATATTTGAATAATTAATCCCAAAGATATTACAAATTAGAGTTTTATTGACTGCATCATGAGCAACCATGAGGGTTTGATCATTATCCTTTTGAGATAAACAAATTTTGTCAAAAGCTTCTACTGACCTTTCTGATACATCTTTTATAGATTCACCTTCGGGCATTAATACTTCTTCAGGTTTATCATGCCAATTTTTTAGTAAAGCAGGCCACTCTTCTCTAATTTCTGCTTCCAATTTACCCTCCCATAACCCGTGACTTATTTCTACGAGTGAGTCTATCTTCTCAATTTTTAAATCTTTGTTATTTTGAAGGATTATTTGTGCAGTTTCATAAGGCCTATGCATTGAACTTGAAAATGCCTTATTAAAAGAAATATTTCTCAAATATTCAAAAGTCTTTCTAGCTTGATCTTTTCCGTTTTCATTTAAAGGGATATCAATTTGGCCTTGAAATCTACCTTCTTTGTTCCAGTTAGTTTCACCATGCCTTATGAGAAATATTCTGGAATCTCCAATTTTATTTGGAATATTTTTATTAAGATGGGAAGTTTGATTTAAGCATTCAATTTGAGTCTTATAAGAGTTTTCTTTCTTTGAAATATTGAGTATAGAGAAAGAAGCATTTTCTAATCTTATTTTTCTAAAACCTTGCTTAGGCTTTCCTAATAACAAGAGTATTAAACATCTGAGAATTGCATTATGTCCTACAACTAAAATATTTACATCTTCTTTGTCTGGATAAATTTTTAAAATATCTTCTACAAAATTTGTTGCTTGAAAAAATAACTCTTGAATTGGTTTATAAGTTTTATTATCATTTCTTTTTAAAATAAGATTTTCTGGATCGTTTTTCCATATAGGGTAAATTTCTGGAAATTTATTTTTTATTTCATCAATTTTTAGACCAGACCATTCACTAAGATCTACCTCTAGCAAATTATCGTCGAATACAATATTTTGCTCTTTATTTAATTTCTTTGTAATTGTTTTTGCAGTCTCTGCAGCTCTCACAAGTGGGGAGGAATAGATTTTATCGAATTTTATTTTTGATAATGCTTCTCCTGCTTTTCGAGCTTGTTCGTATCCTTCATCGGTTAATAATGAATCGTCTGTTCTTCCTTGAATTAATCCTTTTGCATTGAAACTGCTTAGTCCATGCCTAACTAAAACTAATCTTATAGCCATTATATAAATTTGAAAATTAAGATTATTTAATCATCTCATGGCGTGATTAAAATGGATACAAAATATAAATAACTTCAATGATAACTAAGTATAGTTTTCAATAATATAATAAGTTATGACCTTTAAAAATATTTCTAAGTCAAAACTCACTTTAGCGTTTATTTCCATAGTTATAACTTTTTTTGTATGGCAGCAAGGCTTAAGAGATAGTTTAAATAGACCGTCTGTTTCATTTGATATAAGTCAAAAAGAGCAAGAAATTGCTGAACTATCGCTCCAATCAATACCTGTAGATCTTAAAAAGTTCTTTATCATAAATGATCCTGTTGATCAAATAAATAAATCACTCTCTGAGGTCCCATTTGAAGAGCTAACAGAGAGAAATAAATTAATTCGAGTAATTTCTTCAGAATCAAATGATCCTATAATCTATAAAAATCTATCCAAAGATTTTGAAAATAAAAACTTTAAATTTCTGATTGATGAGATAGAAAAAAAATCCAATAATAATTCTTATAAACCAAATTCCGATAAATTTGATTTATTTAAAGGTGATAAATTTTTATATCACCTTTTAAGCAGGAAATTTGATTTTGAAGATAGTTCATTAATAACAAAATCATTTTCAAGCAGAATGTTTTTAAAAATATTAGCCATAAGACTAATACCACTTTTAACAATACTTCTTGGCTCTATTCTGGCTTTGAAAATTTTATGGACTACCATAACTTTGAAAAAGTTTGGTTGGCAAGAAATAAAATACTTAGATTTAGAGTTAATAGATATGGTTCTATTAATTGCAGGTGGATTTGTTGTTTTAGGAGAAGTGGTATCACCTTTGTTTTCTATCAGTTTGGTTGAACTTTTTTCTAAAAATATCTCTAATGAATTGTCTCAATCTTTGAAAATATTCTTTGGATATCTTTTTATGGCTATTCCCCCATTAGTTATAGTTTATTATCAAATTAAATCTTTGAATGGTGTATTTACTTTTAAAAAGGATTATATACAGTTCAATTTCTTTCCAATAAAATATGCAATTATTCAGGGAATTAAAGGTTGGTTAACAATTATCCCTTTTGTTTTATTGATTTCTCTAATTATGAATAGTCTGATCGATAATCAGAATGGTAGTAACCCTTTGCTAGAAATTGTTCTTAATAATAATAATTACTTTTCATTTTTTCTATTATTTATAACAACAACTCTATTAGCGCCCCTATTTGAGGAGATTATATTTCGCGGTATTTTACTACCAACTCTTTCAAGAGATTTTGGAGTAATTTCGGGAATTACTATTTCAGCTTTTATTTTTGCATTGGCCCATTTAAGTTTGGGAGAAATGCTGCCATTATTTGTTCTAGGGATTGGATTAGCAATTACAAGAATTGCATCAGGGAGCTTGTTTTCCTCAGTGATTATGCATTCTTTATGGAATGGATTGACTTTCTTAAATTTGTTCTTATTGAGGACATAAAGAATTTAATTTTTTACTTGCGAATCAAACAAAAAAATGTTTATTTAATTAATAACACATCTTTTATTTAAATAAAAAATCATAGATGAAACCTTATGGGAATCAACTTAATTTCAAAAAAAAAGTTTCATATGAAAGTAAAAAAAATTCTGAAAAAATATCCATAATTAGTATCAAATTAATTCATCAAATTTCCGATACCATTAATATCTCTCTTTTGGTACTAATTTTCATCTTACTTTTCTTGTCTTTTAATAGTCAAAGAAAATGGTCAAATACATATAAAAACTTATCTAAAACAAGAGCTATCAATAATAATCTCATTGATTATATTTCTAAAATTGAGGAATTTTATATTAGTGAACTAGAGTCTATTAATACTTATAGAAAAACTAAACCTGAAGATTTAATCTACCTAGATAAACTTCCAGAAAAAAAAGAAAGTTTATTTAAGAAAAATTTAAGAAGTTTCATTGAAGGTTTCAGTGATAGCAAATATCAAAGAGGATATTGATGAAAAAATATAAGAAAATTGTTCGTCTATTACCTCTTGATCAAACAAGATTTAAATTGCTTTATATTTTTAGCTTAATATTATTATTTTTTTTGTTTGGTAGGTTAGTTAAATTGCAAGTCTTTAACGCTTCTGATTTGCAAAGAAAAGCTAGATTAATACATTCTTCTAAAACTGAAGCTTTAAAAAAAAGAAGAGCGATTGTTGATAGAAATAATAGACTAATCGCTTACGATAAACCACTATATAAATTATGGGCCCATCCAAAATATTTTAATTTTCCTGGTGATTCAATTAACAGAGTTCGGAGTATTGAAGAAGTTGCAGAAAAATTGTCAGATATATTGGATATTAATGATGAAATACTCTTGAGTAAATTTGGTAAAAAAATAAGTGGTATCAAGCTTTTGGATAAAATTTCCGAAGAAAAAGCAGAAAAGATTAAGAACCTTCAAATAAGCGGTCTTGATTTGTTTAAATATTCGCAGAGATATTATCCACAAGGGGAGCTTTACTCTAATCTTGTCGGTTTTGTTAATGATGAGAATATAGCTTCAGCGGGTTTAGAGCTTCATTTAGATAATCAAATTAAAGTTTTTAATAAAAGTAATTTAATAAAAAGAGGAGGAGATGGAACTCCTCTACCAGATAATTCAGCGCCAGGTGATTTTATTTCTGATTACAAAAGTTTAGGCCTAACTATAGATTCAAAATTACAGAAAGCGTCATTCAATGCATTATCAAAGCAAGTAAGCAAATGGAAAGCAAAGAAGGGATTTGCCATAGTTATGGATGTTAATAATGGTCGAATTCTCTCCTTGGTTTCAGCTCCTTCATATGATCCAAATAAATTTTGGCAGTATGATTCTGAACTTTTTAGGGGTTGGTATTCTCAAGATTTATTTGAGCCTGGTTCAACTTTTAAACCTATTAATCTTGCCTTAGCGTTAGAAGAAAAAGTAATTCAGAAAGATGGATTTGTTGAAGATATCGGAAAAATTAATGTTGGAGGATGGACACTTTCTAATTGGGATAAAAAAGGTAATGGATACATTGACTATCCAAAAGTATTGCAGGTTTCAAGTAATGTTGGGATGGTAAAAATAATGCAAAATTTAGACCCCACAATATATTGGGATTGGCTAAAAAATTTAGGTATAAATAAAAATTTAGAGACTGACTTATTTGAATCAACTGCTGGCCAACTAAAGAGAAAAGATTTATTTGTAAATCAATCAATTGAGCCTGCTGTAACTTCTTTTGGTAAAGGGTTCTCAATCTCACCCCTTAAATTGGTTCAACTTCATGCGGCTCTAGCAAATGGCGGTTTTGAAGTGACTCCTCATGTAACTTCAACTTTCAAAGGAAGAGTTAATAAAAATCCAAAAAAACAATTTTTTTCACACGAAGTCTCTAAAACTGTTCTTGAATGGATGGAGAGCGTAGTTGATAAAGGTAGTGGATCTGGAGTGAAAATCGAGGGTTATAGGATAGCAGGGAAAACGGGCACTTCCCAAAAAGCCTTAAATGGTTCTTACACAAGTAAAAAAGTTTGCAGTTTTGTGGCGACCTTACCAGTTAATGATCCGAAATATGCTGTCTTAGTAGTTGTTGATGAGCCATCTAAACCTTATGCATATGGTTCAACTGTTGCAGTACCAGTTGCTAAAGAAATTATTGAGAGTTTGATAGTAATTGAAAAAATACCTCCCAAGATTAAAGATCATGGAATGATTGTTAAAAAACCCTAAAATTTTCCAATTTTATAAATATTTAGTTCATTATCTGATGATTTCATCTGGAATAAAAGCTAGTTTATGTATATATATGATTATTTAGATATGAAATCAATTTTAGAACAATTGTCATCAATGACCATTGTTGTTGCTGATACTGGAGATTTAGATTCGATAAAAAAATTTCAACCAAGAGACGCCACCACCAATCCATCGCTAATACTTGCTGCTGCTAAGAACCCTGATTATGTGAAATTAATTGATAAAGCTTTAGAAAGTTCAGAAAATGCATTGCCCCAAGGATTTTCCGAAATTGAATTAATCAAAGAAACTGTTGATCAAGTTTCAGTATTTTTTGGAAAAGAAATATTGAAAATTATTTCAGGGCGCGTATCTACAGAAGTTGATGCAAGACTAAGCTTTGATACCGAAGCTACGGTAGAAAAAGCCAGAAAATTGATCAATCTTTATAAAAATTTTGGAATTGAAAAGGAAAGAATTTTGATTAAGATTGCTTCAACTTGGGAAGGAATTAAGGCAGCTGAAATTTTGGAAAAAGAGGGTATTAAGTGCAACCTAACTCTACTTTTTAACTTCTGCCAAGCGGTAACTTGTGCCAATGCAAAGATAACTCTAATTTCCCCGTTCGTTGGTCGTATATTGGATTGGCATAAAGTAAAAACTGGTAAAACTAGTTTTATTGGTGCTGAAGACCCTGGTGTTATTTCGGTTACACAAATATACAAGTACTTTAAAGAAAAGGGATTCAAGACAGAAGTAATGGGAGCGAGTTTTAGAAATCTTGATGAAATAAAAGAATTAGCAGGTTGCGATCTTTTAACAATCGCACCAAAATTTCTTGAGGAACTGAAAAAAGAAAAAGGAGAGTTAGTTAGAAAATTAGATGTAAGTACCCAAATAAATAATTCTATTGATTACGAATTTGAAGAAAAAGATTTTAGATTAAGTATGCTAGAAGATCAAATGGCAAGTGAAAAGCTTAGTGAAGGTATCACTGGATTCAGTAAGGCTATAGAAGAATTGGAAGAGCTGTTACTAAAGAGATATTCAGAGATTAAAAATCATAAATTGATTTCTGCTAACTAAATTTAAGTTTGAATTGGAAAAAGGAATTAAGTTCCACTTTTTGTTAAAAGTCTTCTAATTACTCTTTTTGCAATATCTTCATAACTCATTTCTCCTGATAATATTTGAGCAATACGTTTAGGTGCTGTTTTTCTTTTGACACCTAGTTGGTATCCAGTTCTAGGAAATCTATAAAATACTTGGGCTATTCTCCTTCCCCAAGCCATTGATTTCCCCCAAATATTGTTAATTTTTTTCGTATAAAGATTTAAATCATCTACTTTTCCTGATAGGCACTGATCTATGTATTCTGCCGCATAAAAACTGCTAATTAAAGAAGGTCTAATTCCTTCAGCTAAAAAAGGATCACATAGAGACGCTGCATCTCCAACGGCTAAAACTTTGTCACCATTAATTGAGTGGAAGCCATTCCATATTCTCAGTTTCTTACTAATTGTTTTATGAGGAAAATAATCAAAACCGAAGCTTCTGATAACTTGTTTATTTATAGCCTGATTTTCTAAGAGACCATTATTTATAAAAGTACCTAAACCAATATTTAAGCTTTCTTTTAAGGGGAATGCCCATGCAAAACCATATTTTATAAATCCAAACTCAAATCTAACTGCATCTCTAGGTATTTCACCTAACCCTTTCAATCTTAATGAGATTGTGTTAGCAAATTTTGGTTTTCTTGGCCCTAAATTGAAATAACTCGCCCATTGTGATTGGGACCCATCTGCAATTACAAGAAATTCTGAAATATATTTTATTTTTTTATTACAAGTAATTTCCCATTTATCATTTTTTTTAATTATTTTTTGTATTAATAATTGTCTCATTAACTGAACTCCATTACTCAAGGATTCATCAAGTAATAATTGATCTAGTCTTTCTCTTTTAACAATCCAAAATGGGGATTCACCAGTCAGATCAGCAGTTACATTATCTGCAGCTTTCCATCTGAATTCAACATTCTTAATTTTTGATTCTATGCAATCTTCTATATTTAAAGGAAGAAATTTTTGCATTGAAGATGCCATCCCACCTGCACATGGTTTGTAATCTTGGGATTTTTCTTTTTCAATAATTAAAACTGAATATCCTTTCTTTGATAGGTTAAAAGCGGTGGAAGATCCTGATAAACCTCCACCGATTATTACAACGTCAAATACTATCAAACTTTTAGAATTTCTTTCTCTTTCTCAGACAATTTATTTTCTATTAAAGCAATATATTTATCAGTAATTTTCTGAATTTCAGATTGATTGTCTCTCGATTCGTCAATAGAAATGAGACCATCTTTTTCGTCTTTTTTTTCTTTATCAACAGCATCTCTTCTAATATTCCTCAAAGCTACTTTTCCTTCCTCTGCATATTTAGAGGCTAATTTACAAAATTCTTTTCTTCTTTCCTCTGTTAAAGGAGGAACATTTATTCTTATAACTTTCCCATCATTATTTGGAGTAATACCTAAATCACTCATAGAAATAGATTTCTCTATCGCTTGTAAACATGAAATATCAAAGGGTTGTATTGAAATTGTTTGTGAATCAACAGTGCTTATTGTGGCAAGTGATTTAATTGGTGTTTCTGCTCCGTAGTACTCAACACTTACTCTGTCTAACAATGAAGCATTAGCTCTACCTGTCCTAATTGTATTAAAGTTTCTTTGGGTTGCTTCAATACTTTTATTCATATTTTCTTGAATTTCTTTTTCTTTCATAATAAAAAAATTTAAATAAGCTTTAACTAATTAATGAACCTATAGGATCCCCAGCAACAGCTTTAGAGATATTCCCTTTCTTGAATATATCAAAAACCATAATAGGGATATTGTTATCTTTGCATAGTGCAATTGCAGTACTATCCATTACTGCGATTTCATCACTGAGAACTTGTTGATAACTAAGAGTAGAATATTTTTTTGCATCTTTAAATTTATTAGGATCACAATTATATACCCCATCAACTTTGGTAGCCTTCATAACAACTTCAGCATTTATCTCTGCAGCCCGAAGAGCCGCTGTAGTGTCAGTTGTAAAAAATGGATTTCCGCATCCACCTCCGAAGACTACAACTCTACCTTTCTCAAGGTGTCTCATAGCTCTTCTTCTAATATAAGGTTCTGCAATTTCCTGCATTTCGATTGCTGTTTGCACTCTGGTTGCAACTCCTACTCTTTCTAAACCATCTTGAAGTGAAATTGCATTCATTACTGTTGCGAGCATGCCAACATAATCCGCCGTAGCTCTATCCATGCCATCTGCAGACCCTTTAAGCCCCCTAAAAATATTTCCACCGCCAACAACTATTGCAAGTTGTACATTATTTTCGACTACTTTTGAAACATCCTCTGAAATTGACTGAACTATAGCAGGATCAATACCATATGGCTTTTCACCCATTAGTGCTTCACCACTAAGTTTTAAGAGAACTCTTTTGTAAGTCATTCAATAATTGTACTTTTAAGACCTTAGCAAGTAAATGCACCAAATTTATTTTTTGTTCAGATTTTGCTTGCGTCTTTAAACATTTCTAAACCTGCCTAAAGAAAATTTAAATAATAATTTGCTGTAACTAAAATTCAACACACTTTTGTGCTTTTATTCCTTGTTCTTTAAAAGGATGTCTTATTAGTTTCATATCTGTAACTAAATCAGCGTAATTGATAATTGAATCAGATGCTCCCCTTCCAGTTAAAACAATATGATTTTTTCTATTATTTAAGCTATTTAAAAAAGTGATAATTTCTTCTGGTGCAAGATAACCAAGTTTTGTAGCGATATTAATTTCATCAAGAATGATAAGTTTATAAGATTTGTTTTTTATATATTCTTTGGCTAGTTGCCATGCTTCTTGAACTAATTTTTCATCTCTTATTCTGTCTTGTGTCTCCCAAGTAAATCCTTCTCCTAATGAATGCCAAGATATGTTTGAAGACAAATTTTTAAGTGCTTTTTCTTCTCCAGTGGTCCAGCCTCCTTTGATAAATTGAATTATTGCCACTTTATAGCCATGCCCTATCGTCCTTAAAGCCATACCTAAAGATGCAGTTGTCTTGCCCTTGCCATTTCCTGTAAAGACAATCAATAATCCTTTTTTTGTTTTTCTAATTTGTAGTCTTTCGGCTTGAATATCTTTTCTTTGCTGCATTCTTTTTTTATATGAGCTCTCATCGCTATCTGGGGATAGTTTTCCTCCCATTCCAAGTTTCTGTGCTTGATTATCAAGATTAAATATTTTCTCGGAAGATGAATGTTTTTCTTGCATATGAACCTAATTTTTTATTTTATGATTATAAATCTTTAAGTATTTTTAGCTTTTTTAACTTTTAATAGTGCATTATTAACTGCTTGTTGTTGATCTCTTTTAGTAATCCAGTGGTGATAAGTTTGTGTATGTAAACTAACCGAATGTCCCATCATTCTAGCTGCCACAGTATCAGGTAAATCATAAAAAATAGTTCTTACTGCCCAAGCATGCCTTAAATCATATGGTTTTATTTGTAAAGAGTAACGCCTAAACTGGTCTGTAATTTTTTTCCCAATATTCTGTAAGGTTGTGATTTTAAGGTCTCTTTTAATATTTGGTAGTAGTTCTGGATTTTCACCAAGTTTTGATAATTCGAACTTTTCCACCCATTCAGGATGAAATGGCCAAACTTGATGCTCCCCAGTTTTAGTTGTAGGTAAAACTCTAATAATTTTGTCCCCAAAATTAGTTAGAGAACTTAAATCACAAAAAAATACTTCATGATTTCTTAATCCATATGTAGCCATCAAACCAAAAACAAATTTCCAAGATTTGTTTGGTATCTTCTCCCAAAGTTTTTCTATTAACTCGTCTGTTGGGAGCTCCCTAAATCCTGCTTTGTTTAGACCATATCCTCTAGAATTTAATTTCCAATTTTCTGGAAGTTTAATGTCCAAAAACTTAGCCAAAACACTAAGAGAAGTAGCGCATTGTTTTCTACTTCTGCTTCCTTCCTTGTAACTTTCAAGTGTCTTTTGAAATATTTTTTCTAAAGCTTCATTTTCGTGATCACTATAAACATCTAGGATTCTTTTTATATACGGTTTGTAAGAACTTCTCCAAGTAGTTTTTCTAGTGCTGGTTCTAAAATCACCTTTTTTTTCTTTAAAAAAAAATGCCTCAAATTGATTTAATCTTTTTGGGAATTCAAAACCATCTTTTATTTGCTTTTTATAGGGAGTGCCTATCCAATTAATCCAATCAAATTGATTCAATTCCAATTGCAAATTGATTAATTGTAATTTTTTTTTGGCTTCCTCTAATCCAGAAATATTAGCCTTTAAACCAAGAGATATTCTTTGAATTTTAAAGTTATTTTTATCTTCTTTGGAGGGTAGTGAACCACGAATATTTAATTTTTCTCCTCTTTTCTCAATTTTAAGCTTGCTTCCTTGAGTAGCAAATTTATCATTGACATTATTAATTTCCTGAATTACGTTCATTTACTTATATAATTGACCATATAATGACGTTTTTAATGTTTATTTTCAATCTCTATAAATTTTAGATGGATAAAATAGGCGTCTTACTAATGAATTTAGGGGGGCCTGAACGCATTAACGATGTAGGCCCATTCTTATATAATCTTTTTTCTGATCCAGAAATAATTAGGACCCCTTTCCCTGTTTTTCAAAAACCCCTAGCCTGGTTAATTAGTACGCTTAGGAGTACTACTTCACAACAGGCCTACCTTTCCATAGGTGGAGGATCACCTATCAGAAGGATAACTGAACAACAAGCAAGAGAACTACAATCTAAATTAAGGGACAAGGGGTTTAATGCCACTACCTACATCGCTATGAGGTATTGGCATCCTTTTACTGAATCAGCAATTGCTGATATGAAAGCAGATGGCATAGATCAAGTTGTTGTAATACCTTTGTATCCGCATTTTTCGATAAGTACTAGTGGTTCGAGCTTTAGAGAATTAAAAAAATTGCGAGATTCCGATGATGAATTTAAGAAGGTTCCAATGAGATGTGTAAGGAGTTGGTTCAGTCAATCAGGTTATTTAAAGTCTATGGTCGAATTAATTTCTGAACAGATTTCACTTTGTGAATCACCTTCAAAAGCCCATATATTTTTCACTGCTCATGGAGTTCCTAAAAGTTACGTAGAGGAAGCTGGAGACCCCTATAAACAACAAATTGAAGATTGTTCTTTACTAATTATAAATGAGCTTGAAAAATGTTTAGGTCATTCTAACCCTCATACACTTTCTTATCAAAGTAGAGTTGGCCCTGTTGAATGGTTGAAGCCTTATACAGAAGAAGTGTTAGCTGATCTTGGGAGGTCAAATGTTAATGACCTGATTGTGGTCCCTATAAGTTTCGTTGGAGAGCATATCGAAACATTGCAAGAAATTGATATTGAATATAAAGAAATTGCTGAAAAGGCTGGTATCAAAAATTTTCGGAGAGTTAAGGCTCTAAATACTCATCCTACTTTTATTGAAGGTCTTAGTGATCTAGTGATTTCCTGCTTGGAAGGGCCTCTTATTAATATTGAGGAGGCCTCTCAGTTGCCTGAAAAAGTAAAACTTTATCCTCAGGAGAAGTGGCAATGGGGTTGGAATAATAGTTCAGAGGTGTGGAACGGAAGAGTTGCAATGATTATTTTTCTTGTGCTTTTTATTGAACTTATTTCAGGCTCTGGACCTTTACATAGATTAGGAATCTTATAAAGAAAAATTGATGTTTATATGAAAATCTTTAAATTTTTTTTGAGATTTTTTTGAATACATTTCTGACATTACATTTCTAAATGAGGCAAAAGTATTTAATTGAGTTTAATATTTATAGTAAATATTGAATTTCTTTAGTGACCCTTACTTCGAGATCCTTTTCAAAGGGTAGTTCAAAACATGAGAATCCAGTTTGGATAACTGGTGCTGATGCACTAATGGATTCTTTAAAAATTCATGGAGTAAAAGTTATATTTGGATATCCTGGGGGAGCCATACTGCCAATATATGACGCTGTTCATAAGGCAGAACAAGATGGTTGGTTAAAGCACTATATGGTTAGGCATGAACAAGGTGGTTCACATGCGGCTGATGGATATGCAAGATCCACTGGTGAAGTAGGAGTATGTTTTGGAACCTCAGGCCCAGGTGCAACAAATTTAGTAACTGGAATTGCCACTGCGCAAATGGATTCAGTTCCTCTAGTGGTAGTTACAGGTCAAGTCCCAAGATCTGCTATAGGGACAGACGCTTTTCAAGAAACTGATATTTTTGGCATAACTCTTCCAATAGTGAAACATTCATGGGTAATAAGGGATCCTTCAGATATCGCGAAAGTAGTTTCTGAAGCTTTTTTTATAGCCTCATCTGGAAGGCCTGGCCCTGTTTTAATTGATATACCCAAAGATGTAGGTCAAGAGTTCTTTAATTACCAAAGAGTTTTGCCTGGCGAGATTATTCCTAAAGGATTTAAAAGGAATGGAGAAATTAATGATTGTGATATCAACAAAGCAATTAAATTAATAGCAGATTCTGAAAGACCTCTTCTATACGTAGGAGGTGGGGCAATATCTTCAGGAGCTCATGATGAAATAAAAACTTTGGCAAAGAATTATCAAATACCAGTTACCACAACCTTAATGGGGAAGGGTGCTTTTGATGAAAAAGATAATTTATCAGTAGGGATGTTAGGAATGCATGGAACTGCTTATGCAAATTTTGCTGTTACAGAATGCGATCTTTTAATTGCTATTGGAGCCAGATTCGATGATAGGGTGACAGGGAAATTAGATACTTTTGCACCTAATGCAAAGGTAATTCATATAGATATCGACCCAGCAGAAGTTAATAAAAATAGACGTGTAGATGTTGCAATTGTTTCTGATGTTTCAAAAGCTGTTATGAAAATTAATGAACAATCCCTAAAAAGCAAATTTACTAGTCAGACGAAAAACTGGTTAGAAAAAATTGATTTTTGGAAACACAAACACCCTTTATATGACCCGCCTAAAGAAGGAGAAATTTATCCTCAGGAAGTTCTTTTAAAAGTGAGGGAACTTTCACCAGAAGCTTATGTAACTACAGATGTAGGACAACATCAGATGTGGGCCGCTCAATATCTTAGGAATTCTCCAAGAAAATGGATTAGTAGTGCAGGTTTAGGAACTATGGGTTTTGGATTACCAGCGGCAATTGGAGTAAAAGCAGCCTTACCTAATTCAGATGTAATTTGTATTGCAGGAGATGCAAGTGTCTTAATGAATATTCAAGAATTAGGAACCTTATCTCAATATGGTCTAAAGGTTAAATTGATTATTATCAATAATCGCTGGCAAGGGATGGTAAGACAATGGCAGGAAAGTTTCTATGAAGAAAGATATTCCTCATCTGATATGAGTTGTGGTGAACCTGATTTTGTAAAACTTGCAGAGTCTTTTGGAGTTAAAGGATACTTAATTTCTGATAGAAAACAATTACAGAATGAATTTAAAAAGGCTCTTGATCATGACGGCCCTGCCTTGATTAATATCCTCGTCAGAAGAGGTGAAAATTGTTATCCAATGGTTCCTCCTGGGAAAAGTAATGCTCAAATGGTTGGATATGTTAATTGTGAAGACTAATTTTTTTTTAAAATTCGTCATTTTAAAAAATTAACTTTAAGATAAATTTAAAAAATAAAGATATTTCTGAATTGAAAAAATTATCAAAAATTTTAATTATAATCTGCTTGATTGTTTTTAATCCTGTAATAGTAAACTCGGCCGAAATTATTCAAATCATAAGTTCAAATACTATTTTGGTGGGGGATCAAAATAGAAACTTAACTATTGGATTATTTTGTGTAGATGTAAATGAAAATAATGAGATTGAAGCAACTAATCTACTTAAGAGTGAATTTCCAAGGGGGAGCAAAGTGAAAATAAAGCCTTTTGGTTTCAAAGAGAATGTTTTGTTAGCCAAAGTTTTTAATATTAAGGGTACTAAGGAGATGAGGGAATTATTGGTTGCTAAAAACTTAAGTAGTGAAATTTGTCCAGGTTAATTATCTTTATGAGCAAATAAGATTCCATTGTCTCAAGATTGTTTTGTTCCTTCTCCAGGAATAAAATTCAGTATTAAATTTGTATGTGCATAAATTTGAGATATCTATATTTGTATAGGGGATGTTCTCATTTAAAAGTTGTCTATAGGCAGATCTTTTTAGATCAAGTTGATTTAAGTTTCGCTCTCTGAAGTGATTTGAATCACTAAAACAAAGATCTTTTTTAGTTTTAGTCAATTTGACAGTTATGTTTTTGTTTTCGGCCTTTCTATAAAATTCTTTGAGTGTCATTTTATCAACTAGATAATTTTCCTTAGAAATCGCTGGCCCTATTGCAACAAGTAAGTCATCTCTAGATGTCCCAAAAGTATCGAAAATTTTTACCAGATTTTTTATTATTTTTTTTTCTAAACCTTTTCTTCCACAATGCAAGGTTGCTACATTTCTAGTCCTTTTATCTGCAAAAAATATTGGCATACAATCAGCTGTGTAAACCCATAAGTTTTGACTGCATTTATTGCCAACAAGACCATCTGCATCAGTCTTAGTTCCTTTTTTCAAATGAGATCCAAACACTATCACATTACTGTGAATTTGATTGGAAACAAAATTTATGGAATTTTCATTAAAGTGATTCCCTAATAATTGAAGAAATTTCTCAGAGCAAGACTTCGTGAAGTATGCGTGTTTGAAATTATTTTGACTAAGAATAGGTGATGAATAATACTCAAATTTTTTGTTTTGAATATAAATTTCATCTTTTGAGAAATATATTTCTTTGTAAGGAATAGTTATAGTTACTGCTCCTAAACTGAATTTATGAAATTAATTCAATATCTCTTAAAATCCAGAATCCTGCAAATTTTTCGATATATGGCGTTGACTGTATGGAAATAAATTGATAACCAAAAGAATTTTTTTTATTTTCTAAAAACTTTGTATTCAAAATGCTTGCATCTTTTTCTGGTAAATCAGTTACTAGCCACTTATCATCTTCAGAAGCTTCAAGTATGAGTTGGTTCTTATTTACTACTAATTTAATAGGTTCTAAACAACTAAACCATGCAGAAAGTGCCAAAGATCTATCTTTGCTAAAAAGTCTTAATCCTGGAACTAAGTAATTATCATCTAAATCTTGATGAATTGGGAAAATATCTCCAAATTCCATAGGCCAATTTTCTGCTGATTTTAATTCGCCAATTGATATTTCAGACAAAGTTAAAGCATCACCTCTTACTGCTTCTGGTAGAGGTGTAGGAAGGTTTTCCATTTTAGAAGTAAAAGTAGGAGCTAATACACCTTTTACATACCCTTTTTCCTTTGGATAAATCTCTTTTTCAAGAAATTCGATCCTATCTGATAAATTATAAGTTCTCCTACTTACAATAGCCTCAATACTTACGGCCTCAAGAGATTTTTTAATGATTGATTTCATTGACGACCTCCAGAATCGAACTATGGAAGGTTTCTCCCACCCTTGTTTTTTTGCTTCACTTATTGCTTCATTTAGCGCCTTTGTAAGCCACACTGAATTAACTTCATTTGCAGGACACTTTTTATTCCAAAGAAAAACATCTTGTGTCTTATAACTTCTTGTAGAGCAGATAATTAATTCCCACCTTTTTTTTCCATTTGATTCAATAATTGGTCTTGAGTAAAAATCTAATTCCCAATCTGAAATTTTTAATTTAAGGCTTGACTCCTTTTTTTTATTAATATTCATTTATCTTGTTCTTTTTTATCGAAGAGTGCTCTAGTTTTTAGTGCTCTCTCTGTGGCTTCTTGCATAACTTTTTGCTTATCAATTATTAATTCTCCCGCAGAGTTTTCTAGGAGTGCTGTATTGAGACCAATACGACCTTTTTCGAGGTCTATTTCAGATATTAAAGCTTTTATCATTTCCCCTTCTCTAAAAACTTCTCTTAAAGAACGAATCGATCCATTTGTGAGTGAGGATTGATGAAGGAGTCCACTAGCTCCTCCTAAATCTATAAAAAAGCCATATGGTTTTACTGCTAAAACTTCTCCTTCAATTAATTGTCCTAATTCTAAACTTGTAAGTTTAGAGACTAATGATGCTTTCTTTTCAGAGAGTACTAATTTTCTGGATTCTGGATTCACCTCAAGAAACGCTACTTTTAGAGTTTTGCCAACAAAAGATTGATAATCTTGACCATCTTCTAGTTGGGATCTTGGGATGAATCCTCTTAATCCATCTACATCACACGTGAGCCCACCTCTATTAAATCCATTAATTAAAACGTTAATTAATTCTCCATTTTTTGCAGAACTTGATACTTTCTCCCAACTTTGCCTAAGAATTAATGCCCGAGCGCTCACTGTTACCATCCCATCAGCATTTTGTTCTTTGATAACCAAAACTTGCATTTCAAGGCCTATAGAAAACTTTTCTTTGAAGTTGGTGATGACACCCAAACCACATTCTTTTTTTGGCATATAACCAGGTGCTTTTCCGCCAATGTCAACATATAGTCCATCACTTTCGATTGCTATAACCTTTCCTGAAATTGTTTCTCCTGTTCCCCCAACTGGCTCATTTGCATTTAAAGCCTCCAAAAAAGCACTTTCATCAAAATCGAATTCATCAACTGTTCTTTCTAATTGAAATTCTGTGTTTTGCTCAGAAAAATTAAGGGGTCTATTTAAGTCTTGTTGAGTTAAATTTTGTTGAGAAATATCAAAATCCTTGGTGTTTTCATTATTGTCCACAATTTTTTTTACTGAATCATTTTTAATGATTTGCGGTTTGATTGCGATATCTTCTTTTTTAATTTCTTCTTGCGAATTGGTTAGCTCATTATCTATTTTTTGAGTATCTTTCTTGCTTATGTGAAGTACCTGAAGAGGTTTTTTATTGCCCTTTGGTTGGATATTATCTTGGGCATTTTTATTACTGACTCCCATCGTAGGTAAAATAAGAATAATTAATTATTAACATACTCTAAATGTTATTACTCAAAATTAAAATTAATGAACTTTAAACCAATACCTAATAAATTTGAATATTTAAATTGGCAAGAAATTGAATGTGTTGCAAAAAACAAAAGATCAACAGTGATTTGGCCATTCGGTGCTGTTGAGCAGCATGGGCCACATTTGCCTCTTGCTACAGACAGTATTTTTGTTGATGAAATTATTAGCGAAGTTTTTAAATTATTCTCTGCTGATATTCCATTAAAAAAACTTCCAACACAATATTTTGGTTTTTCTCCAGAACATAAGGGTTTTGCCGGGACAATTTCACTTTCCTCAAATTTATTAACCTCAATGATAAAGGAAGTCGGAGGTCAATTATCTGAAATGGGTTTTAAAAGATTGATATTAATTAATGGACATGGAGGTCAAATTTCACTACTAAATACAGCTGCAAGAGAACTAAGAAGTATCGCACCAGAGATGGCAGTTTTTCCTTGTTTCTTGTGGAGTGGTGTGAATGGATTGAGTGAATTATTAACAAAAACTGAGATTGAGGATGGGCTTCATGCTTCTTTAGCTGAAACAAGTTTGATGCTAGCTTTTAAACCAGAATTAGTAGGTGATGAACGCCCAAATGAGGGTAATAAAGTAGAGATCCCTGAAGGTTGGAGTCTAGAGGGCAATGCACCTACTGCTTGGCTTACTGAAGACTTCAGTAAATCAGGTGTTATTGGAGATAGTAGAGGAGCAAATGAGTCTTTAGGGAAAAATTTAAAGGAATTATTGATTAATCATTGGTTCAAATTGATTATGAATCTGATGCAATCAGATTGGCCAAACAATTCTTAAATAAGTTTAAATAAAAATGTGACTTAACAATTGAAACTATTTTCATGATATTTAAATAAACTCTCTATAATCATGTAATATTCATGCATAATGAGCTAAAGATTACTGACATGCAAACTCTAGAATCAAATAAAAAAACTATTGAAGAATCGACTAATCCGATTTCTTTAGATTTGCCCGACTTTACTACAGATTCTTACAAGGATGCGTACAGCAGAATTAATGCAATTGTTATAGAGGGAGAGCAAGAGGCTCATGATAATTACATTTCAATAGCAACTTTAATTCCAAATGAGTTAGAGGAATTAACTAAATTAGCGAGAATGGAAATGAAGCATAAAAAAGGCTTTACAGCATGTGGAAGAAATTTAGGCGTAGTGGCCGATATGGAATTTGCTAAAAAATTCTTTTCTAAATTACATGGTAATTTTCAAGTTGCTCTTGAAAAAGGAAATTTAACAACATGTCTTTTAATACAAGCTATTTTAATTGAAGCATTTGCAATTTCTGCTTATAACGTCTACATAAGAGTTGCGGATCCTTTTGCAAAAAAAATAACAGAGGGAGTGGTTAAAGATGAATATCTTCATTTAAATTATGGTCAAGAGTGGCTTAAAGAGAATCTATCTACTTGTAAAGAGGAATTAATGGAAGCTAATAAGGTTAATCTTCCGTTAATTAAAAAGATGTTAGATGAAGTAGCAGATGACGCATCAGTTTTAGCTATGGACAGAGAAGAATTAATGGAAGAATTTATGATTGCTTATCAAGACACATTGATGGAAATAGGTCTAGATAACAGAGAAATTGCAAGAATGGCTATGGCAGCTATTGTCTAATCACATTTCTAATTAATTAAGAATTTTAATAATTAATCAATGCTATTTTAAGTAGTTACCTCTGTGCTATTGTTCATAACATCGTATAGAAACCATTTATAAATTTTAAATGTTTGGGTTAATAGGCCACTCAACCAGTTTTGAAGATGCAAAAAGAAAAGCTTCGATGCTAGGCTTTGATCATATTGCTGATGGCGACTTGGATGTTTGGTGTACTGCTCCTCCTCAGCTTGTTGAAAATGTAGAAGTTAAGAGTGCTACTGGAATAACTATTGAAGGTTCTTATATAGATTCTTGCTTTGTTCCTGAAATGCTTTCTAGGTTTAAAACGGCTAGAAGAAAAGTACTAAATGCGATGGAACTAGCTCAAAAAAAAGGGATTAACATTACCGCTTTAGGAGGATTTACTTCTATTATTTTTGAGAATTTTAATCTTCTCCAGCATAAACAAATTAGAAATACTTCATTAGAGTGGGAAAGGTTTACTACTGGCAATACTCATACTGCCTGGGTTATTTGTAAGCAATTAGAAATAAATGCGCCTCGCATTGGGATAGACCTTAAAAAAGCAACTGTTGCTGTAATTGGTGCTACAGGTGATATTGGAAGTGCTGTTTGTAGATGGCTTATCAATAAAACTGGGATTTCAGAACTTCTTATGGTAGCAAGACAACAAGAACCATTAGTGCTATTACAAAAAGAATTAGATGGTGGCACCGTAACAAGCTTAAATGAGGCATTGCCTCAGGCGGATATTGTTGTATGGGTCGCAAGTATGCCTAAAACTATTGAAATTGATATAGATAACTTAAAAAAACCATGTTTAATGATTGATGGCGGATACCCCAAAAATCTTGATGAGAAATTTCAGGGTGAAAATATTCATGTTTTAAAAGGAGGTATAGTAGAGTTTTTCAATGATATTGGTTGGAATATGATGGAACTTGCGGAAATGCAAAACCCTCAGCGAGAAATGTTTGCTTGCTTTGCAGAAGCTATGATTTTAGAATTTGAAAAGTGTCATACAAACTTTAGTTGGGGAAGAAATAATATTTCTCTTGAAAAGATGGAGTTTATTGGAGCAGCATCTTTAAAGCATGGTTTTTCTGCGATTGGACTTGATAAGCAGCCTAAAGTATTAACTGTTTAAATTATGGCTAAACGTTATCTCCTTGATTTTGAAAAGCCTCTTGTTGAACTTGAGAAGCAGATAGAGCAAATTAAAGAATTAGCTCGAGATTCAGAAGTAGATGTTAGTCAACAGCTTCTGCAGCTGGAAACCTTAGCTGCTAGGAGAAGAGAAGAAATATTTAAATCTCTCACCCCTGCTCAAAAGATTCAGGTAGCTAGACATCCTCAAAGACCTAGTACGTTGGATTTTGTTCAAATGTTTTGTGATGACTGGATTGAATTACATGGAGACAGAAATGGTGGCGATGATATGGCACTAATTGGTGGGATAGGTTCGATAAATAATAGACCAGTGTTAATGTTAGGGCATCAGAAAGGAAGGGACACGAAAGAAAATGTAGTAAGGAACTTTGGGATGGCAAAACCAGGTGGTTACAGAAAAGCTCTTAGATTAATGCAGCATGCAAATAGATTTTCTTTGCCAATTCTTACTTTTATTGATACTCCTGGAGCTTATGCTGGTTTAAAAGCTGAAGAACAAGGTCAAGGTGAAGCGATTGCAAGAAACCTTCGAGAAATGTTTGGATTGAAAGTTCCAATTGTGGCTACTGTCATTGGAGAAGGAGGTTCTGGAGGAGCACTTGGAATAGGTGTTGCCGATAGGTTACTAATGTTTGAACACAGTGTATATACAGTTGCTAGTCCGGAAGCATGTGCATCAATTTTGTGGAGAGATGCTGCGAAGGCACCAGAAGCTGCATCAGCACTCAAAATCACAGGCAAAGATTTACTTAAATTAGGTATAATAGATGAGGTTTTGCCAGAACCTTCTGGTGGGAATAATTGGGCTCCTTTAGATGCTGGTAAAATACTAAAAGAGGCTATTGAGAAACACCTTAATGCTTTACTGCAAATGCCTGAAGACGAATTAATTGAGGAAAGATACAAAAAGTTTAGGGTTTTAGGTAAATTTATCGAAGCAAATAATATTGAAGAGATTTATAGTGAAATCCCCCAAAAAACTGAATAACTTGAAACTAGCTTTTATAACGGGTGCTACGAAAGGTATTGGTAGATCCACCGCAATTACTTTTGCCAATGCTGGCTGGGATTTAATTTTACTCTCCAGGAATATGGATTTAATGAAGAAACTAAAGAGCGAACTGTTGCCCACTAAATCAAAAATTAACCTAGTGAAGTGTGATTTATCTAATCCTCTAGAAATAGAGAATTGCGTTACGGAGGCAATTGAGAAGTATGGGTGCCCTTCAGTATTGATAAATAATGCCGGTTGCGCATTTAATGGCCCTTTAGTTGAAATGGATTTAGGTCAATGGGAAAAAACTATTCAAATAAACCTCACAAGTGTTTTTCAAATTTGTAGTTCAATAATTCCTCAAATGAGAAAAAATGGGGGTTTAGTTATTAATGTTAGTAGTCATGCCTCTTATAATCCATTCCCCCAATGGGGAGCTTATTGTATTTCAAAATCTGCATTAGCTATGTTTACTAAATGCTTGAGGGAGGAGGAGAGATCTAATTCAATAAGAGCATGCACAATAACTCTTGGTTCAGTAAATACTCCTCTATGGGACTCCGAATCAATCAATTCTGATTTTGATAGAAATTCTATGCTCTCCGCAAAAGAGGTATCAGAAACTATTCTCTATATGGCTCAAAAACCTGAATCACAATTGATCGAAGACTTGACTTTGATGCCCTCTGGCGGAGCCTTTTAAACATTCTTTTTATCTGATTAATCTTAAAACAGTGATTTTTTTTAGTGCTATTTGAACCCGATTAAACAAGAGAATGTGATATAGTATGTAAGTAATTAAGCTATTGGAAGATACAGTTAATTAAGTTGCATACAATTTTCTGTTAAGAATTTTATGACCTCTACATTACCCAACGATAATATTAGAAACTTTGACGACCAGATTACTAATAAACTAATTTCTGAAATTATAAGAGACAGAATTAAGAATTCTGGTACAAGATTTAGTGCTAATGATAATATTTCTGATTTTATAAATCCTGGTGAATTAGAAATTTTAGAAAAAGAAGTTGCTTCAAGAGTTAAAGACTTACTAAAATCTCTAGTAATTGATGTTGAGAATGATCATAATACTCAAGAAACTGCTGAAAGAGTTTCCAAAATGTATCTAAATGAAGTTTTTAAAGGCAGATATCATGAACAACCTAAAGTTACAAGTTTCCCTAATGATAAGAATCTTGATGAAATTTATACAGTAGGTCCAATTTCGGTTAGATCTGCATGCTCACATCACCTAGTTCCAATTCTAGGAGAGTGTTGGATAGGTATTAAGCCTGGAAATAAAGTTATAGGACTTTCAAAATTTGCTAGAGTTGCTGATTGGGTTTTTTCAAGACCTCATATTCAAGAGGAAGCTGTAATGATTCTTGCAGATGAAATTGAAAAACTGTGTGAACCTAAAGGTCTAGGCATTATTGTAAAGGCCCAACATTATTGTATGAAGTGGAGGGGAGTCAAAGAACCCAATACAAGTATGATTAATTCTGTGGTGAGAGGTGATTTTAGACACGATTTAAGTTTAAAACAAGAATTTTTTGAACTTGTAAAACAGCAGTCCGCTACTAATAATTACTAATTTCTTTTTAAAAACTTAAAAAGATCCTCTGTTTTTTTAATATCTTTTAAACCTGGAGATATTTCAATACTACTTGAAATATCTAATCCATCTGGTTTGAAGTCAGTTAGGATTTCATCAATCCATTTAATTGATATCCCACCTGCAAGCCACCATGGTTTGCTAAATTGCAAATTCTTTAGATAAATAGAATTAATTTTTTTCCCTGAACCCCCATAAGTATCCTTATTCCAAGAATCAAGTAGTATCGCATCTACAAAATCCTCAAAAGGTTTTATTTTATCTATGTCCTTTTCCGTTTTTATTCTGAAAGCCTTCCATAGGCCAATATTGGGAATTTTTTTCCTTATTTCTTTGCAATAATCAATATCTTCATCTCCATGTAATTGAATGATAGTTTCACTTGGTTTTCCTAAGAAATTTTGAATAATTAAGTCTATTGGACAATTTTGTACAACCGATACCCTCTCGATTTTTGGATACAACCTTTCTAATGTTGTAAAAATATTTTTCTTAATTTCAGCTGATATATATCTTGGTGACTCTTCCACTGAAATAATGCCGATAGCATTCGCTCCTAATTTTGCGACTTGAAGAGCTTGCTCTTTTGAAGTTAGGCCGCAAATTTTAATTAAAGTATTAGTCTTGGGCATATTAATTATCCTGTATGTAAAATTAATATTATTGCTAAATATAGCGGAGATTATTTTTGAGAAGTTGGCAAATTTTTAAAATATGGGGAATTCCCTTTAAAGTTCATCCTTATTGGTTTGCTATTCTTTTTTTATTTTCATGGAGTATAAGTAATCAGGTTAATTTAACCTCAGGTAATATTTACAATACTAAAGAAGCTTGGATTATAGGGTTTTTAACTTCTTTTTTCTTATTAGCTTCGATTATTTTTCATGAGGTTTTTCATACTTTTGTTTCTCTTAATCAGGGTGTAAAAATAAAAAAAATTACTTTTTATTTTCTAGGCGCAATTTTACAAATAGATAAGTATTGCCAAACTGCTTTAGGTAATATAAAAATTGCAATTGTTAGACCTCTTTTATGTTTTGTTACAGCATCTATCCTACTTTTAATTAGTAATAACAGTGCATCTCAAGAACAAATAGCAGTTAATGTTATTTCAAGAGTAGGTATATTTAATTTATTCTTAGGCTTCTTAAATTTGATTCCGATTGGTTCTTTAGATGGAGGGAATTTATTAAAAAGTATTATTTGGCATTTCTCAGGGAGTAAAAATAAAGGAAGAAATTTCCTCAATAAAGTAAATTTATTATTATCTTTTTTTGTTTTATTTTTTGGGATAATTTGTTTATTTAAATTTAACTTTTACTTTGGTTTTATTCTTTCTTTTTTGGGCTTGTTTGGAATTAATTCTTCAAAATCTGAAAGTCAATTTTTTAAAATTGAAAACATACTTAAATTTAGTAAAGTTTCTGAGATCAAATTAAAACCTTTGAGGAAAATTGAATACGATTCAAATTTCTCAGAATTTAATAAATTAATAAAAAATAAGAAGGATGCATCGGACAAATATTTTTTTGTTACGAATAATGGTAGATGGACTGGTTTTGTTGATGAGAATATTTTAAAAACTGCTTCTTTAAAAAAATGGGAACGGAACTTTGTTGGAGATTTTAAGAAACCAATCGATAGTTTTGACAGCGTATCTTATAACGATAAATTATGGAGAACTATAGAAAGACTTGAAGAAACAAATGAAGGTTTTTTATTGGTTCTCAATGCTGCTGATATCCCCTTAGGGATAATTGATAGGTCAAAAATTGGAAACTTTGTATTGAATAGATTAGGTTTTAATTTGCCTTTAGACATTGTTGACAAATTAAACTTTAAAAATCATTATCCCTTAGGAATTGAATTGCCGAGAATAATTAATTTGATGAAGCAGAAAGGAGATCTTTAATAATTCTTGTCATTAAATTTTCTATTTTTATTATCTATGGCAACATTTTTGAAATTTATATTTGATTTATTTTTCAGGAATGAATTTCTCAAATGTTGAACTATTTCATCATTTGTTAGGTTTAAGTTTACTTTTGGTGGAGCTTCTTCTTTGAATAATTTGAACCACAAATCTCTTGAAGGATTTGTTTGAATTTCTCCATGTTGAAGGAATGCTCCTTTTTTACGAAATTGAGCACTACCTATTCTCTTATATCCATCCTGATCAACTAAATCGGAAATTAATGAAGTCCCAAAACAATTGGTTTTTATGCTTGATTTTCTTAAATTTCCATACTGTAAGTTTAGACCTAATTCTTTAAAACTTTTAATTAACCAATTATTAACCATTTCATAACTTAAAACTTTATAGTAATTTTTTTTAAATGTTAATGCATATGTTATCCCTCCTGAATGCAGGACAGCACCCCCGCCAGAGGGACGTCTAACAATATTAATTTCTCCATTTGATAATAAATTTTTCCAATGAAGAGGAATTTCCTTTTGGTGATAGCCAATTGAAAGCCAATCCCCAGTCCAATAGTAGAACCTCAATGTGAGAATTATTTCAGGATTCGAAATTGTCTGATCTAGAGAATTTAAATCTAATTCCATCTGATCAAATCCAGGTAAATTATTTGTTGAAAAAATTAAAGCCTGATTTTCAATTCCCAAAATTAACTTTGTAGGTTTATTTATGATAATTTTCAATAAATTTTTTCTTTCAATTTGTTAATTACGTAACATCATTTTGTAATAGTGTTTCAAATCTTCTCTTTTCGGTGGAGAATATAGAAAATAATTTTTTTACCATGGAGCCAACTCAAACAATAAACCTTATTGCATTAAGCCTCATAGTTGTTATGCATGCAGGAGTTTTAGCATTAAGACTAGGAATTAGTTTAGGTAGGAACTAAAGTCTATTAGAAAATTTTAAATTTATAAGGTAATAATAAAGTAAAGCTGAATTTATTTATTCAGTAAAATATCAAGTACTTAATTTGTCAAAATCTTTTTATAAAAATAGTATTTTCTACAAAAAATATTTAGGGCCTGTATTTATAAAAAGACAACAGAAAAATGATAATTTTGTATCATTGATTTTTTTAATTATAAAAATTAGCTTTTCCCTTTTAGCAATAATAAGCCTGATTAAGCTTGGCTATAGTTCTAAAGTAAGGTTGACCAGATTAAGGGAAATTGAAGAATCATTTTTATACGAAAAATATAGATTTAATGTTTTAACAAGTAAGTTTGATGATTTATTCTCTTCTGAAGGTGAGCAAAGATTTATGAAGGATCAGGATCAAATAATTTCTAGGGACATTATCAGAGTAATATGGCGTTGATAAGGGTGATCTTGAATCATTCTACTTTTCATTTTTCAATTAACTTTTTTGCTAGTGAGTAAGAACATTAAGGGTTTAGTCCTAATAACAGGAACAACTTCAGGAGTTGGATTAAATACTCTGAAACCTCTTTTAAGATTTGGATGGGAGGTTATAGCAGTTAATCGATCAAATAAAAGAGCTATAAAAATAGCTAATGAATCCTTGTCAAAGGAGGAAGTTAAAAATGTTCACTTTATAGAAATAGATCTCTCTAACTTGGAAGATGTGAGAAAAGGTTGCGATGAAATATTAGAAAGATTTCAGAAGCCAATAAATTCTCTTATTTGTAATGCAGCAGTTTATAAACCGAGACTAAAGAGACCTGAAAGGTCTGCTCAGGGGTTTGAAAACTCTATGGCAGTAAATCATTTTGGGCACTTTCTTATGATAAACCTACTTATGGAAGATATTTTATCTTCTGAAAGAGAAATTGTTTTAAATGGCAAATCAACTGTATTCAAGCCAAGAATTACAGTATTAGGGACTGTTACGGCTAATTATTCAGAATTTGGAGGAAGGATCCCCATCCCTGCCCCAGCTGATTTGGGAGATTTATCAGGCTTCAAAAATGGTTTTTTATCTCCAATAAGTATGGCGAATGGAAAGAAATTTAAACCTGGTAAGGCTTATAAGGATAGTAAACTTTGCAATATGGTGACCGTTCAGGAATTATCAAAAAGATATCCTCCAGAGAAGATTATTGTAAATTCTCTTTATCCTGGATGTGTTGCTGATACAAAACTTTTTAGAGATACACCTTGGTTATTTAGATTTCTTTTCCCGATATTTCAAAAATTCATAACAAAAGGATATGTTTCACAAAGACTGGCAGGAGAGAGGGTCGCTCAAGTGGCAACTTATAAAGAATTTGCTAAACCATCAGTCCATTGGAGCTGGGGAAATCGTCAAAAAACTGGCAGAAAAGCTTTTCCACAAAAGTTGTCAAAAAGAATAATTGATACGAAGACCTCTCAGCAAACTTATGATTTAACAAGCCAATTGGTTGGATTAGATTAATTTGGACTAATCAAACCCTAGTAAATCAAAAATTTCTCTATCTTTAAGTGGATTGCCTTCTAGAGGTTCTACGTTTTCAAGCATATTTTTGGCAAGAGATAAATATTCATTTTGAACTTCAATAACATCTTCAGTTGGTTCCATTTCAAAAATGGTGCATTTTTTTAGCCTTGATCTTCTGATGGCATCGACATCTTTAAAATGAGCCATGGTTTTTAAACCTGTTCTTTCATTGAATTTATCAATTTGATCTGTATCTTTTGATCTATTTGCGACTACCCCACCTAATCTGACTTTATAATTTTTTGCTTTTGCTTTAATTGCAGAGACTATTCTATTCATAGCGAATATTGAATCGAAGTCATTAGCAGTAACAATTAGACAATAATTTGCATGTTGCAAAGGAGCTGCAAATCCCCCGCAAACAACGTCTCCAAGGACATCAAAAATAACAACATCAGTATCTTCAAGTAAGTGATGTTCTTTTAATAGTTTAACTGTCTGACCAGTTACATACCCCCCGCACCCCGTCCCAGCAGGAGGGCCTCCACTTTCAACGCACATTACGCCATTAAAGCCTTCAAACATAAAATCGGTTGGCCTCAATTCTTCGCTATGAAAATCTACCTCTTCCAAAATATCGATAACTGTAGGAACCATTTTGTGCGTCAAAGTGAAAGTGCTATCGTGTTTCGGATCACATCCAATTTGTAGAACCTTTTTACCTAATTTTGAGAATGCCGCAGAAAGGTTTGATGATGTAGTTGATTTCCCGATGCCGCCCTTTCCGTATACGGCAATAACTAAAGCTCCTTCTTCAATATTTATTTTTGGATCTTGCTTTACTTGAACACTTCCTTCCCCATCAAGAGGTCTATTTATAGTACTTGTCATTTAAAGCTTAAAAACACATTATTATTTATATTCTTGCAGCGTAAATACACATGAAATATGTTTCTAAACAAATATGTATTTAATTGTATTAAAAGTTGGAAATATGTTCTTATAACTGAATTTTTAGTGTGAAATCTATTAAATTATGAGTGAAAATACTCATGACTTAATTATAGTTTATTAGTATACAAATTAACTGAAATATGCTTTGGCATCGTAAAGAGTTTCATCGCTTATTTCTGGAATTCCTCTCAAGATTGCGTATTTTTCAGTATTGGTTTTAACTTTACCTCTTACAAAAAATGGAACTTTTGTTAATTCAGCTCTACCAGATTCAGTCCAGATAATTCCTTCTTTACTATTTTTTTCTTTTTTTTCGTCAGAATTCAAAAAGTCCTTTGTTTGCGTAGCTGTATGCCCTAAATGGCTTTGATGACCATCAACAAACTCAAAGTCATGTTTGAACATATCAATAAGATGCTCTTCTAAGCCCATCATTAGGGGATGCACCCAGTCATCAAAAATCACATTTGCTCCTTCCCATCCCATTTGAGGGCTGTATCTTGCAGGAACATCTTGAACATGCATTGGTGTACTTATTACTGAACATGGAATTCCGAGCCTTTTTGCACTATGCCTTTCCATTTGGGTCCCTAAAACTAGTTCAGGGGCAGCTTTCTTTAAAGCATCTTCCACTTCTAGATAATTGTTGGTTATAAGAGCTTCTACATTTAGATCTTTCGCAGTTGCTCTTACCTGTCTTGCCATTTCCCTACTATATGTACCAAGACCAACTACTTCAAAACCCAATTCCTCTTTGGCAATTTTTGCAGCCGCGATTGCATGTGTTCCATCACCAAAAATAAAAACCCTTTTGCCAGTTAAGTAATTAGAGTCAACTGATTTTGAGTACCAGGGAAGTTTTGACTTGTTTTCTAATTCTTCTTTATTAGTCAAAGGGAGATCCAACTTGTTATGAACTTCATTGATAAATTCAATTGTATTTTTTATTCCAATTGGAATAGTATTTGTATATTCCATTCCAAAGTTCCGTTTAAGCCATTCACATGATGCTTCAGCAATTTCTTGATAAAGACAAATATTTAGTTCAGCATCAATTAATCTTTCAATATCGCCTGGACTAGCGCCTAATGGAGCAACAACGTTTGTATCTATTCCTTGTTCTGAGAGTATACGCTGGATTTCAATAACATCATCCCTGCATCTAAATCCCAGTAATGAAGGACCCAGTATATTGACTTTTGGTCTGCGACCTAACTCCTTCCACCTTAGAGGACTTATTTTTTCTGAAGAACTTACTTTCTCTTTCAAAAGAGTTCTTGTTAATTGATAAAAAGTTTCTGAAGCTCCCCAATTTTCTTTCTTGCTATAGGCAGGTAATTCAAGATTAACAATTGGTATATCAAACCCCATTCCTTTTGCAAGAGCCCCAGGTTGATCTTGGATTAATTCTGCCGTACAACTTTCTCCAACTAAAAGAGTTTTGGGTTTAAATCTTTCGACAGCTTCCTTAATATTTTTCTTCACTAATTCAGCTGTATCGCCTCCAAGGTCTCTAGCTTGGAAAGTTGTATAAGTTACCGGAGGCCTTTCCCCCCTCCTCTCAATCATTGTAAAGAGAAGATCTGCATACGTATCTCCTTGAGGGGCATGAAGCACATAATGTATATCTTTCATTGAAGAGGCGATTCTCATAGCCCCAACATGTGGTGGCCCTTCATATGTCCATAGAGTTAATTCCATAGTCTTTTAATGAGTTACTAAAGTTTTTGAAGTAAGTATTTGATTCCTTCTTAAAGGTTTAGAGAAGAGACCTGCCAAATCTGCGGCTTGATCAATACCATGAATTGGACTGAATACCATTTCTATCGACCACTTAGTACTAATTCCTTCCGCCTCAAGTGGGTTAGCTAGACCCATCCCACAAACTACTAAGTCTGGCTTAGAATCCCTTACTCGATCTAATTGCTTTTCTACATGTTGTCCTTCGACAATTTTTGTATTATCAGGTAATAAATTAATCTCCTCTTTCATTAAATCCTTATTTAGATAAGGAGTTCCTACCTCTATGAGATCCATTTCGCATTCATTATGCAAAAATCTTGCCAAAGATATCTCCAGTTGCGATTCAGGTAGAAGAAATAATCTTTTCCCCTTAAGTATTTCTTTGTGAGATTCAAGAGCAAGTTTTGATCTATTTATTAAAGGCGAAATAATTTCATGAACTTTAAGTTCACTAATGTTGCAGGCTTTTGCTGCAGCTAAAAACCATTTAGTACTTCCCTCGATACCAAGAGGAAATGGAGCTGAAATTATTTCACAACCACGATGTTTGAGGTCTCTAACCGTATCACTTAAATAAGGCTGAGTTAACAATACTTTTGTATTTTTGCCAATCTTTGGTAATTCTGTTGATTGACGTGGTGGAAAGCTCTCAATATTTGAAATTCCTAAATTTCTAAAAATCTTTTTAAATCTATCCTCTACATTATTTGCAAGAGTCCCAACTAATAATAATTTCTCAGCATTTGATGACTCCATTAATGGAATTAAAGCTTTTAAGGCGCCATCCTCTCCTTGGGTAAAAGTTGTTTCTATCCCACTGCCAGAGTAATTAACGAATCTTACTTGACCTAAAAATCTTTTATTTAATTTATCTGCGACAGTAGCAAGATCTAGTTTGATAACTTCACTTGGACATGATCCAACTAGAAAAAGAGTTTTTATTTCTGGTCTTCTTGCAATAAGATCATTAACCACTCGGTCTAATTCTTCATGAGCGTCAGCAAGACCAGCAAGATCTTTTTCTTCAAGAATAGCCGTCCCAAATCTTGGCTCAGCAAAAATCATAACTCCAGCAGCGCTTTGAATTAAATGAGCACATGTTCTTGAGCCTACTACTAAAAAAAACGCATCAGGCATTCTTCTGTGGAGCCAAACTATTGAAGTTAAACCACAAAAAACTTCCCTTGGTCCAGTTTCCTTATTAAATTCAACTTTACTCATTAAAAATTTTCAAGAGATTATATTTCAAGCTTGCATAAACTTTTTAATTTAAGAAAGTAATTAATAAGTTCTCTTACAAAATGAACACATTTAAAAAACTTATATGAATGTTAAAAAACTTAAATCAGAATTATGAAAATTATTTTTAGGCTATATTCTAATTTCTATAGAAGGAATTTCCTTGACTTGTTTTTGAAAGCTTCCATAAATTTCTAGCTATTTTCGTAGCTAATAATCCTGCTCTTTCTAACTTAGATTTTCCTGGCTTAGCTCCAATTAGAGCTGTTACTTCTGAAGTGGTTAAAGGTGCTCCAGTATTTATAGCTAATTGGGTTAACTCCAATCTATCTCTAAGATTCTTAAGATTTACTTTCTCAATTTTATCTTCTTCTAACCAGCTAAAAGATGGGTCTTTCTGAGATAGTTTTTGCATCAAGCTTAGGCTAACTAATCCAATAGTTTGATCAGGAGTTAATTCTTTTTCAGTACCAGAAACATTTGGTTCTTTTTTTTGAGAAGTTCCCATAAAAATGCATATCTTTTACTTGAAGTTATCGTTTTGTGGGAAGCATGCAAGTAAATTTAATAGAAAAAATGAACCATTATCCGTTATAGTCGCGTGAATGGAACCAACTTCTAGTTTAAACAGAGGGGAACGAAAAAAAGGCAGTTCTCTAGTCACAGGATCTGAGGTGCAATCTCAGGCCAGTGGTGCAAGCTGTTTTATTACAACTGATTCAGAAAAGTCTTTGGTGTCCAGACAAGCAAGTCAAGTTGAGCAAATTGAGTTGAGAACATATGTTTTTTTGGATTCTCTTCAACCTCAATTAGCTGCATATATGGGGACGGTTAGTAGAGGTTTTTTACCTATACCCGGAGATTCATGCCTTTGGATGGAAGTTTCACCTGGGATGGCCGTGCATAGAGTCACTGATATTGCCTTAAAAGCAAGTAATGTAAGACTTGGTCAAATGATTGTTGAAAGAGCATTTGGCTCTCTTGCTCTTTATCACAAAGATCAAAGTACTGTTTTACATTCTGGAGATGTTGTTCTAGATGCTATTGGAAGTGAAGTTAGAAAAAGAACCAAACCTTCAACAAGTTGGACAGAAGTTATTCGAGCTATTACTCCAGATCATGCTGTTTTAATAAATAGACAAAACAGAAGTGGATCAATGATTCAATCTGGAATGAGCATGTTTATATTAGAAACTGAACCAGCTGGTTATGTTTTAAAAGCAGCTAATGAAGCTGAAAAGGCATCTAATATAACTGTTGTTGATGTTAAGGCAGTTGGAGCTTTTGGTAGATTAACTCTCGCTGGGAAAGAAGGGGATGTAGAAGAGGCTGCAGCAGCTGCTATAAGAGCAATTGAAGAAATTTCAAATTATTGAGATTTTTTTTTAATTTAAACTTTTTTTTAACTTAGACCTATCTCTTTTTTTAAAAAAGGTGACATAATTTTTGCTGCTTTACCTCTACTACCTAATTTATTTAATTGTGATTGTGAGAGCTCACCGTAAACACAGTTAGACTCTTTTACCCAAAAAATAGATTCGAATTCCCCGTTTGGATATTTGGGGTTCTTAAGAATTTCTCCCCAGCAAATTCCTGTTGTATCTTTAACTAAGTTTCCTGAGGGATCGCACAAAACCATACAACTTATAAATCTTGCACTCCTATAAGGACTATCAGAAAGTTCATTAATTAATTTTTTAATTTTCTCATCATTAGTTTTGGCATATCGAGCAGAATAAATTCCTGGCCGACCATCTAAAACATCTACTTCAAGACCCGAGTCATCAGCTAATGCCCAAGTTTTAGTTTCTAAAGCAGCTGCTTTTGCTTTTAGAAGTGCATTCTCAAAATATGTGTTTCCAGTCTCTTCGACATCTAAATATTCTGGTTGCTTCTGAACCTTTAAAGACAAAACATCCAGCATCTCTGAAATTTCAGATACTTTTCTTTGATTACCACTAGCAATAGTTAGAACTGGAAGGTTCAAAATAGCAATTAAAATTATTGTGAATATTATCTTACTTCAAAGCTTGATACGGAGACAGGAAAGGTTGAACATTCCACACCTGTATAGACAGGGCCTGCCTCGTACGGAAATAACATAATGTAAATTTTTTCTTAACACAACAGTATGTTTTGATGCACTAACTAATTTGCATAAGTATTGACATATCAATAGTACCAAGGGTGATAAGTTTAACTTATGAATGATAGAAAAAACATTAATGGAGATTTTGTCGAAAACGCTTGACTTATAAGTACTTAATGAAGCATTCTTCGAATTGAACATTCCACATTTAGTATTTAGTAGACAATGGCTACAGAAACAATGGGTATCGCTCTCGGCATGATCGAGACACGCGGACTTGTACCTGCAATCGAAGCAGCAGACGCAATGACAAAGGCAGCAGAAGTTCGCCTTATTGGTCGTGAATTTGTTGGTGGCGGATATGTCACAGTATTAGTTAGAGGCGAAACAGGCGCAGTTAACGCAGCTGTAAGAGCTGGTGCTGATGCTTGTGAAAGAGTTGGTGACGGTTTAGTTGCTGCTCATATTATTGCTCGTCCTCATAGAGAAGTTGAACCTGCTCTAGGTAACGGTGAATTTCTTGGTCAAAAGGACTAATTAAGTAAAGCAAGATTTATAAATTTTGCATAATAATTATTTTCCCTAAAAAGACCTAAATTTATCCTTATGAGTAAGAAGTATGACGCAGGGGTAAAGGAGTACAGAGATACCTACTGGACTCCAGAATATGTCCCCCTAGACACCGATTTACTAGCCTGTTTCAAATGTACAGGTCAGGAGGGTGTTCCAAGAGAAGAAGTTGCAGCTGCTGTTGCCGCTGAATCTTCAACAGGTACTTGGTCAACAGTTTGGTCCGAGTTACTTACTGACTTAGAATTTTATAAAGGACGTTGTTATCGAATCGAAGACGTCCCTGGAGATCCTGAAGCTTTCTATGCTTTTATTGCATATCCTTTAGATCTTTTTGAAGAAGGTTCAATTACAAACGTATTAACATCTCTTGTAGGAAACGTTTTTGGATTTAAAGCTCTAAGACATCTACGTCTAGAAGATATTAGATTCCCAATTGCTTTCATTAAAACTTGCGGTGGTCCACCAAACGGAATCGTAGTTGAAAGAGATCGACTTAACAAATACGGAAGACCTCTACTTGGTTGTACCATCAAACCTAAATTAGGATTATCTGGTAAAAACTACGGTCGAGTTGTATATGAATGTCTTAGAGGCGGTCTTGATTTAACTAAGGATGATGAGAATATTAATTCTCAACCATTTCAACGTTGGAGAGAAAGATTTGAGTTTGTTGCAGAAGCAGTTAAGCTTGCTCAACGAGAAACTGGAGAAGTTAAAGGTCACTATCTAAACTGTACTGCTAACACTCCTGAAGAACTCTATGAAAGAGCTGAATTTGCAAAAGAGCTAGATATGCCAATCATCATGCATGATTATATAACTGGTGGTTTTACTGCAAATACTGGATTAGCAAACTGGTGTCGTAAAAATGGCATGCTTCTTCATATTCATAGAGCGATGCATGCTGTTATTGATAGACATCCAAAACACGGTATCCATTTCAGGGTTCTAGCAAAATGTTTGAGACTCTCCGGAGGAGATCAATTACATACTGGAACTGTTGTTGGAAAACTAGAAGGTGATCGTCAAACAACTCTTGGTTACATTGATAACTTAAGAGAGTCATTCGTTCCCGAAGATAGATCAAGAGGTAATTTCTTTGATCAAGATTGGGGTTCAATGCCAGGAGTATTTGCTGTCGCATCAGGTGGTATTCACGTATGGCATATGCCTGCACTCCTAGCGATTTTTGGAGATGATTCTTGTCTTCAGTTTGGTGGAGGAACACATGGTCATCCATGGGGTTCAGCTGCAGGAGCTGCAGCTAACAGAGTTGCTTTAGAAGCTTGTGTAAAAGCCCGTAATGCTGGTCGCGAAATCGAAAAAGAGAGTAGAGACATTCTTATGGAAGCTGCTAAGCATAGTCCTGAATTAGCTATTGCTCTAGAAACTTGGAAGGAAATTAAGTTTGAGTTTGACACTGTCGACAAGCTTGATGTTCAGGGTTAACTCAAGTTTCGAAATTGAGGAGATTTATTCTCCTCAAACTTATTAAAATCTCGTTTTTACGAGTAATTTCATTCACATTTTGATTAATTATGCCTTTCCAGAGCACAGTAAGCGACTATCAAACAGTTGCAACCCTGGAAACATTCGGTTTTTTACCACCGATGACCCAGGAAGAAATATATGACCAAATTGCGTACATTATTGCTCAAGGTTGGAGTCCAGTTATTGAGCATGTTCATCCTAGTGGATGTATGCAAACTTATTGGTCTTATTGGAAACTCCCATTTTTTGGGGAAAAAGATCTTAACTTGATCGTGAGCGAATTAGAGGCATGCCATAGAGCATACCCTGATCATCATGTAAGAATCATCGGATACGATGCTTACACTCAAAGTCAAGGAACAGCTTTTGTAGTTTTCCAAGGACGTTAAAGCTACTTATCGTAGTTAATATCTTTCTCCAAAACATTTTTTTTGGAGAAAGTTTTTCAAAAGAGTTTCACATTTGAAGATTATGTCAAAAAAAACCAGTAGAGAGATTGCACTTGAAAGAAGAAAGGCGATGAGTGATAGCGGTAAAAAAGCTGCTGCTTATTCTTCAACTACCAAAGATAGAGTTCGATCTTCTCAAGATATACAGATTTCTGGGACTCAGTCTTCTCCTAATAATCATAATATTTCAAAACCAGCTTCAAAACATATTCCAAAAACTCAAGTAAACAGAAATTCTTCAACAACTTTATCTAGTAAAGAGTTAGTAATAGAGAGAAGAAAAGCAATGTCTACCCATGGAAAATCAGCTATAACTTCATCCGATAGAACGCGTACTGATGTTAAAAAAGAAAGTCCTGTAAACATAGTTAATCCAACTATAAATAAAAATCAAGAAAGTCAGGATTCGACCAGTACAGAATCTAAGTCCCTCAAACCTAGCGTTAAGAGAAGAATTAATCAGAAGAGAAAGCCTATTACTAATACAAGTAGAGATATTGTTTTAGCGAGAAGAGAAGCTCAATCTAAGCATGGTAAATCAGCAACTAAACAAAATACCAGTGCCGCTTCTTTAGCTAGAAGAGGAGATCCAGATTTAAGTAGTAGAGAAATTTCTCAGAGAGTGAGAGAGTTAAGAAGTAAAACTGGTGCTACAGGCAAAAAAGGTAATGGTAAATGTAGACCATGTGGTCCAAATAAAAATGGCGCCAAACAAAATATTGCAGATGCTAGCTGGAAAGTTGGTAAAAGTGAAACTGATTCAGGGCAAATAGTGACTGGAACACAAGCTAATAGATCTGTAAAAACTACAGGTAATGAAGCAAGTACATGTAGAACAGTTACAGGCACCCAATACATGGGAGCAGAAGTTGTTGATCAATTTTGTCAAGATAGACCAAGTTATAAACAACCACTTAGATCTACTGTTACTGCAACAACATCAGGAAATAAAGTGACTGGGAATGAAGTTGGTAGATCTGATAGGGTCACAGGCGATGAGCCAGGGACTTGTAAAAACCTTACAGGTACTGAATATGTATCTTCTAATCAATCACAGAAGTATTGTGGTGATGTTCCAAAAAACCCTTCAAAGGTTAAACACAGTACTACAACCGATGGATTAAAAGTATCTGGATCACTTCCTGGTAGATCAACCCTAGTTACTGGAGATGAATCAGGTTCTGGACATCAGTTAACTGGAGATCAATATCTTGGCTCTGAGCCAAATCCAAAAGGCAAAGCATTTGAAAAAGTAGGTAGTTACAACACTCTTAATGGGAATAATGTAACTGGTACAGGGGTTGGAAGATCAGACCATATGACAGGCAATGAACATGGGAGTTGTAAGAATGTAACTGGCGATGAATATATAGGATCTCAACAATACGAGAAGTTTTGCGGTTTAAAACCAAAACCAGAAGCTAGAAAAGTAGGTTTAAGCCTTTCTGCAAAGTCAAATTTAATAAGCGGCACTATGACAGGAAGATCAGAAATAGTAACTGGAGATGAACCAGGTTCATGCAAAGTGTTAACAGGAACACCATATGCAGGCTTAGATCAGATTAAAGAGAATTGTAATACTGAAACTTCTGAAGATATGAAATCAAGAGCAACAGTTAATTCTGGAAATAATTCAAATGCCAGACTTACAGGACAACAACCAGGAATTGGCGGAGTAATGACCGGTGCTAAGAAAGGTGCTTGTAAAAACCTAACAGGTACTCCTTATGTTGGTGGAGATCAGTTCTCACAATCTTGTGATAATCCTCCAAATGATACTGCTTATGCTAATCCGGAAAAGTCAGCAGGTAACACTTGGAACGAATTCTCCGTTAAATCACCATCAAGAGATAAATATTCTGAAAAAAATACTCAAGGTGTTACTGGCAATGAATATGAAAATGGTTCAAAGGTGACAGGACCTTTTGATATGGCAGTTGATAAGGTCACTGGTACTGAAAAATTTAGATTTGAACCGAATAAAAATATTACTTATAAACAAAAAATGGAAATTGAAGAGGCAGATCGTGCTGCAAAGACACCAGAAAAAAGAGTCGCATCAAGGATTACTGGTGAAGGACAATCAGTGGGAAACGTAACTGGTGATGATTGGGATCGCGGTGATAAGGTAACAGGCACAGAGGGAGCTTCTTCTAGGAAGCGAAATCCATCAAGAGCAGGATTCATGAGTGCAATGCCCCCTATGGAAATAAAAAGAAATGAGGAAACAGAAAAACCAGATTTCTTGATAACTGGATCTAGTGGTAATACTCGCGAGGGACAACTTGTTACCTTTTCAGGTGGTGCAAGAGGTTAACTAAATAATGCCTTTAAGAGGACTGGCTAAAGCCAAGAACTTCACATTGGGGCCAACCGCTCCGATGAAAACTTTTACTGAAAATATCCATATACAAACTAAAGATTCAAATAATTTTCGAAATTCTGGAAATTCCCATAAATTAACCAATAATATTCAAAATGAAAATCTATTTAGGTATGAAAGCAAAATAAAAAGTGATTTTGACGAAATTGTTCCAACTCTCAAGGAAATTGCCCGAATTCAACATCACGAAGATTTTATAAATAAAGCTCAGAAAATATCAAGAAAAAATTTGGGAA
>CACAST010000006.1 GCA_902535185.1 uncultured Prochlorococcus sp.
TTATATATCCATCCTGTATAAAGTTGAATTAATGATGCTCCAGAACAAATTCTTTCCCAAGCTGACTCTGGACTATCGATTCCTCCAACGCCAATTAAAATAATCTTTTTATCAATATTATGAATATGTTTTAATATTTTGTTTGCTTTTTTTTGTAGAGGCTTTCCACTTAATCCTCCATTTTCTTCAGAAAGTAATAATCCTGTTTGCCTGATCTTCCTATTTTCAAGACCTAATCTATCTATGCTGGTGTTAGTAGCAATTATCCCATCGATATTTTCCTCAATTATTAACTGGCAAATATCTTCAATATCTTTAAGGCTTAAATCTGGCGCAATTTTTACAAATAATGGTGGACAATTAGGTAAGTTTTTAATTTCTCTAAGAAGTTCTTTTAGAAGAATCGGATCTTGCAACTTTCTTAGTCCTTCAGTATTTGGAGAACTTACGTTTATTGCTGCATAATCACAATATGGAATTAATAATTTTAGAGAAGTTAAATAATCATCTTTTGCTTGAGATAAATCTGTAATTTTAGACTTGCCAAAATTTATCCCTAAACAAATATTCTTTCTATTTTTTTTAAACTCAATTCCTTGTTCTACAAAGTTTTTAACTAGATTTTCAGCACCATTGTTATTAAAACCCATTCTATTTAATGCTGCTTCTTCCTCCGCTAATCTAAACAACCTTGGTTTGGGATTCCCATTCTGAGCAAATTTGGTTACTGTACCAAGTTCGGCAAATCCAAAACCAAAATCTTTCCAGACATTTGCAGCATCTCCATTTTTGTCAAAACCCGCAGCTAAACCAATTGGATTACAAAAATTTATACCACATATGCTCTGAGTTAATCTTTTGTCAATTATAGAAAATTCTTCATTTAGATTTTTTAAGATAGATGAAACTACAGGCCAATTATATTTTCTTGAACTGAATGATAAAAGGCTAAGAGATAAATTAGTTAAGTATTCTGCATCAATTCCAGAGTCTCTTTTTAATACAGGGGTAATCAAGTTTTTATAAAGATTTTTAAATACCCCTTTCTGTTCATTCATAAAAATTAGGCTTCTTTTTTTTCTATTATCCAATATTTTTTATCTTTAGGAATCAATCTCCAATTACGCCATTCAAAAAGTGAATATAGTTTGATCTTGAGGTGGTTTTCTTCACCTAATAAGGTGCTTAGTTCTGGTGAACTTAACAAATACTTTTTATCGGCAAATTTTTGAATTAATTCATTCCTTGAAAATAATTCCTGAATTTCTGAAGGGGCATTTTTTTCAAAAAAATCAGCTGAAGATTCTGACTCCTTTAATTTACTTTTTAAAGATATACCTTTGCTATAGTTGGTTGCGATTTTATCAACTCTATCATTTTGTTTGTCACCACTATGACCCTTAACATATTCCATTACGAGGCCATTAATTCTTAATTGATCAATTTTTTGCCATAAATCAAGATTTTGAACTGATTTCCCTGAGCTTGTTTTCCATCCATTTTTCTTCCAATTAGTAATCCATTTTGTATAGCCTTCTATGACATATTTACTATCAGTCCTTAATTTAAAGTTCTCCTTTAATTTATAGGTTTTTAATTTCTCAAGTGTTTTTATAGCCGCAGTGAGTTCCATTCTATTATTGGTAGTATCTTGCTCGGAACCACCTATTTCTAATTCACTTTTGTCGTCAAAAATTATTAGTCCACCCCAACCACCTGGACCTGGATTACCACTGCAGGCTCCATCTGTTGCAGCTTCAATTGCAATACTATCAATATTCATAATTTTTGAAGCCGATATAAAGTCTATCGGCTTGAAAAAATATTCTCTTACTTAAGTGTAACTTTACCGCCAGCTTCTTCAATCTCTTTCTTTAAAGATTCGGCATCTGCTTTAGCAATTCCTTCTTTTACTGTTTTTGGTGCAGATTCAACAAGTGCTTTTGCATCGCCAAGACCTAGACCAGTTGCATTTCTTACAACCTTAAGTACTTTGATTTTTGCAGCTGCATCAAAGCTTTCGAGAACTACATCAAATTCAGTTTTTTCTTCAGCAGCGCCACCATCTGCGTCACCGCCAGCTGCTCCTGGAGCTGCCATAACTACACCTGCAGAAGCTGCAGCAGATACACCAAAAGCCTCTTCAATTTGCTTTACAAGCTCAGATGCTTCTAAAAGTGATAGAGATTTTAATGATTCAAGAATTTCTTCAGTTTTTGCGGACATTTTCTTAAAAGTTAATTAGGTTTTGAATTTAGGATTCTGATTTTTCAGAATATTGTTTAAGTGATCTAGCAAGTCCAGAAGGTACTTCATTAATAGAGATCGCAATTTTTGTTGCAACGCCATTAAGAGCGCCAGCAATTTTTGCCATCAATACTTCTTTAGATGGAAGACTTGCAATTTCTTTTATTTCAGAATCGCTAAGAAGTCTGCCTTCAAATAAAGCTCCTTTGGTCTCGGATTTTTTGGTGTCTTTTTGAAAAGATTGGATTGCTTTTACAGCACCACCAACATCTTCTTTAATTAAGACAAAAGCATTTGTTCCGGTCAGTAAAGATTCAAGATCGTTCCAATTACTATCTCCATCAATAGCTTTGCGCATTAATGAATTTTTAGTAACTTTGCAGATGCCGTTAGTTGTTTGCAATCTAGATCGCAAATCTGACATCTCTTTGATAGTTAAACCTTTATAGTCAAGAACTACAGCCATTTCCGAGTCGTCTAAAAGAGATTTAATCTCAGTAACGATTTTTTGCTTATTCTCTAGTGTTCGGCCCATTGATGTTTTTTGGATCGTAATTTAGGGAGAGCAGGAAATGCGGCAAAGTTCTTTTAAAGAGGCCGCTTTTATTAGATCCAAAAAGAAATAATTTAAGACGAATCCTCGGTAGGAATTAAGAATTTAGAGTAACTAAATCAACCTACTTTCTTTGGCCGTATTATTGCAATTAAAATTATACTACAAAGCGTTAACCTTCAGGTTGGTAATCTTGTACAGCATTTATGTCAACTTGAACTGAAGGCCCCATTGTTGAGGTTAAATAAAAAGTTTTCCAATACTTTCCTTTAGCTCCACTTGGTTTATTTTTATCAATTGATTCTTGTAAAGTTTTTAAGTTATCAAATAGAGCCTCTTTAGTGAAACTTGCTTTTCCAAAGCGGACATGAACGATTCCGGCCTTATCTGCTCTAAATTCGAGCTTACCAGCTTTAAATTCTTTTATTGCATTAGCAATGTCATTAGTTACTGTCCCTGCTTTAGGATTAGGCATTAAACCTCTAGGTCCTAAAACTCTTCCTAATTTTGCAACCTTTGGCATCATATCTGGAGTTGCAATAAGTAGATCAAACTCCATATTTCCTTTGTTGATGCTTTCTACAAGATCTTCTTCGCCAAATAAATCTGCACCAGCAGTTTTAGCTTTCGATACATTCTCACCGCTTGTAATTACTGCAATTTTGATGCTTTGGCCAGTACCATGTGGTAATGCAACAGTGGTCCTTAATTGTTGATCAGTATATTTTGGATCAATACCTAGACGTATATGTGCTTCAATAGTTTCATCAAATTTTGCATTAGCATTTTCCTTAATAATACTAAGAGCTTCAAGTGGTGAGTAAATACGATCTTCTATCTTTGTTGATAGAGCCGCCATTCTTTTAGATAGTTTTTTCATAATAATATTGGGTTCAAACGGTTATTAACTAACCTCCCCTAAATAGTGAGAAATTGTTTATTGAACTCAATCAGTGATAGAGACGCCCATATTACGAGCAGTACCCTCAATTACTTTCATTGCTGATTCAACACTAGAACAGTTTAGATCAGGAAGCTTAGTTTTGGCTATTTCTTCTAATTGAGCTTTACTTATATTCCCCACAGAGCCTTTTGCGGATTCACCTGAACCTTTCTCTATACCAGCTGCTTTTGTTATTAAGACGGAAGCAGGAGGTGTTTTTGTGATAAAAGTAAAGCTTCTATCTTCAAAAACAGAAATCTCGACTGGAATTACAAAACCTGCTTTATCTTGTGTCCTTGCGTTGTATTCTTTGCAAAATGCCATGATATTGACACCATGTTGTCCTAAAGCTGGCCCTACAGGAGGAGCAGGATTTGCTTTGCCTGCTTGAAGAGCAAGCTTGATAACTGCAACAATTTTTTTTGCCATTAGATTAGATAATTTAAGCTGGAGTAGAAAATCATAATTTTACTCGATAAACAAGAACAATTAGAAATTAATTTTGTTTATTGATTTGGGAGAATTCTAATTCTACAGGAGTCTCGCGCCCAAATATTGAAAGTAATGCTTTTAATTTATTTCTTTCTCCGGAAACTTCTATAACTTCTCCCTGGAAATCCTTGAATGGACCGCTAGTTACAATGATTCTATCTTTTTCTTCAATATCTAACTTGATTACAGCTTTTTTCTCTGATGTGCGCTTAAAGATTCTATTAACTTCTTGTCTTGATAATGGTCGAGGTTTGATATGACCTCGTGATCTTCCGCTGCCTCTACCGTCTTCAGCACCTACAAAGTTAATTACATTTGGAGTACTTTTAACAGCCATCATTGTATCTTCATCCAAAATCATTCTTACGAGGACATAACCTGGGAAAACTTTTTCTTCAGTAGTTTGTCTGCTTCCATCTTTTTTTAATTTAATTCCTGGAGTTTGGGGAATTTCAATTTCAATGATTCTATTATTAACACCTAAAGTTACTGATCTCTGCTCAAGAGTAGCTTTTACTTTTTTTTCACAGCTTGATGCTACTTGAACTGCATACCATCTTGCGATGCTTGTATTTGCTTTTGAAGAAGCAAGGTTTGTAGTTAATTCATTACTCATTTTTCTGGAAGCTTAATTAAGATCTTTATTAATGGATATTAGGGAGATAATTCAACCAAAAATTTGCGAGGCTGCCCATCCATAGAATCTGCTAACAGAAGCAATGGCTGCAGCAGAAAAAGATACCATAATTATAACTGCTACTGATTCGCTAAAAAGTTGTTGTTTGTTAGGCCACACGACAAGTTTAAGCTCATCGTAGGTAGATCTAAAAAAATTATTCTTTTTTTTAGGCTCTTCAATTTCAGGAGAATCCTTTTTAAGAGGTTCTTTATTAGTAGTAGGACTTGTCACAAAATTTTTTTTTAATTAAGCTTTATGCTTTAGTTTTTATTTTAGCTTATTGATTTACTTCTCAGCTAGGTTTGAAAACGATCTCATCTTTTTTAGCAGGGTTAAGTTTAATTGTTATATTTTTTTTATTTTTGAAGTTATCCTCTAAAAGTTTTGCAGCCAAGGGATTTTCTATTTGTCTTCTAAGTTCCCTGCTAAGTGGCCTAGCACCATATTGAGGTTCGTAAGAATCGTTTGCAATTTTGTGGATAACTTTTTTGTCTATAGCGATATTTATTTTCTGCTCTAGTAGCAGGTTCTTTAAATCTTCTGTTTGTAGAATGATTATTTTTTGAAGTTCATCAATAGATAGTGGATTAAACTTTACCACTTCGTCAATTCTATTTAAAAATTCAGGTCTAAAAATTGAAGACAATGCATTGCTTATTGAATCATCTAGAGTTTGTTGATCTTTTTCTAACTTTCCTTCACTTTTAGAAATCTTTTGTGAATACTCCAATATAGATTTACCAGCTAGGTTACTTGTCATAATGATTACCGTATTTTTGAAATCTACGGTCCTTCCTTGAGAGTCCGTTAATCTTCCTTCATCTAAGACTTGCAAAAGGATATTAAATACTTCTGCATGTGCTTTTTCTATCTCATCAAGAAGTATTACTGAATAGGGTTTACGTCTTACAGCTTCAGTTAATTGACCTCCCTCTTCATAACCAACATAACCTGGGGGAGCTCCTACAAGTCTTGCTACAGCATTTTTCTCCATATATTCACTCATGTCTAATCTTAAAAGTGCGTCTTCTTCATCAAATAAAGCTGTTGCAAGAGATTTTGCTAATTCTGTTTTACCAACACCAGTAGGACCCATAAATAAAAAAGATCCAATAGGTCTTTTAGGACTTTTCATACCAACTCGAGCTCTTCTAATTGCAGCAGAAACAGCTTCTATGGCTTTTTCTTGTCCAATAACTTTTTCACTTAGTTCTGTTTCTAGATTTACTAATTTCTTACGTTCATTTGAAACTACTTTAGAAATTGGAATACCTGTGATTTTTGATATAACATCTGCAATATCATCAGGTTCAACTTGAGATTTAAAAGGGAAATTTCTATTTTTCTTTATTTTATTAAAGTTTTCTTCAATTTTTTTTATGTCATTCTTTATTTCACTTAACTCTTCTTCAAGCTTTTCTATATAGTCTAGATCATTTTCAATTTCGAGATTTGATTTATCTTTAATTTGTTTGGTGAGCTTATCTTCTTCTTTCATTAAAATAGATAATTCCTCCATTTCTTCACGTAAATTGTTCCAATTTTCCAAAAGAACATTCAATTTTGCCTCTGATTGTTGTCTATTATTCAATAGTTTTTCTTGAGCTTCGATATTTTCTCCTTGCAAATTATTCAACTTTTCATCAATAGTATTAAGTTTGTTTTCTTGTTGGAGAATGATTTGAGGCATATTATTAGACTCGATTTTCAACTGTGCAGCTGCTTCATCAATTAAATCTATTGCACTATCAGGGAGACATTTATCGCTGATGTATCTATCGGCCAATTTTGCAGAATAGTTTACAGCCTCTTCAGAAATTTTTATGCCATGATGTAATTCATATTTCTTTTTGATCCCTTGTAATATTTTTGCGCTTAATTCTACTGAAGGTTCATTAACAGCTATCTTTTGAAAGCAATTATTTAATGCCTGATCTTTTTCAATAGTTTCACGAAATTTCTCAGGGGTTGTTGTACCGATACATCTAAGTTCTCCTTCTGCTAGTAAAGGTTTTAAGATATTACTGATGTCGGTAGAAGATCTGTCAGAACTTAATATTGAGTGAATTTCATCAATAAATAGAATCATTCCTTGGTTTGGATTATTTAGTTCCTGCATTATTAAGCTTAGTCTTTCCTCTAGTTGACCTCTAAATTTGGTCCCAGAAACTAATGCACCTAAGTCAAGTGAAATAATTTTAAGGTCCTTTAAAGTATCAGGAACTTTTTTGTCTACAATTAATTGAGCAAGTAATTTTGCAATTGAGGTTTTACCAACTCCAGGATTGCCAATAAGTATAGGGTTATTTTTGTTTCTTCTGCAGAGTACCCTCATTAAGTTATTGATCTCATTTTCTCTTCCTAAAACCGGATCCAGTAAGCCTTTTTTAGCTGATTCTGTTAAATCTTTTCCATAAATTGAAAGAGCATTTTCATTTTTTCCAACTTGTTTTTTGGTTTCAATTTGAAGTTCACTTTTCGGTAATGGAACAATAGCTTTTTTCAATTTTTCTTCTTTAACTAAAGTTTCTTTGTCTGATTCAAAATTAGATTGATTATTTATTTCAATTACATTCCCATAATTAAAATAATCTTTTGATTGATTAATATTTGGGTAAAACTTTAATTCTTCCTCTAATTTTTCCATTGAAAGGTTTCCTTCTTCAAAAACATAATTTCCAATTCTTAAATCTCTCCCAAGAGCAATTAGTAAATGAGGGATTTCTATTAATCTCGATCCCCATTGAGTTTTAATCTGATTCGCGTTATCTAATAAAATTTCTAAATCTTCTCCGATAGTAAAAATATCTGACTCATTTGTTGGTGTCTCTTCTAAAAAATCTTCTGTTATGTCTAGAACTGTATCTTGGTCAATTGATAATTTTTCAATGAAGGAAAAGAATTCACTTGATGAGAACAATGTATGAATTATGTGTTCAATATTAAATTCGCTATGATCCCATTTTTTTGCGGTTTCTTCCCCTAATAAAAGAAGATTCCAACTAATATCGCTAAATAGTTCAGGACTGGATGTAAGTGTTTCTCTCATAAACTATAAAAACTATAGTTGATTATTAATTAATATTCTAAATAGGATCTGCATTAATAATCATCCAATAATTTTCAAATTGTAAGATGAATTTGAAAATTATTTAGATAAGAGGATTTGCGAGGACTTTAGAATGAAAAAAAACCTTAAATAATATCTAAGCTCTTATAAAATTAAAAATTATAGTTGGTTAACAAATATATTTCAGATATTAGCCAAATAGTTCAGCTATTAATAGGATTTAAATAGTAATAATTTAATTGTGAAAGAAACTATTGATTGTCTTATTGATACTGTTGAAGCAAGGCAAGTCCTTGATTCAAGAGGTAATCCAACTGTGGAGGCAGAAGTATTTTTGGAATGTGGTGCAAGTGGTAGAGCAATTGTTCCCAGCGGAGCGAGCACTGGTGCTCATGAGGCACATGAATTAAGAGATGGTGGTTCGAAATATATGGGAAAAGGCGTTTTGAATGCTGTTAATAAAATTCATGAAACAATTTCGCCGGCTTTATGTGGTTTGTCATCTTTAGATCAAACTGCAGTTGATAAATTAATGATTGAAATTGATGGAACTCCTAATAAGTCTAACCTTGGAGCAAATTCAATCCTTGCAGTAAGTCTTGCAACTGCTAGAGCATCAGCAAATGCTTTAGACATTCCCCTATATAGATATCTTGGAGATCCATTATCCAATCTTCTTCCAGTCCCATTGATGAATGTAATAAATGGTGGTGCTCATGCACCAAATAGTCTTGATTTTCAGGAATTTATGCTTGTTCCACATGGAGTTAATAATTTCAGTGAATCATTAAGAATGGGTACTGAAATTTTTCACTCATTAAAATCATTACTTGATGAAAAAGGTCTATCTACTGCTGTAGGCGATGAGGGTGGATTTGCCCCGAATTTGTCATCAAGCGAAGAAGCAGGGGACTTATTATTAGAAGCAATTCAAAAAGCCGGATTTAAGCCTGGTGAGCAGGTATCTTTAGCTTTGGATGCTGCTAGTACTGAATTTTATAGTGATGGTATTTATAAATATGAAGGTAAAAGTTTAAATAGTTCTGAAATGATTTCATATCTTTCAAGATTAGTTTCTAATTATCCCATAGTTTCAATAGAGGACGGTTTAGCTGAGGATGATTGGGAGGGTTGGTCAGAATTAAACAAAGAATTAGGGAATAAAGTTCAGCTTGTAGGTGATGATTTATTCGTTACTAATACAGAAAGATTACGGAAAGGGATTATAGAACAATCTGCCAATTCAATCCTAATAAAGGTAAATCAAATTGGAACATTAACTGAAACTTTGGAAGCTATTGAGTTAGCTAAAATGTCTGGTTTCACAAGTGTTATAAGTCATAGAAGTGGTGAGACTGAAGATACAACAATTGCTGATTTATCTGTCGCCACAAGATCGGGTCAGATCAAGACTGGCTCTTTAAGTAGAAGTGAAAGGATTGCAAAATATAATAGGCTTTTAAAAATTGAGGAGGAATTAGGAAATCAAGCAAGATTCGCTGGAGCTTTAGGTTTAGGTCCCAAAAATATATAGTTTTTCTTAGCGCTTAAGTTTTTCTAAACGTGAGCCTTTTCTCATACTTAATTGGCACTTTATCCAATCAATACTTATTGGTAGTGCAAAAAAAAGTGGCAACAATGCAAAATTATTTTGTTTATTGGTTACAAGTAAAGCAGATGCGATTGATAAGCTTCCTATGAGAATTGAATGGCCTAAAGTTTTTTGAGCCGTGAACATTTTTTTGAATTGCCTATCAGACTCTCCCATTCTTATTTGCAATTGTAAATCGCCCTGTTCTAATCTTTCTAAACTTTCATCTATTCTTTTGGGAATCCCCACAGCTTTCGATCCTAGTTCACCTACTTGCCTTCCAAATTGGTTAATTAAATCGTTGGGACTTTGATTATTTGAAGTCATAAGTTCTATTAAATAAGGCTTGGTAACTGATACAAGGTTAAACCCTGGATCAAGCATTCTACCAACTCCTTCAAAAGTTGATAAAGCTCTCATCACAAAAATTAAATCTACTGGCAGTTGAAATGGCGTTTCATAAACCAGTTCGTACAAATCTCCAGATAATTTTTCAATAATATTAGGACTAAATGGCGGAGTTAAGGCTTCTTTAAGCATCAATCTGACTAATCTTCTGACTGGTCCTACATCAATATCTTTTGAAATTAGCCCAGCTTGTTGTAATTGACTAACAAGTGATGCGGCGTCTCTAAGAGCAGCAGCCTTAACCATCCCCCCTAATCTTGTTTGAAGATTATTTGAGATGTTCCCCATCATTCCAAAATCATAAAAAATCAATTTACCTTCACTTGAAACTGCTAGATTCCCTGGATGAGGATCTGCATGAAAAAAACCGTAATTTACTAATTGTTTTAAGTAGCTGATTGCACCTATCTCTGCAATTTTAGATAAATCAATTTCTTGTGATTTTAATTTTTCTAAATCGCTTATTTTTATTCCTTCTACATAACTTAAACAAAGCACTTTTTCACTGCTCATATCCCAAATTACTTCAGGAACTTCAACATTTTCATCATCAAGAAATTGCTGCCTAAATCTTGCTGCATATTGCGCTTCGGAATTAAAATCAAGTTCTTTCATCAGAACTTTCCTACACTCTTTAGCAATCTCAACCCAGTTTCTACCTCGACTCCAATTTTTATTTTTCTGCAATAATCCTGCTATCTGCTGCATTATGCCCAAATCGATAATAAACAATTTTTTTAAATTGGGTCTTTGAACTTTAAAAACTACTTTCTTACCATCTTTTAAAGTCGCCTTATGAACCTGAGCTAATGATGCTGATCCAACCGGATCACATATTATTTGATCTATTTCATTAAACTTAGACCCTAGTTCATTTCTTATAGTCTCTTCAACTTGCGTAAATGAAAAATTAGGAACTTGATCCTGCAATTTAGACAATTCCTGTATCCAGGTATTAGGAATTAAATCAGGTCTCGCTGATAATAATTGTCCAATTTTAATAAATGCTGATCCAAGCTCTATTAATTGGTTGGTAAACCACCTAGCTCTTTTAATTTGGACTCTACTTTTTTCATCGTTCTTAGTTTGGAAAATTGTAAATCTAATATTATCTATCCATAAATTTATTAAAAGCGAAATCAGAGTTATCCAAATAAAAAAGGCCCTCTTCATTTTTTTTAAACGATAATGAAGAATGTTATAACTCATTTAATTTGATTATTCATCGTTTCATTAAAGAAATCAATTTGCTTATTGATACCTTCAATTTCATTCAAAGCTTTTTTTATTTTGGAATCTTGATAAGTATTTCTAGACTCCTTTTCTTGAATATTTTCGGCTTTTTCCAGCTTTGATGCTTCTTCGATTATGGATTCTTTTAAACTATCAAATTCTTTTTTGAGAATTTCTGGAGCATCCTGAGCAATATTTGTTGCTTCTTCAATTTTTTCAACCAATAATTCATTTAATTTTTCGGTTACTTTCTTTATGGCAGCTTTTAAAAGGTAATCAGAGTTGGTCATGAAAAATATAATGTTTCAACGGCAATTGATTTTTCGATATGACCTAATAATAGATCAATACAGAACATTTCACGTAACTGATCATTTTGATAATTAATTATTTATGTTTTTCCTATGTAAGTTTGTTTCTATATTAAGCTTTTTTCTCTTTTTTCTTTTAACTTATATCTATATAAAGGTTCAGGTATTTACTTTGAAAATATCTTCTAACCAAGAACTCATCTAATTAACTACTAAAAAAGGAGTTTTTTAAATTGGAAATCATTGAGTCAGATGTAGTTATTATCGGAGGAGGCCCGGCCGGTTGTACTTGCGCACTTTATACATCTCGTTCAAACTTAAAGACAGTAATTTTAGATAAAAATCCATCTGTTGGCGCCCTAGCAATAACTCATCAAATAGCTAATTATCCAGGTGTTCCGGTTGATATAAGTGGAGATAAATTACTTACTCTAATGAGAGAACAGGCTGTGCAATACGGCACAGATTATAGAAGAGCGCAAGTGTTTGGAATAGACGCTAGTGGAGAATGGAAAATGGTTTATACGCCCGAAGGCACTTTCAAAGCTAAAGCACTTGTACTTGCAAGTGGGGCCATGGGTAGGCCTGCATCATTTAAGGGCGAAGCGGATTTTCTTGGCAAAGGAGTAAGTTATTGTGCTACATGTGATGGGGCTTTTTATAAAAATAGAGAAGTTGCCGTTGTTGGAGTGAACAAGGAGGCAATTGAAGAGGCAACTGTTTTAACTAAATTTGCATCAACTGTGCATTGGATTACATCAAGTGATCCTAAACCAGATAATGAAGAAGCTATGGAATTGATGGATAATTCAAATATAAAACATTGGAGTAGAACAAGATTATTGGAAATATTGGGTGATGATATGGGTGTTAATGGGGTGGTTGTAAAAAATAAACAAGAAGAAAATCCAATCAATTTAAATTTAGATGGGGTCTTTGTCTACATGAGTGGTTCAAAGCCGATTACTGATTTTTTAGGGGATCAAATTGCTTTAAAAGAAGACGGAGGAGTTGTTGTTGATGACTTCATGTCTACAAACTCTGATGGAGTATGGGCTATTGGAGATATAAGAAATACACCATTTAAGCAAGCAGTTGTTGCGGCTTCTGATGGATGTATTGCTGCAATGTCAATTGATAGATACTTAAATAGTCGAAAAAATATAAGAGTAGATTGGATTCATTCTTAAAAATAAATATTTCTTCTTTAATTTAAAGGGGTGTTGCTTCAGAAATATAAGCGACTCCTCCGTAGTAACTTAAATCGTCCCTGATGTTATCTCTCATTTTATCTATTAATTCTTGCTCACAAAAAACAATTACATGAGCATTTGATCCATATCCAGTAAATTCCATATCTTCAGTAACAACTCTTTCAGGGCCTCTGCCTGTGGCGTGTTTCATAACTGTATATCCAGGAACATTAGCTTTTTCTAATGTTTTAATGATTGCATCTAGTTCTCTTTCACTAAATATCAAGTCTAATCTTTTCATTTTTATAGAGGGGACAATGGGATAATGGTATTTACTAAACTCATATATATGGGAATGCCAAGAACTATATTGAATGGGAAAGTTAGACCTAGTGTAGTTGAAATATAATAACTAGATTTAGCTTCTGGTACCGTCATCCTCATCGCTGCAGGAACTGCTAAATAAGAGGCGCTAGCACATAAAACCACAAATAAAAGTGCGTTGCCAGGTCCTAATGATAAAAATCTTGCAACGAAAACACCAATAAATGCGTTAAATAAAGGCATAAAAATGGCAAAGCCAATCAAGAACGAACCGGCATTCTTCAGTCTCGGTAATCTTTGAGCAGCGACTATTCCCATATCTAACAAGAAGAAGCATTCTGCTCCATAGAATAATTGTCCAGTAAAAGGCTCCATTTTTGCAATCCCCGAGGGATTACTGGAAGCAGTAAGAAATCCTACAATTAAGCTTGAGAGCAGTAAATAAACTGATCCATTCAAAAGTGATTCGTGTAATATTGCGCTTAGATGCATTTTTCTCGATTTTGGCCTATTTTTGGGAGCTGCAAATTTCACAAGTAATAATCCAACAATTATTGCAGGAGACTCCATTAAAGCTAAGGCTCCAACCATAAACCCATCAAAAGCTATTTTTTGACTTTCCAAAAAACTTTCTGCGGAAATAAATGTAACAGCACTAATTGAACCATATGCTGCTGCTATTGCAGCGGAATTAAAGACATCAAACTTAAATCTTAAAATTAAAAATCCAATCAGGGGAATTACTAATGACATAAGAATTGCAGCACTTAAAGTAGGCAATACTTGATCTGTAAAACCACTTTTCTGTATCTCTATACCTCCTTTAAAACCAATTGCTAGTAGCAGATATAAGGAGAAAAGTTTAGGTAATGGAGCTGGTATTTCTAAATCAGATTTAAAGAGTACTGATATTGCTCCAATCAAAAAGAAAAGAACTGGCGGGGCTAATACATTTTGCAGAATTGGATTTATTTCCATAAATTATTAGGCTATTTCATTTAGAGCGGTTTCTAAAGCTTCTTTTCTTGTTTCGATAATGCCTTCAACTCCAAACTTAGCTAATCTATCTTTTACTTTTTCATTTGCCCCAGCAACAAATGCTTTTCTGGAATTATTTTTTGCTTCCTGCATCATGTCCTCTATTGCGAGTGTCGCCGTCACTCCAAGTCTTGGTACGTCAGTGATATCTAGTATTAAAACCTTGTAGTTTCTTACCAGCATCATTCTCTCAGATATACCTTTAGCTGCTCCGAAACTAAGTGGTCCTTTAAGTCTAAATAACATTACTTCTCCTGAGCATCTATCTAGTAATGCTTTTTCATCAGCAGGTAATGCATTTTTGGCTTGATCATCATTTGATAAAGGATTATCCTCGTCCATACCTTCTAGTTGAGTTTCGGTTATTGAATCGATAGTGAGCATATTTGCTATGAATACACCTACTAAAACTGCCCAAATTAAATCCCAAAAAACAGTCATTAGGAGTACTCCATACATTACAACTGAAGTTTTTAAAGATAATTTGTGAGCCCTCCTCAAGAATCCCCAATCAATAATATCTAGACCAACTTTTATAAGAATTCCTGCAAGCAACGCAGTTGGTATTTGCTCAGCTAAAGGTCCTGCGCCAACTAAAACTATCAACAACACAAGGGAGTGAACCATTCCTGAAATGGGAGTTGATCCTCCAGATTTAACATTTATAACTGTTCTCATCGTTGCTCCTGCTCCAGGTAAACCTGAAAACAGACCTGCAACAGCATTTCCTATTCCTTGACCAATAAGTTCTCTATCAGAATTATGTTTTGTTTGAGAGATATTGTCTGCTACTAGAGATGTCAGTAATGAGTCAATTGCACCAAGTACTGCTAGAACTAAGCCTGCTTTGAAAATAATTGGGAAATATTGATTAAAACTTGGGAAATTTAAAGATGGAACTCCCCTCGGGATTTCTCCGATTCTATCAATAGCTCCATCTCCAAAAATCAATATTGATATTGGAGTAACTATCAATAGGGCCAAGAGAGGAGAAGGAACCCACTGACTTATTTTTCTAGGAGTAAGAAATACTATACCTAGTGTCATTATTGCTACTCCAATAGCAGCACCATTGGGCTGGAAATTTGAAAATACAGTAGTTAAAGATTCGACTACTCCACCTCGAGTGCTAATTCCAAGCAAAGGTCCAATCTGAAGCGCAATGATTATTACTCCAATACCAGACATAAATCCTGAAACAACAGAATATGGAACTAAAGTAATGTATTTACCTAATTTTAAAATGCCGAATAATATTTGCAGTAAGCCTCCAATGACTACCGCTGCCATAACTAAAGGTAAAATTTGTCCTGCAGAAAGATCTCTTGGAACCCCTACTGCTGCTAAGCCTGCTACTACCCCTGCGACAGTGACACTCATGGGACCGGTAGGTCCACTAACTTGAGCAGGTGTTCCGCCGAATAATGCTGCTAAAAAACCAACTACTACTGCTCCATATAGTCCATAAATTGCTCCGCCAGGTCCTAACGCAGCATTACCAAAAGCAAGAGCGAGAGGCAAAGCCACCACTGCGGCTGTAATCCCTCCTAAAATATCGCCTCTTACATTCTTTAGATGAAATCCATTAATTATTTTCAAAGATACTCTCCTTAAAATAAATACTTAACTAGAAGATATTATCTCTTAATGACGTAAATTTGTGAAAAATGAAGAATGTGCAAAATACTTTTGTAACTTTTTTTGCTCGTATTAAATAAATTTAAGTTAATTTTCCTGAACAAAATTAGTCTCTGATTGATTTATGTGCGAGGCAAGCGATTAATCTATTAGATAAATATTTTTCAATTTAAATAATATTCAAATGAATTCGATTATTCGTCCTAGAAGGTTAAGAAGAACTGAGGCAATTAGAGAAATGGTTAGGGAAAACCATCTAACGGCATCGGACTTTATTTATCCATTATTTATTCATGAAAAAGATTTTAAAGAGGAAATTTCAGCAATGCCAGGAACCTATAGATGGGATATTAATGGCTTAATAAAGGAGGTTACTAGGGCATGGGAATTGGGAATAAGGTGTGTGGTTCTTTTTCCGAAAATTAACGATAGCTTAAAGACTGAAGATGGTGCAGAATGTTTCAATGAAGACGGTTTAATACCTAAAGCTATAAGAATATTAAAAAAAGAGATTCCAGAAATGGCAATAATGACAGATGTTGCCTTGGACCCATACTCTTGTGATGGTCATGATGGATTAGTTGATGAAACTGGAAAAATATTGAACGACGAAACAATCGAAATTTTAAAAAAACAAGCTTTAACACAAGCAAGAGCTGGAGCAGATTTTATTGGTCCTAGTGACATGATGGATGGGAGAGTTGGAGAAATCAGAGCTTCTCTTGATACCCAAGGATTTTGTGATGTAGGTATTATTAGTTACACAGCAAAATATTCATCTGCTTATTACGGTCCATTTAGAACTGCTTTAGATTCGGCTCCTAGAGAAAATAGTAAGAAAATAATTCCAGACAATAAGTCTACATATCAAATGGACCCTGCCAATTCAAAAGAGGCTTTAATTGAATCAGCATTGGATCAGTATGAAGGAGCTGATATTTTGATGGTAAAACCAGGAATTTCATACTTGGATATAGTTTATAGATTAAGCACTTTTTCAAATAAACCTATAGCTGCATACAACGTTAGTGGGGAGTATTCTATGGTAAAGTCTGCTGCTATGAAGAACTGGATTAACGAAAAAGATATTGTTTTAGAGACATTGCTTAGTTTTAAAAGAGCAGGAGCAAAATTAATACTCACTTATCATGCTTGTGATGCATCTCAATGGTTGCAGGATACTTAAAAACTCATTATTGACAAGAATTTGGTTTATTCTTAGATAGGTAATAAATTAACTGCTTTGTTTTGAAGTTTTCACAAGGAGTAAATAGGATTGGTCACATTGCACTTAGAGTGGAGAATCTCGAAAGGGCGAAATCTTTTTATATTAAGCTGGGTATGAATTTGATTTGGGATGATAAAGATTGGTCTTATTTAGAGGCTGGTAAAGGGAAAGATGGACTTGCGTTGTTAGGCCCTAGCTACAAAGCTGCGGGACCTCACTTTGCTTTTCATTTTGAAAATAAAAAAGAAGTGGAAAATATTCAAAATGATTTAAAAAATTCTGGTGTAAAAGTTGGTCCTTTACATGAGCATAGAGATGGAACAGCATCTTTTTATATGAAGGATACTGAAGGAAACTGGCTCGAGATGCTTTATGTTCCTCCTGAAGGGATTCAATCGAATGTTTGATTCTTTTTTTGTATGCAAGAGAAAAGTTATTCTAAAAAATTATATTCAGATAACACCTTAGAAGAAGAATCTATAAACCTTTTAGAGTGGGATTCATTAAAAACGCATTTATCTTCATTCGCCTCAACGGAAATGGGTAAACGATCAATTTTAAGTTTTGTTATTCCTTCAGAATATGAGTCATCTAAAAGACTTTTGAATGAAACTGTTGAAATTAATGAGCTAGAAAAAAATTTAGATAAATCAATTAGTTTTTCTGGTGTTTTTGATATTAGTAGAAATATTGAAATTTGTTCCAAGGGAGGTGTAATTTCATCTTCTGAATTGTTAGAAATAGCGAAAACAATTGCTGCAGCAAGAAATTTAAAAAAAATATTATTAGATTTTGAACAAAGACCTTATATTTCATCGTTTACAAAAAATTTAATTGACCATCAGAATATTGAAACGATTTTTAAAAAAGGTATTGAATCTAATGGAAGGATTTCAGATAATGCTAGTAATGAACTATCTATTCTTAGAAAAGAATTTTTATCTAAGAAACTTGAAAGAAAAATATTAGTTGAGAAATTTATTCAAAAGAATTTAGCTTATTTGCAAGATACTACTATTGGAGATCGATATGGAAGGCCTGTTTTAGCAGTGAAAGTTAATTATGTAGATAAATTTAAAGGCATAATTCATGACTCTTCATCTTCAGGAAATACAGTATATTTTGAACCTGAAAGTGTAGTAACTAAAGGTAATAAGATTGCTTCTTTAGAGGCTAGGATCACAGCAGAAGAATTTAAATTACTTAAAAAATGGTCCCTGGTTGTTTGTGATAATTCAGACAATCTTATTGAAATGGCATCCATTTTATTGAGATTAGAAAATGCCCTAACTCGTTCAAGATATTCGAAATGGATTGGAGGCAAAACACCTACGTTTGAGAAAAGTCCTATTATTTCATTAATTGGTTTTTCTCATCCGTTATTGATTTGGGAACATAAAAAAAAAGGAGCCCCTCCACCAGTAGCTGTCGATTTTTATATAAATAGAAATATTAAGGTTGTAGCTATTACAGGTCCAAATACTGGAGGTAAAACAGCAGCTTTAAAAGGTTTGGGCTTGTCTTTACTTATGGCTAGAGCAGGATTATTGATACCTTCAACTAATAATCCTATTATCCCTTTTTGTCCAAATATATATGTGGATATTGGAGATAATCAATCATTAGAAGAAAATTTATCTACCTTCAGTGGGCATATATCCCGTATAAAAGAGATATTAGATTCACTTGATCATAAGAAAGGATTATCAGTTGTTTTGCTAGATGAGATTGGATCTGGCACAGATCCTCTTGAAGGAAGTGCTCTTGCTATGGCTTTATTAAAAGAATTTGCAAATAAATCTGATATCACTTTTGCAACTACACATTATGGAGATATTAAGGCTTTAAAATATAACGACTCAAGATTTGAAAACGTATCAGTTGCCTTTGATGAGGATTCTTTGAAGCCAAAATATATACTCAACTGGGGTATTCCCGGGAGAAGTAATGCTTTGTCAATTTCAAAGAGAATTGGTCTCGATGAAAGCATACTCAATGAAGCTGCAAATTATCTAAAGCCAAAAGAAGTTGACAACATTAACAGTATTATTAAAGGACTTGAGGAAGAGAAGATTAAACAACAAAATTCTGCAGAAGCTGCTGCAGAATTGATTGCAAGGACTGAAATATTACATGATGAACTGAAGAGAAATTATGAATATCAAAAACTAAATGCTGAAAAAATCCAAGAAATTGAAAGGTCAAAATTATCAAAACACATTGTAACTGCTAAAAAAGAGGTGATAGATTTGATTAAAAAATTAAGAGATAAAAATGTTAATGGAGAAGATACGAGAATTATTGGAAAAAGATTAAAGGAAATTGAGACGGAACATTTAACCCAAAAAAAATCTGAAAAGTCAATATCATGGAATCCTCAGGTAGGTGATTTTGTAAAGATTAAAAGTCTAAATAGTACGGGACAAATTGTAGATTTAGATAAAAAAGGTGGTTTTGAAATTAAATGTGGTTCATTTAGAAGTACATTATCTTTAAATGACTTTGAAGGTATTAATGGAGAAAAGCCTAATTTCAAAAGGTCAAAAATTGAGATCAACTCTACAAGAGAAGACTTTTCTTTTTCTAAAATTAGAACTAGTAAAAATACAATTGATGTAAGAGGGTTAAGAGTTCATGAAGCCGAAATAATTATTGAGGAGAAAATTAGAAAATTTCATGGACCGCTATGGATTGTTCATGGAATTGGCACAGGAAAATTAAAAAAAGGACTAAGAAAATGGTTATCAGGTTTAAATTATGTTGATAAGATTGAAGATGCAGCCAATAACGAGGGTGGCCCTGGTTGCAGTATTGCGTGGATAAAATAAAATTTAATATACCTAGAAAAAAATCTAATAAGCGTATTAAGTGCAATTTATTGATCAAGCCAACATTATTCTTAAAGCTGGAAAAGGTGGAAATGGAATAGTTTCATTTAGAAGAGAAAAATTCGTTCCTGCTGGAGGACCTTCGGGGGGAAATGGTGGAAGAGGGGGTTCAGTTATTTTGATGGCTGATAATAATCTACAAACATTATTAGATTTTAAATTCAAACGTGAAATAATTGCTGAAGATGGATGCAAAGGAGGTCCTAATAAGAGATCAGGTGCTTCAGGTCAGGATACAATCCTTAAAGTACCCTGCGGTACAGAAATAAGGGATATTCAAACCGGCATTATTTTAGGAGACTTAACTAAAGATAAACAAAGTTTAACTATTGCAATTGGAGGAAAAGGTGGACATGGTAATGCTTACTATTTAAGTAATCAAAATAGAGCCCCAGAATCATTCACTGAAGGAAAAGATGGTGAGATATGGGAGATTCAATTAGAACTAAAACTTCTTGCAGAGGTTGGGATTATAGGTCTTCCAAATGCTGGGAAAAGTACCTTGATTTCTGTTGTATCATCTGCCAGTCCAAAAATCGCAAATTATCCTTTCACAACTTTAATACCTAACTTAGGTGTAGTAAGAAAAATTGATGGGAATGGTTGCCTTTTTGCGGATATTCCTGGATTAATATCAGGGGCAGCTGATGGAGTGGGTTTAGGTCATGATTTTTTAAGGCACATCCAAAGAACGAAGATACTTGTTCACTTAATTGATGCAATTGCAGAAAATCCTTTACATGATTTTGAGATAATTGAGCAAGAATTAAAAAAATATGGAAAAGGTCTTTTAGATAAAGAGAGGATAATAGTATTGAATAAAATGGAGCTGGTAGATGATGATTATTTGAAAATAATTTCAAAAAAGTTAGAAGATTTATCCAAAAAGAAAGTTTTAGTTATTTCTTCATCTTTAAAAAAAGGTTTATCTTCACTGCTTTCTGAAGTATGGAAAAGGATCTAACTTGAATTTAAAATTTTTTTGTAAAAAAAAACACTTGATTTAATAATGAAAATTAGTCATAAATAAGATACTTCTTTAAACAGAATATGAATTTCTATACTTGCTTTGATCAACAAGGAAAAATAATAGCTAGATGTCAAACCATTCAAGATATTGAGGTTTTGAAGAAAATGGGAAGACCGATTGTAGAAGTCAAGGAAATGAAAAATGAGGAATCAGTTGTATGTTCTCTTACAGGGAGTCCATCCGACTTTAATAGAGATTATTAATAGAATTTAATAAATAAAAAAAAGGGCTATGAGAGCCCTTTTTTATTGTGCAATATCAATCAAAAGAAAACTTAATCATCATAAACAAGACATTCTGGTTCATCCGGGTTGGCATCGCAGAATAATTCTAAAGCATTAGGGTCATGTTTATCATCTGGATGATGATCCTTATACTCTTCGAGTTCTTTTAGCTCTTCAGTTAAATGTCTGACCTTTGGAAGATTGCCCTCTGCTTTTGCAGATTCGATTTCCGATTGATCTTTTTGGATGTGTTCGTCAATGGATTTCATTTTAAGCTTTTCGTACTTTAGTAGACATACATAACATAGTTAATTTCTAATGAAATTGCATTATCTATGAACTAAATAAGTGTTCATTACAACATCATTTTTTTTTGAAATTGATTTATTTATTTTTTTAGGTCTCTACTTTAATTATTTCCTTTAGCGATGGCAAAACTGGGGTTATTTGATTTGGGTTTAAAGGGAATAAAGCTTTGTAGTAATCTTTTTTCCATTCATTGTCGAAGCATGTCCTTTTTACGTTAGATAATTTAAAGAATTTTAATCTCCATTCAATAATCTTTTCAAAACTTGATAGTTCTTGTTCAGTACATTTGAAAAGTTTGCTATATACCAACTCCCATCTTATAAGCGTTGGAAAAAGGTAAATATCTGCGTAGGTTAACTCTTCTCCAAATATCCAGTCCCCTTCATTTTTCTGTAGTAAATTTTCAATTTCATTTATAGCTGCGAAAAGATTTTTACTTGCTTTTTCGTAAGCTGACTGGTTTCTGGCGAAACCACATTTATATACGCCATCATTAATGCTGTTACTAATTAAGTCTAAAAATTTTTGATTACCATCTTTAATACTTAATGCCTGATATTTCGATTCACTTTTTATTGAATTGAGTATTCTTATAATCTGTGAACTTTCATTAGACAGAATATTTACTTCATCTTTTACAAAGCTAATTAAAATAGGTAATGTCGCTCTAAAAATAATTTTTTTATTAGCTTTTTTGTAAAGGTCTGAAAGTCTTATACATCCCTTAATCTTTGTATTGAAAATCCATTCGCCATGCTCAACATCTGCCTTTAAAAAAATTACTTTAACTTTTTTAGATAAATCTTTTATTTCGTGTACGAGTAAAGTTCTTTGACACCATGGACAAGAATGACCTACTAATAAATAAATTTGTCCATTCATATTATTAATATCGTATTCACTATTAATGGTTATACCTTTAGGCCTTTTATAATTACCATGTAAATCTGATGGCGCGAAGCCATTCATTAATTGGGTCCAAAACCAAAACCAGAATTTTCTGGAGGCCTTTATAAGGTATTTATTTTGCATAAAATTTTAATTTTAAAGAAAAAATGACTGTTCAAAGAATACTTATCGTTTCAGGCACTCATGGTAATGAAATTAATCCTGTTTGGGCTGTTAAGCAATTTAATAGAGAGGAAAATAGTTTAAATAATGGTATTGAGTATGAGTACATCATAGGTAATCCTGCTGCCTATGAAAAAGGTTGCAGATATGTAGATGTAGATTTAAATAGATCTTTTAAAGAAAGTGAGAATTTTGATCAACACAAGAATAGCTTTTATGAAACTAATAGAGCCAATTTTTTAGTAGATGAATTTGGAATTGACGGATCTAAACCCTGTCAAATTGCAATTGATTTGCACACTACTAATGCAAATATGGGAACAAGCATTGTTATGTATGGGAGGAGATCCAAAGATTTTTGTTTAGCTGCACTACTACAGAACAAATTTGGATTACCTATTTATTTACACGAAAAAGATAAAGCCCAAACTGGCTTTCTTGTAGAAGCTTGGCCATGTGGTTTAGTTATTGAAATAGGAGCTGTCGCACAAAATTTTTATGATCAAAATATCATAAATAGATTTTCTCTAATAATTAGCTCCCTAAGGGAAGAGATAGATAAATTAAAAAATAAACTTATAGAACTTCCAAAGGAATTAGTGGTTCACGTTCATCAGGGTAGTATAGATTATCCAAGAGATGAAAAGGGAGATATTGATGGCATAATTCATCCTGAGAGAATAAACCAAGATTGGAAAATGATTAAAAAAGGAGATCCATTATTTCTGGATAGCCAAGGAATAATCCACAAATATGAACAGGATCAATTGATTTGGCCTGTTTTTATTGGAGAAGTTGCTTATAAGGAAAAAAAAATTGCCATGAGCTATACAAAAAAAGAAGTGATTTGTTCCAAAAAACAATGGGTTCAAGAGTTTGAAAGTTTCTAAATTAAGAAACCAGAGCAATAAATCGTTGAAAACTAATAAGGATTTTTTATGCTATAGATAAGTTTATTTAATATTTAGTACTTTTATTTTTTTTTCTAATTTTTAAACCTTAAAAACCTAAATTCTTTCACTCCAATAAATAACAGCTCCAAAAGCCTCTAATTGCAGTCTTCTATGCTTAGCCTCTCTTATGGAAACTACCTCTCTAGATCTTTTTCCGTTAAGAAGCCATTCGATTATTACCAAGTTGAATCCTCAATAACAAAGAAAATCTTAAGACATGGAAGTTCTTTTCTCCTGTTTTCCAAAAAATAAGTTTACTTAAAGAAAAAATATTTACACATTTTTAGCGATTTTGGTCTAAAATCTTCGAAGCGGAATCTTTTTTCCGTTTTTATTTACACGTCTCACTTTAGAGACATACTTTACGAACTCATGACAACTATTCAGCAGCAGCGTTCTTCGCTGTTAAAAGGTTGGCCACAGTTTTGTGAGTGGGTAACATCAACTAACAACAGAATTTATGTTGGTTGGTTCGGCGTCTTAATGATTCCATGCCTACTTACAGCAGCGGCTTGCTTCATCGTTGCATTCATCGCAGCACCACCAGTAGACATCGACGGAATTAGAGAGCCAGTTGCTGGTTCATTCCTATATGGAAACAACATCATCTCAGGTGCAGTTGTTCCTTCTTCTAACGCTATTGGTCTACACTTCTACCCAATTTGGGAAGCAGCTACTGTAGATGAGTGGTTATACAACGGTGGTCCTTACCAGCTTGTAATTTTCCACTTCCTAATTGGTATCTCAGCATACATGGGAAGACAGTGGGAGCTTTCATATCGTTTAGGTATGCGTCCTTGGATCTGTGTTGCATACTCTGCACCAGTTTCAGCAGCTTTCGCAGTATTTCTTGTATACCCATTCGGTCAAGGTTCATTCTCTGACGGAATGCCTCTAGGTATCTCTGGAACATTCAACTTCATGTTTGTTTTCCAAGCAGAGCACAACATTCTTATGCACCCATTCCATATGGCTGGTGTTGCTGGTATGTTCGGAGGATCTTTATTCTCAGCTATGCATGGTTCACTTGTTACTTCATCTCTAATCAGAGAAACAACTGAGACAGAATCTCAGAACTATGGTTACAAGTTTGGACAAGAAGAAGAAACATACAACATCGTTGCAGCTCATGGCTACTTCGGTCGTTTGATCTTCCAATATGCAAGTTTCAACAACAGCAGAAGTCTTCACTTCTTCCTAGCTGTATTCCCAGTTGTTTGTGTATGGTTAACTTCAATGGGTATCTGCACAATGGCATTCAACCTTAACGGTTTCAACTTCAACCAGTCAGTTGTTGATGCAAACGGTAAGATTGTTCCTACATGGGGTGACGTTCTTAACAGAGCAAACCTAGGTATGGAAGTAATGCACGAGCGTAACGCTCACAACTTCCCACTTGATCTAGCAGCAGCTGAGTCTACAACAGTAGCTCTTTCAGCTCCAGCTATCGGTTAAGCTTAAAGTTCTTAAACTAACAAGCCTCCTTTTTGGAGGCTTTTTTTTGTTTAATTTTCAATTGGTTTCATATAATGTTTATATATAGATAAAACATTTGATATTTCTATGAGTAGTAGTTTTGGAAAAATTTTTCGCGTTAGTACTTTTGGAGAATCACATGGTGGTGCAGTAGGAGTTATCCTTGATGGATGTCCACCTAAGTTAAAAATAGATATAAATCTGGTACAAAATGAATTAGATAGGCGCAGACCTGGCCAAAGTGACATTACAACACCCAGAAATGAAGAAGATAAAATTGAAATATTAAGTGGGATAAAGGAAGGGTTAACACTTGGAACTCCTATAGCAATGTTGGTAAGAAATAAGGATCAAAGACCAGGAGATTATAATAATTTGGAGCAGGTATTTAGACCTTCCCATGCAGATGGTACATATCATCTGAAATATGGAATTCAGGCAAGTTCTGGCGGTGGAAGAGCTTCTGCTAGAGAAACAATTGGGAGAGTAGCTGCTGGTGCTGTAGCAAAACAATTATTAAAAACCTTCTGTAACACTGAAATACTATCTTGGGTAAAGCGTATACATGATATTGATTCTGATATAAATAAAGAGAAGATTTCTCTTGAAAAAATAGATTCTAATATTGTTAGATGTCCTGATGAAAAGGTATCAACAGAAATGATCGAGAGAATTAAGGAATTAAAGCGTCAAGGAGACTCTTGCGGCGGTGTTATTGAGTGTCTAGTAAGAAATGTTCCCTCTGGTCTTGGAATGCCTGTTTTTGATAAATTAGAAGCTGATTTAGCAAAGGCTTTGATGTCTTTGCCTGCCACGAAAGGCTTTGAAATAGGTTCAGGTTTCTCTGGTACTTATTTAAAAGGAAGCGAACATAATGATGCCTTCATCAAGTCTGAAGATATTAGTAAGTTAAGAACAACATCAAACAATTCAGGAGGTATACAGGGCGGAATAAGTAATGGTGAAAATATCGAGATGAAGATAGCTTTTAAACCTACAGCAACCATCGGAAAAGAACAGAAAACAGTAAATGCTGAAGGTAAAGAAGTACTTATGAAAGCAAAAGGGAGACACGATCCATGCGTTCTACCAAGAGCAGTTCCCATGGTTGATGCAATGGTAGCTTTAGTACTTGCTGATCATTTGCTTCTAAATCATGCTCAATGTGAATTAATAAATAAGTAGTAGTTTTGTTGAATAAATTATATTTATCCTTAACTTAATTATTTTTGAGCCATTCATATATTTTTGGATCAAATTTTTTATTTTTGATAGCTTTATCTCCAATTACAACTGCTTTATATCCTAAAGATTTATAAGTTTTCAAATCATTGATTGATAGTCCTCCAGCAGCAATAAAATCAACATTTTTATAGTTGAGTATATTTATCGAACTATCTTTACTTTTTATTGGGTAAATTTTGATAATGTTGCAATTTAAATCTATCGCTTCCTTAAGATCTTTTAAGTTATTAATTCCAGGAATTAATAAATAATTTTTTGACAGCGCAAAATTGAAAAGATCTTTATCCCAAAATTTCATCATCGAAAAATTTAATCCAATTTTTAAAGAATCTTCTATTGATTGCTTATTAACTATGGAGGCGGAGCCTAAATTAATTCTTGGATATTTAATTTTGATATCGGATACAAAATCGAACCAATTTTCGTTGTTAGACCAACTTATTTCAATATTCTTTAATCCTAATTTTACTAAGTTTTCTAATTCTTCAAAAAATGAATTTCTTATAGAGGTATTTGAGTAAATATTATCTTCAGGTTTTATAAGTAAAAAAAAAGAATTAATTTTCAGAGACACCGAAAAAGAATCCTCTTTATTATTCATTAAAAATTTAAAATTCCGCGTTAAATATAGTTTGCGACTTTTACTTCTGAGCGGTTGAGCAAGTCTTGGATATCTTCGGTATCTATAGTTTCTCTTTCAATTAGCATTTGAGCCATTTCGTCAAGAACAGTTCTATTGTCTGTTAAAACTTTTGTAGCTCTCTTATAGGCAACATCAACAAGTTCTGAAACCTCTACATCAATTGTTGCAGCTGTGTCTTCAGAGAAGTCTCTTGTAGAACTCATATCTCTTCCGAGAAACATTCCACCTTGAGATTGACCTAGAGCGACTGGACCAATTTTGTCACTCATACCGAATTTAGTGATCATTTGTCTTGCTACATTGGCAACTTGTTGTAGATCATTTGAAGCTCCGGTTGTTACCTCTTCTTCGCCATAGACTATTTCTTCAGCAACTCTTCCACCAAGAGCTACAGCCATTTGATTTTGAAGGTAAGAACGAGAGTAAAGACCAGATTCCATTCTTTCTTCACTTGGAGTAAAGAAGGTTAGACCCCCAGCTTGACCTCTTGGAATAATAGAGACTTTTGCTACTGGATCATAATCAGGCATTAATGCTCCGACGAGTGCATGACCAGCTTCATGGTAAGCAACTAGTTCTTTTTTCTTATCACTGATGACTCTATCTTTCTTTTCTGGGCCAGCCATAACTCTTTCAATGGCATCACCGACTTCATCGTTACTTACTTTATCTAAATCTTTTCTAGCTGCTAGTATTGCTGCTTCATTTAAAAGATTAGCTAAATCTGCACCAGTAAATCCTGGTGTTCTTCTGGCAACTTTGTCTAAATCAACGTCTTTTGAAAGAGTTTTATCTTTTGCATGAACATTTAATATCTGCAATCTTCCAGCATAATCTGGCCGATCTACTGTTACCTGCCTATCGAATCTTCCAGGACGCATTAACGCTGAATCTAAGACATCTGGTCTGTTGGTTGCAGCAACTATTATTATTCCTGAATTACCTTCAAAACCATCCATTTCGGTTAAGAGTTGATTTAATGTTTGCTCTCTTTCATCATTTCCTCCGCCCATACCAGCTCCTCTTTGTCTACCAACTGCATCTATTTCATCAATAAACACAATACAAGGAGCGTTCTTTTTAGCTTGTTCAAAAAGATCTCTAACTCTACTAGCTCCAACCCCAACAAACATCTCTACAAATTCTGAACCAGATATTGAGAAAAAAGGTACACCTGCTTCTCCAGCTACTGCTTTTGCTAGTAATGTTTTTCCTGTACCAGGAGGGCCAACAAGAAGAACTCCTTTTGGAATTTTTGCTCCGACTGCGGTAAATCTATCTGGACTCTTAAGAAAATCTACTACTTCTGTGAGTTCTAATTTTGCACCTTCAACACCAGCAACATCTGAAAAAGTTACTTGTGTAGAGGGTTCCATTTGCAATCTAGCTTTGCTTTTACCAAAACTCATGGCAGGGTTGCCACCCCCAGCATTACCACTTTGGGATCTTCTGAAAAGAAAAAATAGGCCTCCAATCAAAAGAATTGGGAAAATTAAGCTACTTATAGCCTGCTGCCATGGGTTGGCTAATTTTGTAGGAGTTACAGCTATATCTACATTATTCTCAGTCAGTATTTTTAATAAATCTTTGTCAGGGGCTAAATTAACCTCAGATCTGCTCCCATCATTTTCAACAACTTGAGCTGTAGCATTATCTGGAGATATTAGAACTCTACTTATTTCTTTATCTTGTACTGCCTCTATAAAATCACTATATCTCAAGGTCTTTGTAGAGCTTTCAGTACTAGGTTTATCAAAAACTGAAGTACCAATAAAAATTACAGTAATAACAGCTAGGACATAAAGTCCTACGTTTCTCCAACGTTTGTTCACGATAAAAAATCTTTATTAAATCTATAATACTAATAATAAAACAATATTAAGAGCTTCTTAGAACATCTACTACACTTTTGAATGCAAACCATTCAGGAATTGGTTCGCCATTCCTTAATTTCTTTCTAAATTCAGTACCACTAAGTTTCATAATTTCATAATTAAATTCTTTAGCTTCTTCAGCTGTTATGTATCCTTTTTCCTTGGTATAAACTAAATTTTTTGAAGGAACAGTTTGCATCATCAATTCATCTGCACACTTATTCGCAAAATTCTGGGCGTCATATGGACCATAAAAATCTTCACCAGTTGATGAAGACTTACAGCCAGCCATATCTCTACCAATAATAAAGTGGGTGCAGCCATAATTTCTTCTGATAATCATATGTTGAAGAGCTTCTCTTGGCCCTGCCATATGCATTGAATAAGGTAAAAAAGCCCATTTTATTCTTTCATCAGATATTTCCTCTTCTAATTCTTTATAGGTCAAATATCTAACTTTTCCAGGGATATCATCTTGTTGAGTTGGTCCACAAGTTGGATGAACTAAAACAACTGAGTTAGAGGAGACGTTATCTGAAAGTAAGGCAGTAGTAAATAATTCATAATGTGCTCTATGAATAGGATTTCTGCATTGAAATGCAACTACATCGTGATTGGAGGGCAGTGAAGATCTAACTTCTTCTGGGGTTTTGCAGGGGAATTCTCTAATTGGAAGTTCGAAACCATAAACTCTTCCTCCTATATAAAATCTCCCTCTCTCGTTAAAAATCATCTTAACAGCAGGATGATCTAAAGAATTAGTACCATAACAAAGTTTAGCTTCTGAGGATTTGTCTGGCTCCCATTTAGAGCTAACTTCTAAAACTGCTATTTTTTGTTTTTTATAAGTAAGTAATATTGTCTCTCCAGCTTTTACTTTTTCATTATTTGAATCAAATACAATGGGCAAGCCAAAAAGCAACCCGTTTGCATTTCTATTTTTTTTAATTACCGAATTATAGTTACTTTCATCCATAAAACCTTCCAATGGAGAAAAAGCTCCAACCATCAAAAGTTCTACATCGCATGCATTTCTCTCACTACATTCAAACTCATAAGTAGCTTGAGAGATGAGATCATTTTTAAGGTTTTTATCTTTGATAATTAAATTTTTTAGTTGCCCTCCATATGGCGGTATTAGTCCATTAGTATCTTTTTTGGTTTTTTGTTGTAATTCCATTTTTTAAATTGATAAAGAAAAATTTTGAAAAAAAAAGAGGGGTTTTACCCCCTTTTTCTCTTAAGTATGATTTATGCTTTTCTTCCGTAAAGCTCCCCAATTATTTTTACATCAAGTGGATCCTTTGAACCCATATCTGTATCTGAAGGTTGGATAGCTTCAAAAGTGCCAGCAAATTCGTCTGTGTCAGGATCTACATTGTTGATTGAAAGAGTAATAACGCCAGTACCGTTTACATCAACTTTAATATTTTCTTTTGCAAGTTCTTCGTCATCTCCTCCTAATGCAACTAAACCTTGAGCATATTCAACACCAGTATTTTTAGCTCTTGCCTTAGGATCTAGAAAATCACCTGTTCTGTAATTAGGCGTGAATGTTGAACCACTAACCTCAGTGCCTGGCTCAATAGATGAAGGTAAATCAGCTGTAAGATCTTTTGCTGAAAATGCAAATGGCACCTCTAAACCACCAGGAGTTAATACAGTAATAAGTTGAAAATCAATACCACCTTTTTCGGTGAAAGTTCCTGAATCTATATCTCCATAAACTTCTGTCACTGTGGTGTTATTTCTAGGACTAATAATTTTTGTTGAAACAAATTCTGCAGCTTTTCGTTTTGTCCCTGGCACTTTTACATAAACTTCTGTTGGATGCATGCATATTCCTTTAAGGCTATCTCCATTCCCTAGAGATATTGATCCAACAAGAGATGAGTCTAATGTAGGGCAATCATTAGCTTTTCCTGTGTTAACAACATCGGTGAATTGTGCATTTCCTCTTTCAGAAAAAGCAAATGTTTTAACAGGCACGAAAGCAAAAGTTATACAAATTGAAATAACAAAAGCTAAGAAAGAACGAATTCTCATAATTAAAGTTGCAGTAAAGTTCTGTGACGATAGATTAAAGGTCATCTAATAAGTTCAGTACGGATATTACAAGGGAAAGGACCATAAAAGATGGGACTATTAAATCCTCGAAACAACCCGTAGCTTTTTAGATTTTAAAAAACTGGAATTATTTTAAGCTATAACATTATTTTTAATGATTAAGATTACAAAAAAATACAAATTAAAAAATTTTTTTTTATTTTTTTAATGAAATAATTTGGGTTATTAATTTATTTGCTAAATCAATTTTTGATGTTTTTTTAATGTAGTGTTCCATATTTTTAGTATCGAATAACCAACCTTCATTTTCTGCCAAAAAGCCAAATCCTTGGCCTTCAAGATCAATTGGATTTGCGAATAGATAATCACAACCCTTTTCGATAATCTTTTCTTTAATTGTCATTCGTGCTTCTTCAATAGATCCTGTAAAAGCACAAAAGCCTACAAAAACTTGGTTATCTTTTTTTGATTTACTAATTGTTTTTAAAATATCTGGGACAAGCTCAAAGTTTTGATTCAAATGAGCATTAATTTGATTTTTTGGAATTTTAGCTGATGTATCAGAAGTTACTTTGAAATCAGATACTGCTGCATTCATGAAAAAATAATCGCAATTTGATATTTCATTATTAAGTGCCCTAATTAAATCAACACTATTTTCAATTTCATATCTTTTTATTCCATCAGTAAGATTCTTATCTATTTTCAGAGGCCCATGAACATATTTTACTTGTGCTCCTCTGAACCTCGCTACTTGAGAAAGAAGTAGGCCCATAGCTCCAGAACTTTTGTTAGTAATGTGTCTTGCGGCGTCAATTTTCTCTGAGGTACACCCTCCGGTTATTAAAATTTCTTTATTAATTAAATCTTTGCGATATTCATTGTGTTTGTGTGAAGCTATAAATTCAAGAGCTAATTGGATTAGATCATTTGGAGGTATCTTACCGATGCCAATAGCATCACATGCTAAGAGGCCTTCACTAGGTTGCAAAGACAAAACATTTTCGTAATTTTGTAAATTCTCATAATTTTTTTGGACAGCTTTATTTAGCCACATTTGTGTATTCATTGCTGGTGCAACAATAATTGGCTTTATATTTGCTATTAAGATGGTTGGGATCAATCCATCTGCATTTCCAGTTACCCATTTTGCTAACGTTGTCGCTGTTAAAGGCGCAATGATTAAAATATCAGCCCAATTACTTAGTTCTATGTGAAGAGGAGTTGATTGACTATTTGACCATTGATCATCTTCTAAAATGCACGGGTTTCTACTTAGAGTAGAAAGAGAAAGAGGCTTTATTAATTTTTCTGCATTTTTTGATAAAACGCATCTTATTTCATAATTTTCTTTCGTTAATTGGCTAACTAATAATGGAATTCGTACAGCTGCGATACTTCCAGTTATTAATAAAAGAACCTTTATTTTGGAGTCCTTACTTTTAGTTTTCATCGAAAGGTTCCTGATCGAGGAGATGGGTATAATTAGTTGTTAATTCGGGTCTATTTATTGCAAGAGCCCTTAGTAAGTGCCAGTCTTTTAAACCATCAAATGGTGTATTATAATTATCTTCCTCAAGTCTTTTTGCGAGCTCATGGGTCATCTCTTCATCAAAAGAATTTAATAGTTCCTCACTTATTTTATTTTCAGAAATAAATTTCATATTGAGTAAAGTCAATATATTCTAATAATAAAGCCTCAAGTAATTATTTAAAATTGAAATAAGAATTAAGTGCATATTTTCGAGGATATGATAATTTTCAATTTTCATAATCTTTTTAAATTGTTGTTAGGTCATTTATCTTCATTCTCAATCATAAATATGTAAAATCTTCTTTTAAAAAATATTCTTTTTTAAAATATTTTAAATTAATTCATATCATGTCGCAAACAAAAAGAGAGCAAGTCATTAGTCACATACGATATTTAAGGCAAGAGCTCAGAGAAATGCATTTAGGAATAATAGAAGATGACCTTTTCCCTGAACCAGGTGAATTAAGAGGATTAATGGCTCAGTTAGAAGCATTACTTGAATTAACAGAAGGAAATACTAAAATTCAATCAAACTCTGAAGCGGCTTAATTTAATGCAAAATGGTTGTTAAACCTCAAAAGACAAAATTTCAACTAAAAATTGTGGAAAATATTCAGACAGTAAGTATTTGGGCTAATAATCCATGGAGAAGATATTCAATATCATTGATTACACTTCTAATCGGCTACTTTTTTGGAAGTTCTCTTGGTATGGTAAGTGCCGTTGTGGAACTCATGGATCCTGTAGCCGCTTTCTTATCAGTAGTTTTTATTGAGTTTTTAATAGTTTTAAGAAGAAATTTTAGATTTGAAAGAAAAAAGAAATTTTTACTACTTTTATTAGATTCTTTAAGATTGGGATTATTTTATGGTTTCTTTACTGAAAGTCTTAAGTTGCTATAAATTTACTTTTTGTGTTTTTGTAATAGATAAAGCAAAGCCATTCTTATAGGGATACCATTTGCAACTTGATTATTAATTAAGCAATTAGGATATCGATCTACAACTTTGCTACTGATTTCAATATCTCTGTTAATGGGACCAGGATGTAGAATTGGAATTTCTTTATTATTTAAAGATAATTTCTCTGGAGTTAAGCCATAATCCAAACTATATGTATCTATGCTACTTAGTAAATTTTCCATCATTCTCTCTTTCTGGAGTCTTAAAACAATAATCGCATCTGCAATTTTTATTGATTCTTCCAATGATCTAGAAATTGTTATGGAACCTCTCGATTTAACAGGATCTTCTGTTTGATTTGGCCCGGGGTTTTTTAAAAAATTGATAAATTCATCAGGTATTAATGTCTTAGGACCACATAAGATTATATCTGCGCCGAATGCACTCAGAGCCCAGAGATTTGACCTAGCAACCCTTGAATGATTAACGTCTCCAATTATTAAAATTCTTTTGGAATTTAAAACCTTTGGATTCAGTTTTTTTTGGGAAAAGAATTTTATTAATGTATAAATGTCAAGCAATCCTTGGCTTGGATGACTATGTAATCCATCTCCCGCATTAAGAACCGAAGTCTTGGAATTTATTGCATCAAGTTTTTTTGCGATCTCAAAGGTTATGTAACTTGATGAATGTCTGATAACTAATGTATCCGCCCCCATAGCAGAATAAGTTATGGCTGTATCAATTATTGTTTCGCCTTTTGTTAAAGAGCTGGAGGATGGCGCAAACGTTTGGACATCAGCAGAAAGTCTTTTTGCTGCAAGCTCAAAACTATTTTTTGTTCTTGTACTAGCTTCAAAAAATAAAGACGTTACCAAAGTCCCTTGTAAGGCCGGAATCTTTTTTGTTCCTGCATTCTTTAGTGCATCAAATCTATTAGCTAATTCAAATACTGACTCATAATCCTTAATTGAAAAATTAGCTAGTGTGTGGATATGTTTATGAGGCCAAATTTGCATTATGCTTAAAAAAGATAAATGATTATTGTAATTTAGGTGTTCGGTCACCTTTTAATCTTTTACTTACACTCCTACTATTTTTGAGATACCATCGCCATTTTATATTTTTTGCCTTTGATATGCCAATTCTCGTAGTTTGAATAAGATCTTTTTCATCAATAATAGAGTCTCTTGGAGAAATCCATAAAGATTTATTTTTAAGAACTTCAAGTGAGTTAAATGAAATGTCTACACTGAATGTTCTAGTTACTAGACCAGGTCCAGAAGCTAATCTTTCATTCTTATTAGAGATAGAAACTGATCTTATCAAAACACCACTAGCAAAATTTTCTTTATCAGTAACTATGTTTAAACAATGATGAATGCCATAAGATTTGTAAATATAAAATGTGCCAGGTTTACCAAATAATGATTTGTTTGATTCAGTCATTTTGCGGTAGCCATGACAAGCCTCTTCTTCCTGTGAATAAGCTTCAGTTTCAACAATAACCCCTTTAACTTGATCTATCTCATTATTTTTTTTTATGAGGTGACAGCCTATTAAATCAGGAGCAACAAGTTTAGAGTGCCGATAAAAAAAATTTTTTGGAAATAATTCTTCTTCTATTTTTCAATATCTATCTAATAACATATTTAGCTGAGAAAAATAATTAAGGCTATTAATTATTATTGATTTTCAAAAAGATGTGATGATTTTTTTAAATTATTTAAAATTCAAAGGATATCTAAATAAGTTGTTCTTAATAAACTATTATTTAATAAGAAAGATATTAAAGGTATGACAAAAATAACTAAAGAAGAAGTAAAAAAAGTTGCTCATTTAGCGAGATTAGAACTTAACGAGAATGAAATTAATAATCATGCAGAACAATTAGAAAAGATATTGGATTATATAAGACAACTTGAAAAAATTGATACAGATGCTGTCCCCTGTACAACGAGAGCTATAGAGGTTGTAAATGTATTTAGAAAAGACGAAAAGAAAAATTCTGATTGCAATGAAGAACTTTTAGAATTGGGTCCATCGAAAGAAAATAAATATTTTAAAGTACCAAAAATTATTAATGAATGAGTAAGTTAGTTGCTTCCAATAAATGTTTTGTTGACTATCTTTAATAAAAATTTTTTTATTTTAAAACCTGGATATAAATTTATGATTTTTCTTATTTTCCCCCTCTTTTTGCTATGACTCCTTACACCTATTAATAAATCATAAATAAAGTTAAAAATGTCTTCTTTACTTTCAAATATCCCAACCCTTTGAGGGGAACCTTTTTTATCCAATAAAGGCTTAGTTTTTTCATAAGCTATTTTGTATTCAAACCAAGGAATCGAAGGCCAAAGATGATGAATGAGATGGTAATTTTGTCCCATTATTAATAAATTCATAAATTTGCTTGGATAAACTCGAGAATTTATCCATTTATTTCTTGATCGAAATGGTCTATGTGGTAAATAATCAAAAAATATTCCTAAAGTGACTCCCACCATTAATGCTGGGCCGAACCATAAATTATAAATTAAATTCATAAAGTCAAATTTCAAACCTGCCAAAATAATTGTTATGAAAATGGATCTTTCAATTCCCCATTGAAGTAATTCATATTTTCGCCAAAGTTTTCTTTGAAAGAAAAACACCTCATGATAAAAAAATCTTGGAGCAATTAGCCAAATTGGACCAAAAGTACTGACAATATGATCTGGATCATTTTTGGGGTGATTTACGTGAATATGATGTTGTAAATGAACTCTCGTAAAAACTGGAAAGCTAAACCCCAATAAAATTGCTGAGCCATGACCCATTGCTTGATTTATCCAAGGAACTGGATGAGCAGCTTTATGACAGGCATCATGAATAACAGTACCTTCAATATGTAAAGCTAAAAAAGCAGTAGCTACCAGTATAGGTAGAGGCCAAACACCTCTATACCATTGCCATATGCTTAGAAAAGCAAGAAAATAACCACCAAAAAATAGACCTAATGTTGGATTCCAAAAACTTGGCGGATCTACATAATTTTTAATCTCTTTTTGCCAATTAAATGTTTTGGAAGAATTAGTATTTTTCGTTGTATTTTTACTGGTTAAGTTTGAAATCGTTTCTTTTATTCTTTAAATAATATAACTAATTTTCACAGATGATTGCTTGTTCAAACATAAAAAATTTCTTTTAAGAGATTTTTAATTTTATTTTAATGTGTCAAATTAATCATCTTGAGAAAAAAAATTTTTAAAATATACCTCCTTCAATTATTATTTTATTTGAGCGGTCGTGGCGGAATTGGTAGACGCGCGAGTTTTAGGTACTCGTATCTTCGGGTGTGGGAGTTCAAGTCTCCCCGACCGCACTTAAGGGAATTCTGATAGATAGTTTGCTTATCCATATCTACTCTTATAATTTAATTAAGTAGCTAATTTAATGAGTACTTTAATATTTTATTTGGGAGCTTTTTATATTGTAATTGGGACCATTTTTCTAACTGTACCGATTATTTATCTTGAGCTCGGCAAACCAAAAGACTTAATAAAAGCTTTTTTAAATTTATTAATAGGTTTGATATTAGTGGTTAAAAATAAAACATTAGATGAATCGTTTTTTGTAATTTTCCTTTTTTTAACTGTACTAGTTATTTTTTATTTAGTGGAGCTTTTTTTATCTAGATGGTACCAATTGACAGATAAAGAAAAGAAAAAATTAACTACCTTTTTGGAGTTTAAAAATAACTTTTCGAAAATATTAGAATCTATTAATCTGGTATTTGGTGATTTCATGAAACCTTCAAATTTTCTTAATTTTGGTAGCAATAATAAAAATACAACCCAAAAAAAGTGGGTAAGAAATGATAAAAAATGATAATATAAAAGTCTAAATTCAAATAAATTGGTTATTTAAACATCCCAAAAAACTACAGGTCAATTAAGAAAGAATATAATGAACTAGATTTATTTAAATAATTCTTTTGATCACCAATATTTCTTATATCGTCGTATGAAATCTCAAAATAGCAAAGAACAAAAATCAGACTTTTCTTATAAAGAAACTTTAAATTTATTAAAAACTGACTTCTCAATGCGTGCTAACTCAGTTGTAAGGGAACCCGAGATTCAGAATTTTTGGGCTAACAATGATATTGATTTCAAATTAGGTTCCAGCAATTCAGGCGAAATATTTACATTACATGATGGCCCTCCTTATGCAAATGGATCACTTCATATGGGTCATGCCCTTAATAAAGTTTTAAAAGACATAATAAATAAGTACAAAACCTTAAGAGGGTTTAGGGTTCATTTCGTACCCGGTTGGGACTGTCATGGATTACCTATTGAATTAAAAGTTCTTCAGAATTTAAAATCTGATGAAAGAAAGAATCTTGACACTCTAAATTTAAGAAAAAAAGCAACAGATTATGCCCATATCCAAATTAATAATCAGAAGGAGGGTTTCAAAAGGTGGGGCATATGGGGAGATTGGAATAACCCTTACTTAACTCTTAAGAAAAGTTACGAATCTGCTCAGATTGGAGTATTTGGGAAAATGTTTTTAAATGGATACATATACCGAGGACTTAAACCTGTGCATTGGAGTCCAAGTTCAAGGACTGCTCTTGCAGAAGCGGAATTAGAATACCCTGATGAACATTATTCAAAAAGTATTTATGTTTCATTAAAAATCACTAAAATAACTGAGGAAATCCTATTAAATTTCATCCAAGAAAACCTTGATATAAAAAAAGATTTTTTTCAAAATAATTCTTTCATAACTATTTGGACTACTACTCCTTGGACTATACCTGCAAATGAAGCAGTTGCAGTAAATCCTAAAATAAAGTACGTTTTTGCTATCGACGAAGAGAAGAAAATTTACCTTTTTGCTGAGGATTTATCTTCTGAAATAAGTAAGAAATTTAATAAAGATTTCAAGGTGCTTTTAGAGGTTAAAGGCTCCAAATTGGAAAATATTGAATATCAACATCCCTCTAAGAATAAAAATTGCAGAATTGTAATTGGGGGAGATTATATCACTACAGAATCAGGGACTGGAATTGTTCATACTGCGCCTGGTCATGGGATAGATGATTTTAATGTTGGTCAAAAATATGATTTACCAATAACATGTGTTGTTGATGAAAAAGGTAACTTAAATGAATATTCTGGTCAGTTCAAAGGATCAAATGTCCTGAAAGATGCCAATGATTTAATTATTGAAAATTTAAAAGAAAATAATTTGCTTCTATTACAAGAAAATTATAAGCATAGATATCCATATGATTGGAGAACCAAAAAACCAACTATTTTTAGGGCAACAGAACAATGGTTTGCATCTGTAAATGGCTTTAGATCATCTGCATTAAAGGCAATCGAAGATGTTGAATGGATGCCAGAGACTGGAAAGAAAAGAATTTATTCTATGGTTGTAGGTAGAGGAGATTGGTGTATTTCTAGACAAAGGTCATGGGGAGTACCTATTCCAGTTTTTTATAGAAAAAATGGTAATGAGATTCTTCTTAACAAAGAGATAATTAATCATATTCAAGAACTTTTTAGTGAACATGGAGCAGATATTTGGTGGGATTGGGATGTTAAGAATCTTTTGCCAGAAAATTATGCAAAAGAATCGGATCTATGGAAAAAAGGAACAGATACAATGGACGTCTGGTTCGATTCGGGATCTAGCTGGGCCGCAGTATGTGAACTAAGAACTGAATTAAAGTATCCAGCAGATCTTTATTTAGAGGGTTCAGATCAACATCGAGGATGGTTTCAGTCTTCTTTGCTAACATCTGTTGCAGTCAATAATAAACCTCCATATAAGAAAGTTCTAACTCATGGTTTTGCGCTTGATGAAAATGGAAGAAAAATGAGCAAATCTTTAGGAAATGTTGTTGATCCAAATATAATTATTAATGGAGGTAATAATAAAAAAACTGATCCTGCCTATGGTGCTGATGTTTTAAGACTATGGGTAAGCTCTGTAGATTATTCGGTAGATGTTCCAATTGGTTCAAATATACTCAAGCAACTTTCGGACGTTTATAGAAAAGTTCGTAATACTGCAAGATATCTTCTAGGAAATATTCATGATTATGATCCTAAGATTGATAGTTTTGAAATTGATCAATTGCCTCTCTTAGATCAATGGATGTTAGGCAGATTAGTTGAGGTTACAGATCAAATATCAAACGCTTATGAAAATTATGAATTTTCAAAATTCTTCCAAATTTTGCAAAGTTTTTGTGTTGTAGATCTATCAAATTTTTACTTGGATATTGCGAAGGATAGGTTATACGTAAGTTCTAAATCACAATTTAGGAGAAGATCTTGTCAGTTCGTTATGTCAAAAGTTGTTGAAAATTTAGCGGTACTTATTTCTCCAGTGCTTTGTCATATGGCTGAAGATATTTGGCAAAATATTCCATATTCAACTAAAGAAAAATCAGTCTTTCAAAGAGGATGGCCAATTTTTTCGCAGTCATGGAAGAATCAAATACTTGATGAGCACGTTTCAAATTTAAGAAATTTGAGAGTTGAAATTAATAAGGCTATAGAAGGATGTAGGAACAAACAAATAATTGGAGCAGCTTTGGAAACTGAAGTTAATTATTTGCCTGAAGATAAAGCTTTAAAAGATTCACTTTCTTGGCTAAAAGAATTTGGAAATCAAGATGTAGATTTATTTAGGGATTGGCTTATAGTTTCTAACTTCCAAGTGGTATCCAATTTGGTGGATAATTCTCTGATTATTGATAACAATGCACTTGGTAAAATTCAAATTAATAAAGCTCAAGGTCAAAAATGTGATAGATGTTGGCATTATCAAAAAGAAACTTTTAATGGAATCCAAAATACAAAATTATGCAAAAGATGTTCAAATATTATTAATTTAGAATTTATTTAAGTCCAGTTTTTTTGATTCAAAAAGAAAAATCGGTTTTGATTTTCTCTTATAAAATTTTCTTCTGATCCTGTGAACGGTGCTTTATAAAGTTTAAAGTTTGTAATTATATAAGTAAGTGTTATTACTTTTTTTTCTGAATCTATTTCAATTGGATGAGTTGTTGAGCTACTGTAACCTCTGAAAATAATTATTTCTAATTGTTCTTTTTGATTTTCTTTTAGAAGGAATCCCTCTAGTTTAAGTATCCTATTAGGTATCTCCGAACTTATTTTTTCAAGACTATTTATTAAATCAATTTTTGCCATTTTCTGAGAAGCAAGAGTTTCTTCCATTTTTAGGTAATTTGATTATTGACCATTGAATAAGGCCTAAAATATAGATTAATAATGAAAATAATCCTAAGAATTTTGATATCGTCTGGGTAAAGTTGGCTCCAAAGAAAAAATTAAATAAATTTTTTATAACAGTATATAAATTTGAAGAAGGCTGAAGCCATATTGCACACGTATCCGAATTAATAAAAGACAAGCAATTGAAGTTTTGTAAACTCTGAATAAAGAAATTGAGAGATATAAAAGTTATCGTCCATCTCCATATTTTTGTGATTGTGGTAAGGGAGTAAGAAAAATCATATTCTCTTAATTCATCATTAATGTCGTTCCAAAACCAAACCGAACCTGTCATTAATAATGTTGAAATATTTGTTATCAAAAGAGCATAATTATACTTTCCTATTAAAAGTAGAAGGCTTATGAAAAATAAAATGGATACTTTCCAATAAATTGATAGAAGTTTAATAACTGCTTTATTTCTTTTTTTAATTGACCAGAAGGATAAAGTAACAGGAATACCAAGAAGGAAAATTATTGAAAGTTGAAAGGAGAGCCAAATAGAAAGTTGATTAAAAACGTTCAAAACTTTTTCTTTTTAAACACATAATAATTAAACATCAAACTGTTAGTTTTGAAATTACTATTGTCATAGTTATGAATATTATGCATCCTTATATTATTGCCTAGGAATATATTGATAATTGTATGAGACAGCATGTTAATCCCCTTAGTAGTAATTTCAATCAAATTGAGAAAATACCTTCTTTGAGCGAAATGTTTGGTGATTCTGAATCGAATCTTCATTTGGATATAGGTTGTGCTGCTGGTGAGTTTCTATTTGATTTAGCTTTAGTTAATACCAGTTGGAATTATTTAGGAATTGAAATCCGTGAGAAATTAGTCAAAAATGCTAAATTAAAAGTGATTGAAAGAGAAATCAAAAATCTATATTTTATATTTGGTAACGCTAATAATATTTTGAATGATGTCCAAAATAAATTTATTATCAAAAATCTAAAAAGTATATCTTTTTATTTCCCTGATCCCTGGTTTAAAAAGAGGCATTATAAAAGGCGTGTAATTCAGCCTGGATTTATTAATATGCTCTCAAATTCATTGCAAAAAGGGACCCTAATTTTTATAAAAACAGATGTAAAGGATTTATTCAACTATATGGATTGCACCATATCAAGTAATTTTCAATTTAAAACAATAGATAAAAAAGAGTTTAATTATTCCGAAAGTTTTAATCCAATTAAATTTAAAACTGATCGGGAAAGGTATGTTATTATTAACCAACTTGATATTTATGAAAAAATTTACATAAAAATTTAATTCATTATTTTATCAATTTCTAAAATGAGTTTTTTTGTTATTTCGCTTGATAAAGAATTAACTTTATTATGATTTTTGGCCTCCACTAGAACTCTCATTACAGGTTCTGTACCGCTAGGTCTTATATAAACTCTACAATTGTCCGAATATATTTCCTGAAAATTTTTTATAGATTCATCAATTAAGATTTTGTTTTCTGGATTTAATTTATTAATATTAAAATCTAATTTAATATTAGTTAGTTTTTGAGGAAAAGGTTCGAAACTACTTTTAAGCCAATCATTTAAATTAATTTTGTTCTTTTTACAATATTTAGAAATTTGAAGTGCAGTCAATATCCCATCACCAGAAAAGTTGTT